>JAUQYZ010000181.1 GCA_030587475.1 Candidatus Sigynarchaeum calidifontis
GAAACACGGACATTAAAGCCTGTCTCGGCACTTTAAAATTGCACCAAAACGGATAAATTCGCCGTCGCGCCTTCTTCTTTCATGCAACCAATCGGGATCACTTGCATCGACCACACGGCCGACGAAATATGGACGTTCTATAAGAAAGAGCACGACGGGCGAATGAAGGAGAGATACCATGTCATCGCCATGATGTTGGACGGGAAAAACACCCGCGAGGCGGCCGACGCGCTCCACCTCAGCCGGAACACGACACGGGAATGGGCGACCGCGTACAATGCGGCAGGGATGGAGGGCCTGAAACGGAAGTCCCCGCCCGGCAAGAAGTCTTGCCTCACGAGTGACGAGAAAGAGATCTTGAAAGCGGACATCATCAAGAACCCGCACGAGTTTGGTTACGATTTCTTGGTCTGGGATGGGAAAGGCGTGGTCCATCACATTGAGAAACGCTTTGGCAAGCACATCGGCGTTCGCTGGGCGCAGAGATTAATCAAAAGGCTGGGCTTTACCCGGCAACGCCCCGAGTTGAAGGCCGCGAAGGCCGATCCCGTGAAGCAGGAGAAGTTCAAGGCCGATTTGAAAAAAAAATCGACGGCATGAAGGAAGGGGACGTCCTCCTCTTCGGTGATGAGTGCGGCATCCAAGCCGTGCCTTCCCGGATAAAGATATGGGCCCTGAAAGGCCAGACGCCGACGATACCTCGCCAAGGAGGCCGTGAAAAGATAGATGTAATTGGCGTAGTGGAGCCAAGGACGGGGGTCGTGACCGCCATGTTCATCCCCGTGCTTACAGCAGTCGTGTTCCTGGCGTTTCTCAAGCATGTAATACGCACGCATGCCCACGCGCGCAAGATCTATCTTGTTATCGATAACGCGAGGTCACATCACGCCAAGTTGCTCAAGCCCTTTTTAAAACTCGTCGCGTGGAAGTTGGAATTGATATTTCTTCCCCCGTACTCGCCTGACCTAAACCCAGCAGAGGATCTTTGGAAGTTTTTGCATGAAAAATGCACGCATAACACGTACTACGAACATTTCAAGGATAAAGTCGCCGTGGTCAGAGAGTTCCTTGTAAAATGCAAGACTTCATCAGCGGAGGTACGATCCCGATGTCATTATAAATAGACCGCTGTCAATATCGCTTGGCTTAAATTCCATCGCCTCCAGCTTATAGATCTCAGGTTCCAATAGCATGTTTGATGCCAATGTATGTGCATCCATCTCCAACAAATACGTTGTGAACATCTATACACGAGTTGGAATGGACAGGGTCATCTAGGTAGGTTCGATCGGAGTGAAAGCGCCAGAGCCGCAGCGGCACGTTTTTTAGGTTCCAAGGGGAACATGTGTTCATGACCCCACCATCCCCAGACCCGTACCGGGCCCTCCAGCAGCACCTCGACACCATGCCAGTGCGGTTTCCCAAGACGATATCCGGCGTGGAGGTCGAGATCTTGAAGTATTTCTTCAACCCAGACGAGGCCCGCCTTGCCTTGCACCTGGATCATGTCCCGAGGCCGGCCACGGAGATCCTCGATCGTTGGCGAGCATCGGGATCCCACGGGGATCCTCTTCCCACGGCCGCCGAGCTGGACGAGCGGCTCGAGCGCCTCGCGGATAAAGGCGCGGTGTTCGCCGCCAGGCGCGGCGGCACCCTCAAGTATTCCCTGCACCCGTTCGTGGCGGGCATGTACGAGATCGCTTGCGCGAAGCACATGAAGGAGGGGACTTTGACCAGGGCTTTCCTGGAAACGTGCTCGGAGTACACCCACTCCCGCTTCGGCATCGAGATGCTGGCCATCGACAAGCGCGCGTTCAGGACGATCCCCATAGAGGCAAGCATCACGACCGAGCATAGCGTGGCGACGTACGATCAGCTCGAGAGAATTATCGAGGAGAGCAATGCTTGCGGCGTGCTGGACTGCATTTGCAAGGTGGACAAGGAGATGCACGGCCGCCCGTGCAAGCGCACGGCCCGGAGGGACACGTGTATGGCTTTCAACGACTACGCCGAGTTCGGCATCGAACACGGTTACGTGACGAGGAAGACCAAGGAGGAGATGCTGGCGATCGCCCGCCTGAGCGAGCGAGAAGGGCTGGTGCTCCAGCCAGAGAACACGGCGCGGCCAAACTTTATCTGCGCTTGCTGCGACGATTGCTGCGGGTTTCTCGAGCTGCTCAAGGCGGTGCCCCGGCCGGTGGACTTCGCAGCGAGCAATTTTCACTCCAACGTGAACGAGGATACTTGCGTGGGCTGCGGGACCTGCGCCAAGCGGTGCCCGATGGGGGCAATCGTGGTGAAGGACAAGAAAGCCCACGTCAAGCTCGCCCGGTGCATCGGGTGCGGGGTGTGCGTGCCGACTTGCAAGCCCGGGGCCATCCAGCTCGTGAAGAAGGCAAAAGAAATCAAACCAGTGGAGGATTTTCCAGCGTATCTCGCTCATCTCGATGGTCATAGGCTCAACAACCTTCAAAAACTCGGGAAGCTCTTGAAGGCATTCCTCCGCATCCCGCAGCACAAGAATTGAACCATCCTTTCAACGGCACACCTGCCCACGCACATTACAAGAAGAAGAGCACCGCGATCATCGCCGCCCCGGTTAACAGCGGGTTGAGGATGTTGTCAGAAACATTCTTCGAAAACGCGTCGATCACGAAAAAAATGACCGCAGCGGCACACGCGATGTAAAATATTCGCAGCAACGGCATGGCCGTGTAGTTGAACATCTGCGAGAACACGAGCACGACGCAGAACGCGCTGCCCGTGCCGGCGATGTAGCCAGCCTCCGTCTTCGGCGAGCCCTTGGGAAAATTGTGCTTCCCGAACTTGCGGCCGATCAGGTTAGCCGCCGCGTCCGCGAGCGACGAGACGAAGGCAACGCTCACGAACACCTGGATGGGGGCGAATAGGAACGGCGTCAAGGTGAGCACCAGCGCGCACGACGACACGAACGTCTTCATCTCCGACCGCTTCACCGACGAGAAAAACCACCGCTTCGCCCAAGTGGGCAGCTGGGCATAATCGGAGACGCGCAGGTAATCCGCGTAGGCTATCATGAACACGAAGATGTAGGCAATCGTCGTCTCCCCGAAGACTGCAAATGCCTTCCGGTTGATGCCCGCATCGGCGTATAGCGTCGTGGATCCCTCGATGAGGAATGACCCGAGCTCGATGACCACGATCACAAGGCCGGGCAGCAAGTGGAGGATCTTTCGCTTCACGTCGACCCCGAGGTCGTACTCGTATTTTTCACGGTACTTGTTCAGCACGGCCGCTTCCTCGTCGAGGCGCCGCCGCTTCTCCGCGGGGTTCAGCTTGCACCTGAAGTAGTTGAACGTGCCCTGCGCCCACCAGTTCGCGCTGATGGCCACGATGATCAGCGTCGACGCCACGTAGAGCAGCTCGATCCCCTGCTCCGAAGCGCCCGTTGGTTCGTAAATGAATGGCCACAGTGCTCCCGAGGCGAAAAACAGGCCAGCAAGCAAAATTTCGTTGAAAAACGTGGAATTGTCCTTGAACTCGAGTACTTTTGGATCCGTGGTGCGCTTGATCTTCACCGCGTGCCGCGTGATGAAAGAGCCGTACACGACGAACATGGCGAGCACGGGGATGCTCCATGTATGGAACATTGCTTTTCACGTCCGGCTGTTAATAGTAGCATTGAGGCTCCGTGGCTATTTGAGGCTTCATACTCCACCTCGAGGGAATCGTATGGCGAGAGTGGTTGCGACTCATGGAGATAGGCACAATAACGTCATAATCGATCAGCCTTCGGCGAATAATCGCCCCTATTCGCGAGAACCTTTATGTGAACCCGCTTGCTATTTAGGAGGAGAGCATTATGCCCGATAAAGAAAAGCCCCCGGCTGGTTCCAGGGACTCCCAGCCCGAATCTGCCGGGTCAAAGGAAAAGAAGGAGAACCCGTTCATGAAATTTCTCACGGGCGCCGTCCTCAAGCCCGTGGGCAAGATTTTCAACGAGACCTTGCGTATGGTCGAGAACGCGGGCCTCACCAACCAGATCCAGTACCCGTTCTACTTGTCCCAGGACACGCTCTGGTGGGCCATCACCCACAACCTCTTCGGATTCGAGATCTACGGCAGCGACAACGTGCCACCGGACGGGACCCCGGCGGTCGTCTGCTCTAACCACCAGAGCTTGTTCGACCCGATCATCTTCTGCGTCACGTTCGCGCATTATACCCGCCGCCGCATCCATGTCATGGCAAAGCAAGAACTCTTCGATATGCATCTCGTCACTGCCTATATCCGGTGGTGCTATGCCTTCCCAGTAAAGCGTGGCGAGCATGACGAGGAGGCCTATAACAAGGCCATGGAATTTTTGCGCCAGGGCGAGCTTGTTGGCATGTACCCCGAGGGTACGACGAACCATGGCGAGTACGGATTCCTCGATCCCCATACCGGGGCTGCCCGGCTTGCGATCGAGGCAAAAGTACCCATTTTGCCCGTCGGCATCTCGGGAACCGACCGTATTTTGCCGAAAGGCGCACGTTTACCCAACTTCAACCAGAAACTCACGGTCAAGATAGGAGAACCCATCAACGTGCACGAGAAGTTTTATGGCCGTACCGACGTGCCTCACGATGATCTCAAGAAAGTAATGGTGCACGTCATGGACAAGATCAAGGGCTTGCTGGTCTATTAATCATTCCTATAACTGTTTTTTTTCTGTTCGCTGGAGGTCATTAGCGAAGATGCCCAAGGGAATATGTCTCACGAGCTGGAAATACACAATAAACGTGCTCGCAGTCATGCGCACGGCGGATGGCTTCGGTTTTAACGACTTCGTGATCGCCGGAAAGAACCGGCTCGACGAGGAATGGATCAAGAAGGTCGCGAAGCGTAATCTCGTGGATCTCGCCGGGAACCTTAAATTGACGTGCTTGCCAGACCTAGGTTCGGTTAAAGAATTCATCACGACGCATTACTACGAGCCCGTGCTCCTGGAGTGCAAGGAAGGCGAGGATGTCGATGTTTTCAACTGGCCGGCTAATCCCATCATCATCGTCGGCCACGAGATTACCGGCATTCCCTTGGATCAATTTCCCACAGCCTCTCGCGTCCATATAACGATGGCCAGGACGACGCATAGCTTGAACATGGCATGCGCCGCCAGCATCGCGATGCACGCCCTCCACCTTCACGAGCTCAAAGGGGGAGTAAAAAAGATCTAAAAAGATAAGTTAGGAATCGCCTCGTCACGCCGTCATAAAGGCGAGGCGTTCGAGAACATCGTCGAGCTGGAAGTCCCCGAGCACGCCGCCATCCTTGAGGTGGAAGTTGCGGAGTTGCCGCGTGAGATCCCGTGCCATACGTAATTGATTCTCGCGAGTCTTCTCCTCTCGCATCTTGGCAATAGTTCTCGCGATCGCTGGACGCAGCTTCCGGTTCACCGGGTCGCCATCGTCGATGGCGTCCATCACGCCTCGGAGATCCCGGATGATCAAATTGATATCGTTCCAGTCGGGGACGGGGGCGATTTCCTCTTGCAAGAACATACGTTTCACCAGGTGATTTTGTCTTAACCAGCGTTGGATAGGATCAGCCTATTAAAACTGCGAGTTTTCCTCGAATTTCTATCAGAAATATTCTCGAATGGCCATTATTGGCAAAAAAATAGGAAATAGATCGGGTATGAGGTGAATTACTCTTTTTGGGATTCATCGTTTCCTTCTTTTTCCGCCGGTGGCTCCATTTTGGCTTGGGCTTCCTTCATGCCCGCCTTTTCCGTGCTTGTTATGCTTCCAGGTTCGGGTTCGGGGTTGGATAAGGCGAGGAAATCCCTTATCTCCTCTGCGGCATCGAACCCGGGTCGAGACGGTTTTTCAGGTATGATGTCTAGCGATTCCCCTTCTGATGCCGCCGGGTAGGTGACCGGAATGAACGTGGTCTGTTCTTCCTTTTCGCGGTTCGATGCCTTTGCATCGGGTGCAGGGTGTGACTCCTTTTGTTTTTGAGGGCTCGGCTTTGGAGCCTTGTGCACGATGTCGTCGGGGTTCACGTAATCGCCCTTTCCTTTCCCTTTCTTTGGATCCTCCTTCACATCTTCTTCTTTCGCGAACATCCCGTCGATCATAAACCGTGTCTTTGTCGCGTACTTGGCCCGGGCATCCGGCCTCCACGTGCCCGCGTCCTTGTCGTAAAAGCTCAATTCCCAGTTTTCCAGGAACTCTTTCATCTTGTCATGTATGAACGAGGAATCGATGCGTGAGACGAGCACTATCGTGATGAAATCGCCTCTGCCGAACAATATCTTGGAATTGAAATATTCTTGCACGTCGATCACGCTCGTTTTCTTTGCTGGTTTTGAAACGTGCCTGGTAATAGACTTCTTGAGGATCTTGAGCATCTCCGGCATCATGACGTCCTCGGTGGTCAACGATTGCTCGTAGATGGGGTCAGGAGAGCCAGTCTGGTAGATCAATAAGTACTGCAGGTTCTTTCGCCAGTCCTCCTGGTAGGAAACAGCGAATGGCTGTATCGGAGTCGCGCACGACCAGCAAGGGTCGTTGTTGTTGAACAATGCTTGGGCGCATTTCGTGCAATAGATGCTGCCACATGTCGGGCAAACATAGGTCAGCCCCTCCTTTATCGGCCCCTTGTGCACGGTGCAGGATTTTATATCCTCGAACCGGACGAGGCGTCGCTTGATTATCTTTGGTCGCAAGTAGAGCACGAAGAAGAGGACGAAAAACACGCCAACGATGATTGCCACGATGATAATATTTGTGATGACGGCCTCGTTGGACAGCCTGGGCTGTTTCACGAGAATGCTTAGAGAAAACGTCGCGACGGTGTGGTTATCGTCGATGTACGCGAAGATGCTGACGGGATAGAGCCCCTCGGTGATCGGCATCGTGATGGAGGCTTGGTAGGTACCGTTGTGCATATCCTCGAATGTGCCGATTCCCCCAACCCACGAATACGAGACGCTGGCCTCGGTCATCGGTTGGCCGCCAGCAGCCATAAGATTGATGGAAATGCGCAAAGAACCATTCGGCTTTGCTTCGAAATAGGTCTGGTTATTCGAGACAGACATGTTAATAGGTATCGGGAGGATGTCTATCACTACGCCGAGCGAGATGGTGGTGTATCTCGGGCTGCTGATCAAGAACGATACGTATTTCCGACCAATGCCAATGGCCGATGAATTAAAAGACAAGGTGATATTGTTCAAATGCTTGACGATCGCGTACGCGCCGATGTTCGATGGAAGCGACAAGGTGACATTGCTGGACGGGACGAGCGAGCCGGTCGCCTCGTCGATCATGGTAAAGTTCATGACGATCATGTCCGCTAACCGTGCGTCCACGGGCGAAATGCCGTCCCACGCGATCCCGTCGAACGTCACGTTGCATCTGAGGGCGCGCCTCGTGATCTCCAGCGTGAAGGCAAGGTATTCAGTGGAATAATTGGATAACATTGCAAGCACGGATACGCTGTGAAAGCCCGGCAAGATCGTGGTCGTGTTAATGAGCAACTTCGCGGATGTCGAGTTGATGATGAACGAGGCCGCGGGCGTACCATCAATGGTTACATTCACCATCCCGCCGAATAGTGGGCTGTGTGAGATGTCATCGGTATAATTTGCCTCCAGCTCGCAATATGCACCGGAAATCACGGATACAATGCCGTTCTGGCTCAACAACGATCCGTTCACCCGCACATCGAGGGTAAACTGGCGCGGGATGATCGTGATCAAGAACACCCGTGAGAAATACTCGTAAATCGATGAAATCGACGTGATCGACAGAATTTGGACGCCGGTAGTGAAATTCCCGCTCATGAGGTTTCTAGTATAGTTTCCGGCAAGTAGCACGAAGGAACCCGAAGGCCCGTTCGTGATGTTATATGAGAGGGATAGCAAGGCGATCGAGTGATTTACCTCGTCCGTGAGGCTCACGTTCATGACGAGCGGCTGGCCTATGTTGGCGGTGATGGAACTCGTGCCCGTGATGTTCATACCATTCAAGTGGATACCGACAGTGAGCGGCCGCAAAGAGATGATGAAGGAAAACGTCGTCGTGGCATTCGCTATGTGGATCATCGATGCAGACGAGTTCGCGGCACGGATGTACAAGGTCTTGATACCCGCCGTCTCGAACGCCGTCCCGGCTCTTGTTTTCAAGGATAGGTTGAAGATCCCGCTTGGCAGGAGCACGAGCGTGTATCCGGCAAGATCGACAAGTTGCGTGAAGGACGGGGTCGTTGAAAGCAAGAATGATGCTTGCGTATAGTTCAAAGCGGCCGGGAAGTCGGGATGATAGTATTTCAAGGCAATCGGACCGATGTCATCTGCGATGAATCCACTTATCGACGCGTTGAGCACCGCGAGTGTAGAAAGCCTGGACATGACCTCTAGCGTTCCGCTCATGATATGGCCCCCATAATAAGGCCGGCTCACGTTTATAGAAAAAGCGTGCGACCCGAGACCGAACATCGTCGTGTTGATACTGAATGTGTAGTCGCCATCCAGCCCATCGATGAGCGTGTAATCAGATGGATCCATGACGCCGAAGCCCGCGAAGTTCACCACGACCGTCGCACCCGGTATGCCCGTGTCGTGCACGGCGTCGTGGTAATGGAAAGTGACTGTTGCGTTCGTGCCGTGCTCCCGCAGCTGGTAGTTCACGAACCCCTCGACGTATGTTGTAATGATTTGCACAGACACGATATATTGAACTGCCAACGCCTCGTGCGTGGTCGAGATCCCCGAGATGCGCAACGTGAAGTACCCGCCAGAGAGATCCGTGTGGTTCACCAGCGCCACGTAGCTGTTCCCTTGGAGCGTAAACGTGCCCGAGTGGCCGTTGGAAAAATTGTACAAGAACGAGTAACTCGTTGCCCACAAGCTGGAAAGCACGTCTTTCACGGTTATGTTCAGCAAAAAGTCCTCTTGTATCCCCACGGAGAAGCTTGCCTCCGATGTGACATTCGTGCTGTTCAACAAAAGGGAATGGGTGACCGGACGGGCATTCAATATGAAAAGGATTGAAGCTGTGTCATTGGCGAGGTAGAACGACGATAATGACGAGTTGCCGACGACAATGTACAAGTTGCTTATTCCAGGCGCGTTCAACGGCGTGGTGCTGCCCGTCGAGATTGACATCGCGTATTGCCCATCTCCAAGGTTAATAATGGTATAATTCGAGGGGGCTAGCATCGCAGTCAAGCTGCTGTCCAGGTATACAGTGAAGGTCGCGGCGGAGAAGCGGAGGGTGGCAGGATAATCCGGATGATAAAAACTGACGAGATAAGGGCCTATCGGGTTTCCGACATAGCCGGCGAGGGTGCCGTTGTGCACTTCCGCGTGGGTAGCCATTCTTATGACGACAAACGATCCAGAGAGCACCAAGGTCTCGTGAAACGCTTTTTGGACTGCCAACGTGAATGGCTGGTTTCCAAGGCCAAACGATGTCGTGTTGAGGGAGATCATGTAGTTCCCGCCACCTTGGTCCGCGATCGAATAATCCGCCCCGGAGAAGGAGACCAAGACAGTTGCCCCGGTAACTCCAACATCACGGATGACATCATGATAGTGGAACGAGATGCTGGCATTGAGCCCGTGCTGCACCTCCTGGAAGCTCGTGAAGCTGTCGACCCGCGTGTCGACATCGAGAACCATTGATATGTTGCGCGCGACTGTCGTGTAACCGGCCTTGGTCGCGGAGATTTGCAGCAAATAATTGCCTTCCAACAGCCCCGTGGTTTCCAGCGCGTAGTCGTAGATGCCGGGGGTCGATTCAGTGAACGCGAAGTTCAAGACGGGGGTGCTGTTCAACGAGCCAGCAATCGTCGCGCCAGGGATCATACTGTTCGAGAAGGTGTCATTAAACACGATGCGAACCGGCACGAGCGAATCCACGAGTTGCGTCGTCGTGTTGTCGATCCGGGCCTCGATTGGGTAGAAGATTTCCAACCGGGACGAGTGCGTGCTCGTGATGAAAAATTCGCGGAACCCGACCTCTGTTCCATTCTCCCATACAGAAAAACCGGAATAAACACCCCCGGTGGAGTTCAAGGGGCCGAAGGTGAATGGTCCCCGGGTCACGTTCGTGGTTTTCGCGACCACGAATGGCTGCGAAAGCCATATCCCGCCTGCGGGGGTTCTCAGCAGGAGGGTACCGTTCCCAGAAGGCTGCGACAGCGGAACATGGAACGGAGTGGATATATAAGCTTGCTGCATGTTCACGAACGAGAGGCTGCTCGTCCATATCGCGTTGTTGCTCGAGAGCAGCACGGGGTCGAAATAGTTCCTGGAGTGGGCACCGATACTGTACCAGCCGGGGAATGACGTGGAGAATGAAAACCAACGGGATCCTTCTGAACCGCCGCTGTACAGCGTGCTCGTGCCCGTCGGGTCCTTCACGAAATCTATGATTCTCGATGTTGGCTTGCTCACGTTCAATGAGTAATCCTGGTATCCCGGGGGGATGTACACGTTCTCGTACCACGACCAGGATGCATTTGCATCAGGTTGGACTACATATAACGAGCCGTTGCTAGAAAACGTTTGCGCCCAGGTGGACGTGATGGAGGCTTGCACATCAAGAACCATGCTCACGTCGAACGAGATCGAGGGGGACGCGGTACTGAAAGTGACGTTCAACGGGTTCGAGAGCCAGTTGCCCGTGAGCTGGAATGACGCCCTTCCCCATGGGCCAGTCGTCGAGCCGGTCATGGACGTCCCGTTCGCTCGTAAATTGACACCTGCTTGGGTTGCATTCGCGGCGGTCACGAGCACCAGCTTGATGTCGTCGACGATTACCAGTTGGCGGTCTGAATCCTTGAAGTAACTGAACGAGATCGACGTTGGTTGGTTGAACCGGATACCCACCTGGAACTTCAAAACGGTATCCACGTCCATGCTTGAAAACAGCACGCTCGTGTTCGACCACAAGGCCATCCCGATGTTCCCCGTCGACTGCCATGCCCGCGGGTTCTGCCCCATCGTCAAGAAACCGCGGGAGAAGATGACCGTGCCATTGATCGCGACGTAGAGCTCGAAATCGTTGCTACCCATCACCTTATCCGGATAGTAGTCCAAGGAGAAGTACGCGTCCATGATCGCTCCGCGAGGCACGGATATCAGTTGGTTAAACTCGGACGTGTCAGACTGCTCGTACGAGAACCGCATGTATTCGTAGGACGATGTTCCATGCCGGTCGATACCATCGATCTGCAATCCAAGTCCCAGCTCGCCGTCCCGGATGGTGGGGTACCCGGATGCTCGGCCTGGCGTTGAATAATAATCGGATTCATAATTCCAAGAGCTTTTGCGGGGATTCAAGTTCAAGCTCGATGATGAATATTCGTAATATTTAATCCGGGCCCCGAGACCAGCAGGCATCTCCGCAACGTTTGTGCCATCAGACACGTAGGCGATCGTGATGCGGTTCGTGTAGAACCAAGGGGTTAGTACGTTCCTGTGGTCACCCGTGAAATCCATCAAGAACCGCGAGTTGTTGTCGAATAATAAGAGATAGTCACGCCCGTCCTCGAAGTTAACGTGCGTGAAGTTGATCCGCATGTACCTCGCCGATGCTTGCTGGAGCGCAAGCTGGTTGAGGCTTATTGGGTGATTGACCTCGTAGTTATGCCAGCGAATATCCACGTTCATTTGTAACGCCCTCGCAGCGAACTGAGCGGGATCGGTCGTGGACAGCTGGTATTTGTCGATGATGAAGCCATCATATTGATAGGTAGCGTCGCTGGTCAAGTTGAACGAGATCGTGTTGGTAGCCGTCCACGGCGTCCACCGGTCGCGGGTCTCGATTTTTCTTGTCCCGTAGGCAGTATCATACGTGTAATAGAGCGAGGACTGGTTGTTATACAGCTGCAAATAGTCCCATCCCTCGGCCTCGATATCTAACAAGGAGAAATGGGCCCGCATATATCGTCTTGCTGGAATCGCGGATTGCAAAACCCAGCCGGGATTTGCATTTTTGTTTGCTGGATACGGGTGCGGGCTCTCCACGAGCGCCGAAATGGTTTCGTTCGCAGGAACGTAGAGTATGTGGTCTATGATATATCCATTGATACTCTCGCCGTTGGCATTGCTCGTGTATCCAACGTACGCTTGCGACGCCTCGATCCAGTTCGTGTATACATTCGATTGAGTGGTCGTCGCCGAGAAATAAATGGTCGTGTCTTCCATGTTGGTCACGCGAACGGTATCCTGGCTGCTGCTCAAGGTGATCTGTTGAAAATGGATCCGGATGGCCCTCGCGTTCTCGATCGAGATGACTTGCCGGGAGGTGGACATGTTCTGGTTCGGGAAGTAAGTCGTGTTGCTGGGGTACCAGTAATTGTAATAGACCCGGGTTGCCGTGCTGTCCAGCACAGACAAGGAAGAATCGAGATATGACCCGCCCGAGACCCAATCCCGCGTGTCCTTTATGTTCGTCACGTTCCCGTTCAGCCGGGTGCCTTTCCACCCGTGCATATCGTCGATAAAGAGGGGGATATCGGTCGTCGTCGTGTTGGTGGTGGTTATGCCGTTCTGCGATTTTTGATAGTTCGCGGTCGCGATCCCTTGAAGCTCGTTTCCTATTCCTTGGAATTCGTTCGACGTGGTGATCGTTCCTGAAGGATTTGCACGCTCTTGAATTTTGTTCCCTTTATTCGCTGGTTGGTTAATTATTCCTGAAATGCAAATTATGACCAACATTATCATACACCAGCTAAAAAAAGAGACATGACGGCTTTTTCTCGTTGCTAGCATTGCTACCATGACACTTCACCACATAAGCAGATCAACAATACTCCCTAACCGGTTATTGTTCCTAAATGGATTGCCTGGACTAAATATTGAATCGAAATGCTCCATAATCAGCGTGTGCCAACAAGGAAGATGCCACGTGCCGACAACCATCACGAGAGGAGTCGGCACGGAACGAGACTTAGTTCGGATCGTGCATGTAAGGTACAAAAACGCCACCACCAATGCAACCATATTCTAATCTAATAACGAGGTTAGTATCCCATGAACGAAAACCAGACCAGAGCAGCTAAATCCCCGCCGTTTTCGCGTGCCCTCCGTGACGGCATGATCGTGTTGGTTATTTTCAGCGGTTTCTTGACGGGGCTCGGCATCTACTTCAATATTGGACAAGCAAGATACGCGACGATCCTGTATCACTATAACGCGGAATACCGGGCTGGCAACCAAGCAGTCGAGGACGCGATCATCAACGTCGCGATCCCGGAACTCATCAAGATGTACGATCGACACCCGGACTGGCCGTGGACACTTGAACTGCAAGCATGGGCGATTGTAAACATGTCGTTGACCGACAACGGTACCATCTTCAACATGCTCAAGAACCAGATAAATCGTGGCCAGTGTGAGCTCATAACACCGCTATGGTCATACCAGATGCTCACCGCGTTCACGATAGAGGATGTCAATTTCTCACTCGCGCTCACGCGGGAGACTTTATTGGGATTGAACATCACCCGGTTCCCGCGCGTGTGCTTTTTCCAGGAAAGTCAAGCCTTTCCCGGCTTTGGCAATGCAATCTTCAAGCAATACGGATTCGACACGTGCATGGTCGGCACGCACGTCTTGGCATTGCACGGCATCGAGCCGGTGCACCCGCTGTTCGTCCAGCGGTTGTGGAATGACCCGTCGACGGACTTCTACTACCTCCCTTACAACTGGGTGCCAGAGACCGTCCAAGATGGTTTCCACTTCTGGACATTCCTGGCGACAGGCGAGACCGTGACCGGGCGGAACGTGCTCACCGGCCAGGGAACGGGGCAAGGAGAGGAGGCCTACCTTCCCGCGCCGGAACTCATCGCCGCCCACGAGCTTCACCTGGATCTGATGCGAAAATCGGGCTACCGGATGATGACCATCAGCGATTACGTCACCACCCTGGTCAACCGACATGAATATGCGATGCTCGACCGGTTCGTGCCAGAGACGACGTGGCGCGACATGCCGGGATTCGGCATCAACCGGGAGGATTCCAACGGGCTCTGGAAGTGGATGGGACATAACACGGCCAAGGGCAACGCGACGAACTACAACGACGATGGTAGCCAGCTGGCTGATACGTGGCGCACGGGCAACATCTTGAAGGCCACGCGTACGCTCCTGCTGGCGAACTGGTACATGCTCAACAACGCCACGAGAACGAGTTTGAACGCGACACTCACGAATGCCTACAAGTTTTACTTCCGGGCGCAAGGCACCGACGCGTATGGCTGGGAACCGGGCTGGATCGAGAATAACGTGCTTCATGAGACGGATTACTCGCGCAACAACAACCACGCGGCAAGGCTCCTTGCGCTCCAGGTGTTACAATCACTCAACAGCACGCTGGGACTCGGTAACCTCGTCCAGGTCTACACGGAGAACATGTACGTTGGTGCCGGAACCGCTGCATTCTCGAACATCACCACATCCTTCATCAACGAGACCCGAGTTCTCACCAGCTCTGGATTGGGTGATTTGCCCGTGGAAATGAGTTTGACAATCAAGGGGAACACGTCGGCATCTACCGTGACCGTGAGTAACTGCTCGTGGGGCGGCTTCCCCTACCAAGCCGTCGACATCAAAATCCCCGACATGACTGCTTCCCGCTTGAAGCTGGCTAGCTCATATCCCATCTGGTACTGCCCGACGTTCTGCGATGATCGTGCCATGCTGTTCTCGCTCTACGGGGAGGAACCATTTGCCTTGCCTATCGCCAACGGCCTGGTATTCCTGGGTTCCCAGGCAGCGGGAGTCGCCATTATCAAAAATAATTCAGCCAGACATGTCGCGCTCCTTGCCGATCAGGACTGGATCGGTTATTATGAGGAAACAGACGACGAGGATCCATATCCAGTGAAGAATGTGCATTATTCCTTCGTCATCTTTAAAGGAAATTTGACCACGGCGATCGCCTTGGCCAATTTCATCAACACGCGGCCATACGTCAAGATCGACATGAACGGGGGGTGGGCGTGATGGGCAGGTTCAAGCCATCGATCTCCCCGATACGCGACGAGATCGCGAACCTTGCGGGGATGTCCGCATGGTGTAACTTGATCGGAGGCTCTCTTTTGGTCATGATTTGGGCCGCATTCACGTATATCGACGAGGCGATGATGTACATGTACTACGCAGCGCCGCTCATCACGAGCACGACGATACTGGTGATGCTCGTGCTTGGTATCGCTTGCGTGGGGGGTTTCGTGCTGGACTGCATCGTGTGGGGTCGTGCGATCACGAACAAGTCCTTACCAAAGGTGTTGCTCTCTGTTTCCGCGATTCCGGGCATCGTCATTCCCCCAGTTGGCACGTTTTTTGGCATTCTCAAGATCTCCCTCGCCCACAAGGTAGGCGCGGAACTTGATGAAATGAAACCATTGTTTGATGCCGCCGGGATCAGGCAATTACTGCTTCTAAACGCGTTGTTTGCTGTATTCTCATGCACGTTCGTGGCGCTCTACATCCCTGCCTTTTACATACTCCCGCTGGAGTTTGTCAATGACGAGGAATTGTTCTGGCTCAGGCTCAACATCTACAACCTGGAGGCGGCCGTGGTGGCAATCTATGGGGGCCTCGTCGCGATCATAGCCATCGCGGCAGTGTTAGTCATAAAACAAAAGCCCGGCGGCAGGAAATTCACGTGGGTAGCATGCTTGTTGATGCTGTTTGCGTTCCCGGTCGGCTCCTACCTCGCGGGTGTCATCTACAGGAATTACTTGAAAAAGAAAGAAGTCTAGGTCCTGTTGTTTTTTCTTTCCCATCATCATTCATCGCGCGTGCGAGTCTTGCATGTTTCCTGGCTCGCGGTGTAAATCTCGCTCGAGAATTCGGTATCGGCAGGGACGACAGGATGCACATGTTCACCAGCACAGAGCACGAGCATCTGTGACATGTTTCCGATGATATTGCCACCCTCGTACCGGTTAAAGCCGGGGAAGCTGGCTTCGATGACGAGACCAGATTGCACGATCAATGACTGGATCTCGTGCATCGTTTCAAGAGAAACGTGACCGAACGATAGAAAAACGCGAGACCCGGTTTTCTTTTGCAAGGCGTCGATCGCGCGGGAAAGGAAGAGCTTGCACCCGTTCAGCGTGTAAGGGGGATCCAAGAAAACGATGTCGAAGCGATCCTTGAGGCCCGCGGGCAATGGCTTGCGCAAGTCGTGCACCACGGTAGAAAGGTTCCTCGCGAGGGCGTGACTTGCCAGCTCTTCGACCTTATCGATGATCCTCGCATCGATGTCGAGGACCGTGACGGTGAAGGGCTTGATGGGGATGCCCGGATCGGTGATGAAATAGTCCTCGGTGAATTCCGGGGCACACGCCGCGATAGAGACAAAATCATCATCGCCCAGGAACAAGATAGCGTTCCCGTCGAACGCGTGCCACGCGTGGAGGAGGAGCAATCGCCTGGCGAGCGTGTCGACCGTGCACATGGCTTGATCAACCGTCACGTCGACCTCTGGCCGTGCCTCGGCGATGGCCTCTAGCCGCTCGAACAACCGGGAATGGCGCTTTTCGGGATCCAGCTCGTACCCGGTGCCATCGCACGCGTAGCACGACACCGTGCTCAGCGACCAGATGCCCATCTCGGCTTCGACGTATTTCATCCCCTTCTCGGTGAAACGGGCGCCCGATTTATCCCTGTGAACGAGCCCGTCTGCCGAGAGCTTGGTCAACACCAGGGAAATGGCTGGCGGCGGCAACCGGGTCGCGTCCGCCATGTCCCGGATGCTCGCGTTTCCCTTACGGTGTAGCTCGACCAGCATGCGCTTGATGCCGGCCGCGCCCTCGCCGAGCTTGACCTCCCGGGCAATGCTCCCCAGGTACCGTTCGATCTCTTGGTTCATGGTAAAAACAAATAGCCTTTCACAAAAGAGGTTTTTGATAGAAAGGAAAAGGAACGGGGCAGATCACAGCATTTTGGAGATGAAATCCCACTGGCCGTTCACGTATTCTTGATATGTATCGATGTGCTGCTGTGACACGTGCTTGAACCGGCTTTGCCGCTTCATATAATCGGCAACCGGGCTGCGTTTTTTAGGATCGAGGCATGGTTCGGATTCCTTGGATAGTAACATCTTCCCGTCGATGATCTCGTAGACGGGGAAGATGCCGGTCTTCACGGCAAGCTTCCCTACCTCGATCGTTTCTTCCGTTTGGAATCCCCAACCGGGCGGGCACGGGGCGAGCAAGTGGATGTACCGGGTGCCCTTGAACTGCTTGGCTCGCTTGAACTTGTTGTACACATCGAGCGGGTACGACGCACACGCCGTGGCGATGTACGGGATGTTGTGGGCGAGCATTATCATGGGGATGTTTTTCTTGTGTTCGATCTTGCCGTGCGGGGTCGTCGTCGTGTAGGCCATGTACGGGGTCTGGCCGCTCCGCTGCGTGCCCGTGTTGGAATACATCTCGTTGTCGTAACACGCGTAGATGAAGTTCGTGTTCCGCTCGGCAGCGCCGCTCAGGCCCTGGATCCCGATATCAGACGTACCGCCATCGCCGGCAAACCCGACGACCGTGATCTTCTTGTCAAGGCCCAACACTTCGAGTGCGGCGACTATGCCAGAAGCAGATGCGGCAGTCGTTTCGAAGGTCGTGTGGATCACGTTCAGCGCGACCGATGTCTTGTGATACAAGCCATGCAATACCGTCAAGCAACTCGCCGGCACCGTGAGGATCGTGTCCTTGCCCAGTGCCTTCAACGCCATGCGGTAAATCAGGCTCATTGAGCAGCCGGCGCACGATCGATTCCCCGCAAGCATCAATTCCTCTTCGGGAAGCTCGTCGGCCCGCGTGATGGATGTGCCTTCCATCTCATTCGCCCTCCATCAGGCCGAGCCACGTGGTCTCGTCGTGGATCTCCTTGTTCTTTGCCATTGCAACGACCATTTTCGTTCCCTGGATCACGTGATCCGTCGTGAAATCCCTGCCACCAAGCCCGACGATGAATCCGTGGATATATGGTGGTTTCGGCGCGTTATATAAGGCCACCTTGGTCTCTGCGCACAATGCTCCTTCCAAGCCATAGGCAACGTCCCTGTCGAACACGACGACCGTGCTCACGTGCTTCAGCGCGTCGCGGACCCGCTGCTTCGGGAACGGCCTGAACAGCCGCACCGTGAGCACGCCAGCTTTGATGCCGCTCGCTCGGAGAGCTTCGATCGCCGTCTTCGCCTGGCTCGAGCAAGAACCCATCCCGACGATGGCAACATCCGCATCATCCAATCGGTACCCGCGCACTGCACCGCCGTGGTTCCTGCCCGAAAGCTTCCCGAACTGGCCTTCGGCCTCTTCCATGACCGCGATGGACCTTTCGAGCGCTTGCTGCATCCTGTGCCGGAGTTCCATATACGCGGGGAAGCCCTCACGCGGGTCAGGCACCGTGACGGGGTTCAAGCCGATGGGATCGTCCATAGATTTCGAGATCATGAGGTGCGACTTGAACGGCGGGAGGAACTTGTCGACTTCAGCTTGTGACAACAGCTCGACGGGCATAATCGTGTGGCTTAAGATATACCCGTCGAAACACACCGCCACGGGCAAATACACGCGCTCGTCCTCGGCGATCTTGAACGCTTCGATAACCGTGTCGTAGATTTCTTGATTGTCCTCGCAGAAGATCTGCATCCAGCCCGTGTCGCGCTGGCTCACGGCATCCTGGTGATCGGTCCAAACGCTCCACGGCGCACCGATAGCACGAGTAACGATGCACATGACGATGGGAAGCCTCGTTCCCGCGGCCCACGCGAGTTGTTCGTGCATAAAAAGGAGACCATGCGACGACGTGGCGGTGAACACCCGAACTCCCGTGGTGCTGGCCGAGATCAAGGACGCCATAGCACTTTGCTCAGATTCAACCCGGATCATCCGCGCGTCCATCTCGCCGTCCTCGATGAACTCCGATAACTTTTCGACGACGGGACTCTGCGGCGTTATCGGATAAGCGGAAACCACTTGCACGCGCGATGCCTTAACGGCGTACGATGCGGCATGGTTACCCGTGATGAGCATAATTTCGCGGCCCTTTATTCCCGCGGGCTTGCCCTCAACTTTGGCTACTTCCTTTGATTTGCCTTTTGAAACCATAATTATTCCTTCTCCATCGTGATTGCCTTGTGTGTGCATTCGGCGGCGCATATCCCGCAACCTTTACAATATTCGAGGATCTTGGGTGGCCTCGTGCGCGTTACCATCGCCTCTGGGCAATAGAGCCAGCATTTGTGGCATCGTGCCTTCGGGCTCTTCATCAATATACACTTGCGCTCGTCGATAACGGGCTTGAATGTCCGCCACGTTCCTGTGTTTCCTGCTTCCCCTTCCGTGGGGTGTTGCACGGCGGCGATGGTTGATTTTGGATCTCGTGAGTTAACCATGTATTGGTCATACCCTTTTGTTAGCTTATGACGAGGGCATCATGCGCGCGACGCGCACCCTCGATGTTTAACGCAGCGACCTTCTCGTTCGGGAAGTTTTCCTTGATAGCTGCATCGATCGTATCGAGCGAGACTTCCGGGAGCACGCGAGCGATGGCTCCAAGGATCGGCGTATTGAGTATCGGCACGTGGCTGCCTATCAAGAGCTTGATGTCAAAACAAATCTTGACGATGTCGACAAGGCCGAGCTTCACGTCGCTTGGTATGCCATATTTTTTCCGGAGCGTGCCTACATCGTCGCTCGTATTCACGAGCATGATGCCACCCTTCTTCAATGTGCCGGTCGGGTTTGCCGTTTTGAGTATGGACGCGTCCAATATGACGATGATGTCAGGATTGTAGATCCTGGCACGGTCGAAGATCTCGTGGCTGGATATGCGGGAATAAGCCGACACGGGGGCACCGCGACGTTCCGGCCCGAACACGGGGAATGCCATGATATGTGGAAATTTCCCGGTCATATACCCGCTTTTCGCGAACAAGTTCGCGGCGGTGACGGCACCTTGCCCGCCCCGTCCATAAAATGCGACCTCAATCAGCATGTGATTCATGATAGAATCATTACATCTTATCAATCGTTTCAATGAAGGAGAGAATAATATCCTAACCAGCTCTGTAAGTATGGTTGTCTTCGCTTCTTTATTCTGTCAATGCTTTGTCATCTTGATGATCCATGGTATTGACCTCTTTCCCCCGCGATCCGAAGTTGCTATGGCTCGTCGCACGGGCATGCAAGGAAATAATGGTCGACGGGTTGCAACAAGATCTGGTACTCGCCCGGTTTCGTGAAGAAAGACGGGTCAAGGGAGGAATTAGACGCCTTGTTGGTGATATCATCACTATCATCCAGCATCACGGTCTTCTCAATTTCATCACCATCAACGCGAGCCATGACCTCGGAGGCATGCCCGGTAAAGACGAGGAACGGCACTTCTTGTATATTACTATTATTTTTTATGTGTTCAAGGATCGTATAGAGAAAGGGGTGTTTCCTCGGTTTACCGACGCTGAGAAGGATATTGCCCTGGAATCGATCGAATCGTTGAAATCGCAAATAAAAGGCAACGTGTCGGCATTCGTGCACAACGCCGTCCGCTTGGATATCCCGAGGCTTTTACGTGACAAGGATCCCGTGGAACGCCTCTCGATCCTCTTTTCGCACCCGTCCGCGTTCGTCGAGCGGCTCCGACGGATGCTCCCAGCGGATCGCGTTGAACGCATCTTGCGTGTGCAGCAAGACCCGGGGACGTTCTTCATCGTGGCCAGGAACGAAAAGATCTCGAGCCGACTCGTTAAATTCATGGTACATGAAGGCATCGCGTTTCAAAACGACAAGACATTCGCTAACGTTTTCCAAGTCTCGAGCCTCGTTGGCGCAAAGCGTCGCATCGTCGAGTCAGCCATCCTAGATATGAAAGACGTCATGATCCAAGACTGGGCAAGCATCGCGGTTCTCGAGGCTTTGAATGCCGAGAAAAACGACGTTATCATCGACGCGTGCGCGGCACCCTTCCAGAAAACCACGGGGATCTGGTGGCGCTGCGGTGGATCGGGAACCTTGCTGGCGATGGAAGCAAGTCCCGTCCGGGCATTGGCCAACGCCCGTCGACTCCCCATCGAAGCACGAAAGGCCATCCACGTGGTCGTATCGGACGCCGCGCGGCTCGGTGCATTCCTTCGACGCGTAGAACCCAACAAGATCCTGCTGGACGTGCCTTGCACGGGCTCTGGTTCCCTCGCTGCATTCCCCGAGCTGAAGGCACGCCAATCGGCCAATGACATCGCGTTTTTCTCGTCGCTGCAAAGGAAAATCCTTGACGACGTGCTTAATGCGTGCGAAACGAATGGCTGGAAGGGGGTGCACATCGTGTATAGCTCTTGCTCGTACTATCCAGAAGAAGGAGAAGAGATCATCGATCATTTTTTTGAGAAGATCGACCTCGTGGATCTTCACGACCCGAACGCTTCCACCGCGCGGCTCGCAGCACTCTCGACTGGCTGGAAGGGATACACGTGCAGCCCGCGCGTCGCGCGCACGTTTCCCGACACGAACGGGAGGAGCAAGGCCTTCTTCATCGCGGCCTTCACGACGAGAGCTTGAACCGGAACCAGGGGATCGTGTATTTCAAACCGTCCTCGAGCAGGGTTCGGGGCTGCCAATCGAGGATGCGCTTCGCTTTCTCGAGAACCGGGCACCGGCGGGCCGGGTCGTCCTTGGGTAGCGGGTCATACGTCAGCTTGGACTTGGATCCCGTCATCCCGATGACCAGCTTGGCGAGATCCTCGACGGTGTCCTCCTTGTCGTTACCGATGTTGATGACCTCGCCCCGGGCTTGTTTCATGGCGGGGTTGGCCAATCGGAGCAAACCTTCTACCTCGTCGCTTATAAACGTGAAGCTTCTTGTTTGCTTCCCGTCGCCGAATACCGTGATGGGCTTGCCAAGTATCGCTTGCTCGATGAAGTTCGGCACGACCCGGCCGAACCGCGGCCCGCCGCGGATGCGCGGCCCGTACGTGTTGAAGATGCGGGCGATCCTCACGTCGATCTTGTGCTCGAGCTCGTAGGCCTTGACGATGGCTTCCCCCGCGCGCTTCGACTCGTCATAACAACTTCGCGGGCCGTTGGGGTTCGCGTGCCCCCAGTAGCTCTCCGGGGTGGGCACGTGGCTGTCATCTGGATCACCATAGACTTCGCTCGTGGACGAATAGAAAAACGTGGCGCCGTACTTTTTAGCCACTTCCAGTCCATTCATCGTGCCTATAGTATTGCTACGCCAGATCTGTATCGGGAAATGGGAGAATTCAAAGGGCGATGCCCTGCTGGCCATGTGCATTACGACATCCACTTGCTCGCCAGGATCATAGGGTTCCGTCGCATCCCGAGCTTGAAATACGAAGTTTTCCTTATCCCTCAGCCCTTCTAAGTTCTCTTTTTGGCCAGAAGACAAGTTATCGTAACATATAACCTTCTTTGCCCCTTGAGCAATAAGCACCTCGCAGATATAACTTCCAAGGAAGCCGGCTCCGCCTGTTATCAAGATCTTCTCGTCTTGATAGGTGATCTTGCTCCGGTTCAAGTGTTTCTCGATGTCGGCAACGATTGCATCAGTTATAGCGGGGGCAGATTCGAATCCATCCATTTATAACACGCAAGGCGAGTTCAATCCACGAATGAAGATAGAACGCCGGGCAATGTACTTATATTTTTTCCCGACTTCCAAGAAGGGAATTACTGTTGGAGGTGTTCCGGAATGGTATTCGGGGGACGTGCATGTTGCGTCATCTAATTGGGATGCTCTCGTATTGCAAGGCAATCTTGGGGAAGTACGACAGATTGTAATGCGGGAAGTACAAGGCGTGCGCGTACTCCACCTGGAACGTCGGTGCAGTGGATATTTCGTGGTATCTGGCCTTAAAAGCGATTTCATTAGCGATCTGGCGCAACCCGATGTCTTTCAAGCAGACCTGGGCACCCATTCCTGCAGCGTTCCCGATTTGATACACGTGGTCGAGGGACACCTCTGGGAAGAGGCCGATGAACAGTGCATTCTCCTTGTTGATGTAACTGCCGA
The DNA here is from genome assembly GCA_030587475.1 of Candidatus Sigynarchaeum calidifontis. Classification (GTDB taxonomy): domain Archaea; phylum Asgardarchaeota; class Lokiarchaeia; order Sigyniarchaeales; family Sigyniarchaeaceae; genus Sigyniarchaeum; species Sigyniarchaeum tengchongense. The sequence goes on from JAUQYZ010000181.1 coordinate 23,018, forward strand.
ATGCCCCGGCAAGAATGACTTGCTCGATATCGGAAGGTTTCTTCCCGTCTTTCTCGAGCAGTAGCAAGGCACCAACAAGGAATGCCCCTTTTGCGAGTTGGATCTGCCTGATGTCTTCTTGTGATACAGTGATGATCTTTGCGCCATCGTTCAGTTTTCCATCGAATCCCTGGATGCGATGCGAATCGAGGGCTGGATCGAACAGTACATAGCAATATTCATCTCCCATCTTCGTGATCCGGGGATTCTTCAGGATGTCTTTGGATTTCGTATTGAACTTGCCGCTTCGGGTGATGACCCGGGCACGTAACATTTCCGCGGTTATATCAACAAGCCCGGAACCACAAATGCCTATGGGGGTCGTGTTTCCGATCACTTGGAGCGTTGGTTCGAGGGTGGAAGGATCTATTTTTACAGCCTCGATGGATCCCTCGGCAGCTCTCATGCCAAACGATATCTGGGCACCCTCGAGCGCGGATCCCGCCGCGCAAGAGCCCGTGATCAAACCAGCTCTGTTGCCAAGGACCAATTCCCCGTTCGTGCCGATGTCAATCAACAAGGTATATTTGTCAAACAAGTCTATACGTGATGCAACGATGCAGCCGATGGTATCGGTACCCACGTACCCGGCGATGACAGGAGGCATGTACACGTTAGCGTTGGGATTGCAAGTGAGACCAAGCTGGCGGGCACGGACATTTGCTGGTGCCTTGAAAACGGGGGTGAACGGCGACACGGCGAGGTACCGCGCGTCCAACCCGAGGAAAAGGTGATGCATGGCCGTGTTACCCACCGCGACGATATCACGCACGTCTGATGGGGAAACGTTCCCTTTTTTGCACGCGTCTGCGATGATCTCGTTGAGTGCCCCGACCACGAGCGCTTGCGCTCTTGATTGCGCCCCGTTACGAGCCACATAGGAAATGCGAGAAACGACGTCCTCCCCGATAGCGACCTGGGGATTGAGCATCGCGGAGATGGCGACTTGCTCGCCAGACACCACGTTGATCAGGTAACCGACGATGGTAGTCGTGCCGATGTCGATGGCGATGCCATAGATTGCACTACCCTTGTCACCAGAAACGACATCAAACAAACAAGGAGATTTGCCATTCGCATCAACGTGGAGAAATGCCGTCACTCTACCGTTCGATTGTCGTAACAAGCCGGGAATGACCTTGGCGAGATCATATCCCGCGTCGTCGATGCTGGCACGAAGTCTCCCATCAGAATCCTGTTCCAATGCATCTAGAAGGCGCGTGACGTCTGCAGTTGGCTTCTCGATGGATGCACCTGGGACGACAATTCGCCTTGAAAATACAAATGGATTCATCTTTACCTCGGTCTTGATACCCAAGTGCGACATGTCGCTATCCACGAGTATTCGATTACCTTTCGGGAGCAAGGCATCCGTTAAATACACGCGGCAATCGCCTTGCAAGACAGCTTGGCAAGCGAGGCGGAACCCGTCCTTGATCGATTGGATTCCGAGTTTATTTATCTCGCGTTCTGTTGGAGGGGAAAGATTTCCTTCTGTTTCCAAGACCCTTATTTTACATTTGCCACATGTCCCGCGACCACCGCAAAATGCACCGACGGGAAAACTCATGGCCACCAGCGCATCGTAAACAGATCTACCACGCGCCACGTTGAGGCGTTTTGACACCGGCTCGATGATGAGGACGCAACGTTCGGTCGAGTCGCGTATTTCGGCCATCTTGCTTCATATCACCAATAGATGGAGAAAAGAAAAGATTGTCATTCCCGGGGCAGTACTAGAAATCCATCTCCTTGCTCGGCATGCGGGACTTGAACTCCATGAGACGACGACAGGTTCTCAAGTCTTTCGTGAACTGCGCGTGGTGTTTCTCCGTGGCGAGCCGCACCTTCAATTGATCGAGATCGGTCTTGCTCGGGAATTCGCAAAACAAGAGCGTGCGATGCACCCGTATCACGCCAAAGATCGCGGTGAGATCGAAGATCAATTCGCAGAACGCCGCCGCGCTGCACTTTTGGACTTCAACACGTGCAGGGATCGTGAAAAGGAAGTATTCAACGTTCTCCATCACGCAGAAATCTTGCGAGACACGGTCGGCGGTGAGATAAATCACGTTGGACTTGGATTGCGCCATGAAATCTTGTAACTCTTTCAAGATGTAGAGGTCTTTCTTCTCGTAGGAGGCCGACCGCTTCTCGATCTCCGCTACCGTGAAGGTCAACAACCGGTTTTTCTCACGCATTGCCAAGTAAGCGGCCTTCCGGGATCTCTTTTTCCTGTTATTGACCCAGCCCTTGATCAGATCCGAGTTGAACCGAATCTTCGACTTGATATCGTCGACAGTAGCCTTATCATACTTATGGTTCATCGCGTTCTGGATCTCGTTGTACACGGTCGGCGCGAGCGGGATCCGCTCCTTAGACAAGAACGATGCTTTCGAAGATAAGAAGCCATGGTAGAGCAAGTTCGTGTCCGGCGAAAAAAAAACTCGCTGGTTCCTGTCTTTGTAGTTTTTATGGCGATTCAAGAAGTCCGCGACGTTATCGTACTGCATGCAGCCACTGGCCAGGAAGCACTCCTTGAAGTCCTGGTAGTTGGGAAATTCATCGGCGTGCTGCGGGATCTGGGTGCTGATCACGTTGAAGTCAAGGGTGCCCACCTCGATCGCGTAACCGAGACCCTCCGGCTTGGCCTTGAAGAGTTGGAAATCGTTGAAGAGGGGAAAAGAGACATCAAACCAGACCTTGTCGTTATCGGCCGATATCGAATTGAGCAAGAGCTGCATCTCGGCAGCCGTGATTTCGACGTCCAGATCAGGCATTTTCCACCGGCCTCTCCTTTTTTTCGATGAACAGCTTCAACGATTGCAGCTGCATGGGGATCATTGCGTACGGGAGGTTCACGTCTGTGATGGTCTTGATGTCGAGGTAATAGATGTTGTCCACGTTCGCCTTCTCGATGGCGATCATGATACCGGCCACGAGGGACTTTCGCCCTGGCGTGATGTCGACGTCAATGGAAAAGCCATCTTGTTTTAGCGTATTTATCAATTTGCTGATCTCTTGCCCTGCCAGGGTTGGATTTCCTTCCTCTACAACCACCATCTCGATTTTTGGTTTAAAGCCGAATTCCTCAGCGAGGATCTGCACGCCTTCTTGCGTCAATTTAAGCTTATCCTTGAAGAGATCCTCGGTGACGATGTAGATCACGTCTGGTTTGATCGATTTCTGTTTTAACACGGCATAGAGGGCATTGATTACTGCCCAAATGCTTCTGCCAAGTATAGTGACGTAAGCGAAAAACAATTCTATGCACCCGGATGCAATTTCGAATGTGATGCTGGAGTTTAAAAAGGCTTTAACGGGAAGATGCAAGCTAGAAGCATGGTGGCACGCGTGGTAAAGAAACATGGACCTCTTGATGAAATCCTCGCGAGGCTCGCACAGTTCCGTTCCTTGATCGCCAATATTATACCCGGCCCGCAACATCTATCAGAAAAGGTCGAGGTCGCGGGCAACATCATCGAGGACATCGCCATGCTGTTGTTTTTAATATCGGCAGGGCACGTACAAAAGGGCCAGACAAAATACTCGACGGCGGAATTCCTTTCCAGGATCCTCTCACGTGAAACGGGCATTATTGCGGAGATAGGCCGCAACTTTGTTAGCAAAGGGAATCTCCGGCTGTTTCACGGGCAGTTATTTGAAACGCGGACGCTCGAAACGCTCGATGCAACCCGTGCATGGCGAGATCTTCTCGAATACTTCAAAGGCTTCCGATGGACTGCCAATGAGTTCGATGAGACGTGCACCGACGACGTGCCCACGATCACGCCAGCCATCCTCAGCATGATACACGAGCAAAAAATGCTTTCAAGAAACGACCACGCGAAGAAACGCAAGGGTGTCTACTACACGCCGGCGACCGTCTCAAAGTATATCTGCGCGCGATGCGTTGCCCAATACCTGGCGGCCAGGACAGGGATCGATGCCGACAACCTTGATGACCTCGTGGATCGCCTGGACACGAGCAAGCTTGAACAATCTTTGCTACTGCTTGGCCGGGTGAGCGTGCTCGACCCCTCTTGCGGTTCGGGCGAGTTTCTCGTGACCATAGCAGATGTTCTATTTTCATTGAAGGCACGGCTCGCCAACAAACTGTCATCCAACAGGAATGACAGTGTTCGTGATTTGAAATCCAACATCTTGTCAGATAACATATTCGGCGTGGATTTTTCAGCCGATGCCATCAGCGTTGCAAGGAAGCGGCTGTGGTTATGGATGTCATCTGGCGGTGACGAGGATGCTATGGTAGAACCTTCTTTCCCGGGGTTGGAAGGGAACATCGTCAATGGAAATGCATTGATTGGCTGGCTTGACGAAAATATCTATGACGAATCGCGTAATACGCCCGATCTCCTGTCGACCAACCGCCCCACGGCATCCGATGCCACGGCCAGGCTCTCCCGCGTGCTCGAGTCCAAACTTCACGAGAATGTCAAAATAGAGATCGACCTTGACAAGTACCAGCCGCTCCATTGGCGAATCTTTTTCCGTGATCTCTTCGGGAAGGAGGGCGGATTCGACATTGTCGTCGGGAATCCTCCGTACGTGTTCGTGCGCGGTCGGAACTTCGATGAAATCGAGCTATCGTATTTCTCGATGTGGTACTTTCAAGGCTACTCGACCATCACCAAGGGAAAAGCGCGGCAATCGGGGAAAGTCAACGCATTCAGCTTGTTCATAGCCCGGTCGATCAACTTGCTCAAGGATGGGGGCGTCCTCGGGTTCATCATCCCGAACACGCTACTGAGAACCACCACGAACGACATCATCAGGCAGTACATCACGAACAAGGCATTCGTTCGCGAGATCGTGGACCTTCAAGATGGCGTGTTCGACGGGGTCGTCGCGTCCACGATCGTCTTGATCCTTGAAAAAGGAATCGCGAGGAAATACCGGAAACGAACCATCGTGAAACACTGCGTGAAAGATCTCCTGTCTGGGAAGTACCAGTCCCACGAAGTTGATCAGGAACGGTTTTCCCTCAACCCCGCATGCATTTTCGACATCCACGTGGATGATCGGTTTGCTGCGATGTTTTCCACCATGCAACAGGATGCCTTCTCACTGGAGGACGCTTGTAGCGAGATTATCGAAGGCTTGGTCACCCGGCGCCGCGACAACATGTTCACGACAGACCCGAACGTCCCCAACGCGAAGAAAATACTTCGCGGGAAGGACATTGATAGATACAAGATAAAATGGCACCCGGGCCAGTATATCATCTACGATCCAGCAAAGCTACATCGCCCTCGGCCGGTCAGTGTACACGAGGCGCCCGTGAAGCTACTCGCCCAGCGCATCGGTGGAGGAACATATCCCCTCCGCGTGGCATACGACGATCACCAGCATTATTTTTTCGCTTCCATCAATGCCATCATCTTGAAAAAAGAAATGGCGGATGGTAATATCGAGCAAGAATACAAATATATTCTTGCGATCTTGAATTCTGCCTTGATAAACGCTTATTACTTGCTCTCCTTCAGCAACAAGTCCGCTTTGACCGTGAACTTGAGTAAAACCTTTCTCGGATCCTTGCCCATCAAGATCGCAGCGCCGGTAAAGCGACGATGCATCGCACGGATCGTTGATTACTTGATTTTTTTAAACGCGTACGGAAACGAAGAGACCGATCTGCTGGAATATATTGACAAGGAGCTATTGGACGCGATCATTTTCTACCTATACACGTGCCAGGAAGGGGAAAACGACATGTTCGGCACGATGCTATCTTTATTGCACGAGATCGATCATCGGGATCTCGATCGGAAGGGCAAGATCGCGATCGTCAAGGAATCGATTGCACGTGTCAAGGCAGATCCTGATTGCATGTCCTGGCTCCGGAGCACCAAGGAAAGTACTGGTTTCAAGGTTATCAAGAAGTTATTTGAAGAGCGCATCGACGGCATCGTTTATTGAGAGGATTTCATTCGCGTCGAGGTTGAATGCATCGTAGACGATTCGATCTATCTCCGCCATCAGATGCTTTATCTCCGGTTGGAACTTGTTAGAGACATTCGCCACTCTGCCCGCTCCCAATTGCTCCAATATCTCGTCGACCAGCTCGATAAGCATTGCCCGTGCCGTGGAAGAGAAGGTTGGAACGGGAAGTTCGGCCAGCCCCTTGACGCCCGCGTGGGGCGTTGCTTTTTTTCCTTTCCTGAGGATCTCGCGCTCGATGGCGTAGAAAGAGATTGCACGGGAATTGAGCATCGCACACGCGATCTTGAGCTCGTTCTCGCCGTGCTTGGACGTCCCGACTAATATCCCGTATGCGGAGTACAAGCGGGTGTTGATGTACGCGGCCTGGATGCCCTTGCTGGCTTCCGGTATGAAGAGCTTTGAACCCTCGTATCGACGAGGATCCCCAAGAACGAGGGTCTTTCCTCCCGCCCGAAGCATGCGCTCTTTCTCCTGGTCGAACACGAAATACCCTTGAGACTCGTCCCACCACGCGCGATAACGCCCGACGTGCCTAGCATCGAGGATGATCTTCTCGTACCTTTCATCACGAGCCGTTTTTGAGAGAAAATGCTCGCTGCAACCGCCGATATTGATCCCGCGATTGATCAGCAGGATATCACAGAGCTTGTGTCCCGCGCGCTCCATTTTTTCGAGAATAGCCCCGTGGAAGGAGTAGGTGAACTCGAGTTCCTTGTTTCGCGCAAATTGGTAGACGGATATCTGCACTTGGCGGCACGGTATACTGGAAGCCAGCGACGCGGAGCTCGTGGGGATGCCCTTCAACGAGCACCAGCTCAGCAGGTAATCGGAGGGCGGTTTCTTCTTAGAAACACACAAGACGGCACAGTCGACGATGGCATCGAATGGATCCAGGTCGATAACGAGCCGGTTGATCATGCATCTCGAGAGGATGTATGCGCGGGTTTTCCGGTACGACGGGAGGACGCATAGCGTCTTGTTCACGACGTACGATAGAACGCCGTTTTCTTTCAGCAATTTTATGCCGAGTTCTAAAAAAAGGTTCATCGTGTTGATCCGTTGATTGTCCTGGCCAAAAAGTTCGAAGTTTTGACGTAATGAAATTTTTTCAGACGCGATCATTCGAGCAGGGGCGTTTCCATAATAAGACAAGTATGGCGGATTCGATATAACGATGTCAAAAGGGCCAAATCGAGTAAATTTCTCCATTTCTGTCAATGCATTCCCGGTCACTAGATGGGAAGCCAGGGCATCTTTCACGTCGCCTTCCTCGACGATGCTGGTGATGCCGTTCAAATCGAAAATTGCCTTCCTCGCGGATTCAATCGCCTCGGCATTGACGTCGATGCCGTACAATGAACTCGTAATGGCCGCTCGGTAGAAATCCGCCGCTAGCGATTCCCGTCCCGCGAACTTGCTGATCTTCACGCGGGCCTTGACGAGCTCTCCGATCATCGTAGCGAGCATCACACCATTTCCGACGGCAGGATCGATAATCGTTATACCACGAAACATTGCATCGATAACAGCGAGCCGGGAGCGGATCGATGCGGGAACCTCCAAGCAGTCCTCGGTTTCGATGAATTTTTCAGCATCCTCGAACGGCAAGGCAAATCGACCGGAGATCAACCTTGCAAGGCTGTCACGACATAAGAACCGGGCAAGGTATGGTGGCGTGTAATACACACCCGTGGACCGCTTTCCGCCCCGATCACGCACATGTGAAGACTTGCCGCCCATGTTCTCACCGCGCAAGCGATTCATTTTCGATCCGGTCGATCCACGGGTGTGTTCTCATGTTTCCAATGATGCTTTGTACTGCATTATCCACCTCCATTTCGGAAACGACGTGGGCTATCGTTTCCTTGATGCTGGCTTCCAGTTGATCGAGATCGCGACGCTCCTCGCCGTCCAACCTTTCGCCACGCATCGACTTCCAATGCAGCCGCGACCACGAGTCGTAATCCACGGGAACGAGGTAGGGACGGATTGCATCCATGAGCGCGAACCGGGCTTCTGGATGTGCTTTGTCAGAAACCAGTCTTTCGTAGAAAAATACTTCATAGATAATGAAATCGACGACAAGGTGCAAGAACGGGTGGTACTGTACAGTCAAGTATTTTACGACTTGCCTAAACTCGTCCCGGTCAGGTAGCAAGAGGGGGTATCGATTCTCGATATCGGCGATCGTGTTCAGCCGGATTTCTTGATAGATGGAAAAGCGCTTGTTATGGTACCAGTCGAATAGTTTGCTATTCCATGTCCCCAACACCTCGATCAAGGTATCTAGGGAGCCATGGTAGATGCAGATTATCGATTTGATGGTGTACACGTCACCCACGAAGGAAGCCTTGATCCGGCTACGAAACGCCAGGTTGACCCCGATCTTGTTGTTCTTGTAGAAATCTTTCTTGATCGAGGCTAGATCGAGGAAGTATGCTGCAGGAAGCAGCTTGAACGCCGTCATCTCGCTCGCGGTGAATATCGGGATCTGCCCCGCCCTCCTCTCCAAGGAGAGTGCCTTTTTTCCAAGTTCCTCGCCGCGGGTCACTTTCAATCCATACGACGCGTGCGTCCGGGCTACGCGTTCGATGTGGGTGACCAGCGTATCATCCTTGAACAAGTCAAATGACGACACCTTGATTGCGGGGATATGCCCGAGAAGAGCTGCTTTGTTAGGCATATACGTGTAATTCCTGAATTCAAAATCGTGGTGTGATCCCGTGTCGAAAAACGCGATAGCCACGGCAATGCTCACCCCAACAAAAATGCCCTCTCCAAGATTGTCATAGGCGAGCAGATGTCTAGTCATGCGAGCACCGATCTGCCGGTAATAGCTGTAGGGTATGATCAAGCCGGCAATACCTCGACATAACTGCATAGCGCGCAATATAAAAGCCTCGTAGATGTCATCAGTGTTTTTATATACTTTCCGGATGGTTTCTTTCCCGATTATCTCTTTCTTAGCTTTCGAGGAAGAGAAGCTCAAGTATGGTGGATTTCCGATGATGATGTCGAAACCACCGCGCTGGAAAATTTTTATAAACTCTACTCCCCAGTGGAAAGGCCGCAAACCATCGATCTTTTGGTTCTCGCCCAAGTAAGAGATATACAAGGAATCGAGGTCGGCTATCGCTTTTTCTCGCTCAGAAGGCGTGCCCCGACTTCTGGCGAAGGCTTCACTCAGCCGCACCTCGTGGATGGCGAGTTTATTTGCGGATCCATCTGAAGGATTGATGAAACCGAGCAAACTGTTCCCATTCTTGATATTATCATCGAGCGAAGGAAGTGTATCGCCTCGATCTAAATCCAATGCAGAAACGAGGCTTAATGACAGGCGGAGCTTCGCAACCTCGACAGATCCAGGTTGCACGTCCACGCCGAAGATATTGGAAAGGATCACGTGCCGCTTGACGTCGTAGGCACTCGAGTTCGAGCGTGGCAGCCCCGGATACCGGCTAAACCGCGTATCGCGCGGGTCGATGCACTCGAGACACGCTTGATAAAGATCCACGATGACTCGCTCGGCCTCAACCAGAAATGCCCCGGAACCGCATGAGGGGTCACATATACTAACGCTCGTCAAAACGTTAAAATAAAACCACGCAACTTGTTCCAATTCGTCAGGTGTCTTGCTTGTTTTATATAATACCTCACCAATGAAGTCCCCGAAAGCCGTGTGGAAATGATCATTTATCGACCTCGTCGCATAAATCGAAACGGTCTTTCGTGTTATGTAATCCGTGATAAACGCAGGCGTGTAATATATCCCACATTCTTTGCGATTGCAACTCATCTCGAAGATATAACCAAGGATCGCGGGATTAATACCAGCGCTGGATTCCTTTGGACTTGTCTCAACAAGTTGCCATTCGTGTTGGTCGATCATTTTTAATATGGAGCAAAATGCAGCATCATCGATCTCGATCGCATCGATTATATCGCTTTTGTTAACCGATTCGATCGTCGGGATGGGTTTAAAGACGTTTCCACCGAGGAACGGCACGACCTTGAAGATCCCATCAGCATCGGTTCGAGGGCGATTGGAATGCAAGTAGGAGAACCAGACAGTGCAAAGAACTCGATAGAATGACGTGAATGAAGAGAGTGCACCGGCGCGATATTGCGCGTACAGATCAAGCAAGTACCGGATAGGAATCACAGGAGGTAACTTGCCCCGAGGTAACTGCAAGAAAGTTGTGAAGAAAATCCGATTCAAGATGACATCCGCGTAATCTTGGGGTGTTACTTGAAAAAATCTATGACCGCGCTGATTCTTGAAATGAATTGCTTTGATGAGAACATTCTTGATTTCCTCGTATTGCAAATAAAAGTTCTCCACGATCGAGCGATTATCTTGCATGGAACTGTTCATGGAGATCGTCGCTAGCCGGTTATGTTTATTCAGTGGGAGATGGAATGCCTTTTTCCACGGTTGTTGAACAACTCACCTTCGCTCGCGTTTTAAGGCGATAACAAGCGAAGCTTATTTACATTAGAGTGTTACGGATAGAAAAAGATAATGACTATACCACCCTTTATTGCGATCGATATTGGTAGAGAAAACGGAGCCTGATGAAACAAGCAGCCTGGGAAGGAAGAATGCCGCTTATCAGGCTTTAAAATCGGGGAACCTGGAGAAGGCCAGGGATCTCTTCGAAAATCTGAGCAAATCGTATCCTTGGGTAGCTTCATTCAAGTTTAATCTTGCTTTGACGTGTTTCAAGCTCGGGCAACTCGAAATGGCGCTGGATAACTTGAATGCAGGGCTAGCCAGCGAGCCCGGCGATGAAAAGGCCATAAAGTTGAAACTCGCCATCGAATCTCGATGTAAAAAAATGAAACAAGAATCGAAGCCCCCAGAAGACCAGAAGAAGCCAGTAATTGCCCTCGATCGTAATCGCGAAGATGAAAAAATAATAAAATACATCCTGGAAGGCCAATTCCAGCAAAATCAAGGCTTGTTGCCGGGTATGAGGACGGGGGCTACCTCGCCACCAGTAAACCGGGCAGAATACAGCTCCTCCCGTTTAATGAATTTCGTGATCTTTGAAAAGCAACGACGCCGCACGGAACTCAGATCGATGTATGATAACCACATGAATGACGAAGTTCACCAAGATAGGCTTTCATGGTATTTCTCCGACCGAGATATAAACGAAGATAACGCCGTGCTCCCCAACAAGATCGTTTTCCGCACGCGGCCGAAGATCACGGCGGAGTTCGTAGATGACTTGATGAGCCGGATAGAGTTATTACCGAGAGACGAGGACACCGTTTTCATGGACACGATGAAATCGAGATATTCATATGATATAAATTATATCAAGGAGGCAATCAACGAGCTGCACAGATCAAACCACTATAAACAGACCATTCAGGCTTGCGAGATGTATTTAGAACATTTTCCTGACGACTTGGAGATCCTCTTCGTGCTGGGCAACCTCCACTTTGAGCGGGGGAATATCGTTCAGAGCGAGGCAGCGTTTAAGAAAATCCTGGAGATGTATTATGAGAACGCGTACGCCTGGTACAACCTCGCGAAGACATATGAAATCAGGGGGCTGTGGCAGCTAGAAGCTTTTTGTTTGCAGCAAGCGAAAACCTTCGGCTACCGGATAGATGAAATCCGGCTTGCTAGGCTGTTGATAAAAGGAGTACCCATCGATCCGTTCACGGACAATGTGCATTGGCAATGAAGGACATATCGGTGCTGGCGATGGGCCAAAATTCGGCAAAGCGGAGTAGCCTCGATATTATTGAACGCTTCCTTACCACCCGGGGTTGCCAACTCGATCCACGACCATACATCGAAAAAATTCCCGTTTTTTCCTGCGATTACGCCAACCTTCCAGGCGACATTGTCGAAAAAATCATCCGGGATTCATACGATGACGCGAGCCCAGTCGTGAAAATGATTGCGGAGATGCTGGCAAGCGAACTCAAGATTTACATTGGACGTGTCCATAAGAACCAGATCAAGAAATACATCGACTATGAGCGTGAAGAAGATTTTCAGATATTCGTAAAATTGATTGGCGAATGTAATATTGATGTAGAAATCATTAAGAAGAAATGTGATGAAATAATTAGATCATGCTCGTCAATTCTCGGACAAAGTATCCCGGTTTTCTGGAGGAATCTCGAAGATGCAATTATAAAAGAAAATATCGATAGAGTCAAGGACTATATTGTTTTTTTATATTCACGATTGCTTGCATTGAATGAAAACCGTAGAATTTCCTTGCGCTTCTTGTTTCAACAAGAACGCGACTTGATACGAAAGGAACTCGTTTCCGGAGAAGGGAGCAAAGCGCGTGACGGCGATTATCTGGAACTCGAGAGGTTCTGCGAAAACCCCATGATTGAAGATCACGCATCAATCATTACGAAATTCAACAAGAAATATCTAGAAATTTTGGAAAAGGGGGATGATACTCGTGGCAAGAAATCCCTCATATATATGAATCTAAACCAAGCAGTTTTCGATTCAAAAGGTAATAAAAATGATTTTTTTGATTTTTTATTTCATTGTATAATAAAAGCTTTCGATCTACTTCGCAACCATCGCGTCCTTGCCATAAAGGTCGAGAACATCACCCATGCAGGCTTGAATTTAAAATGGGATATTTACGCGCAAATAACTGTATTCGCGGAAAAAATATACCCGACGGGATTTAACAGGACGTATTACCACGCGGAGGAAATATGTGCCGATGTTATCGAACACAAGTTAGGTGAAAAGCTATCCGACGAAGACCGCAAACGTCTCAAGCAATTCTATACCAGAGACGTTCAAGATGTTAAGAATCTGGAAGGAATCTTTTCCCGCCCTGAAATTAAAAATAGCATCGAGTTCTTCAAGGAACCACTTGCGGGCTTTTCGTTTATCGATTGTTACATCCTCCAGCACGAGCGAGCCTTTGACAATTCGATGGAAATCAAGTTTATTGAGAATAAGAATGATTTATTACTTGTTTTTTATAAAAACGTTGTCGATGAAAGGAAAATTCCATGTCCGGTTTGTGGATCCTTGAAAATCTCCGGTAATTCATACACGGAGATCGGTGAAAAGAGCTGGGAATGCAAAAATCCGCTATGTGCGGAAAGAAGCAAAACGAACAGGGGAAAGCGTTATTCCATGCGCACGATCTTCATGCAAGATTCATTATATGACTTAAGACCAGAAAACGTGGTTCCGAAAAGTCTCATAAAGGTCTGGCGCAAGGATCTCGTTGAACACTGGACCAATACGCAACTTTCTGCGATGATGACCAAGTATTACACGTACCCCGGTGAGACAATTCTCGCGATAAACGTGCAAGACAATGATGAGTTCCGGTCCGCCGTGATGCAAGAAAAGAGAAATGTCGAGACCATTTCGTTCGCCGAATTCGTCCCGGGTAATGTCTACAGAAAAGGGGCGTGGGAGGAATTCCTTAATGGACCTCTCTTTGCACAATTTGTCTACGAACAATCAAAAACACGAGACACAGGCGATGAATCACGCTCTTTTCCCTTGATAAAGGTAAAAAAATATCCAATATGCATCGTCCAGGATGATTGCATCAGCGTAATGAGACAGATCGAGAAAAAAACGATTCATGGCATGGTCACTTCTCCTCCATATTATAACGCCCGTGAATACAACCAATGGACTAATTTATACAACTATTTGAACGATATGTATCGCATGATCGTTCTTGCCAGGGAAATTATCGTGCCAGGTGGCGTTTTTTTTTACAATGTTGGGGACATCTATGATAACGAAAGGACAATAGTCAAATCGACTATGGGCAATAAAAGAATTCCTCTCGGCGCTTATATTATTTTGCTATTCCAAAAAGCAGGATTCATACTGCTTGACAACGTTGCCTGGTACAAAGGCGAGCCACAAAGCAACAGGCAAAAGAACGACGGGAACTTCGTCCCGTTCTATCAGCGACCAACGAACTGTTACGAGCACATGTTCATTTTCAAAACCCCCGGCACCCTCAAGCTCGCGAGGGACAGGTCGGGGAACACGTTACATTCCAACGTTCAAAAATTTAGTCCTGTCATCAAGATCGGGAAAGGTGGAGTGAACAAGTATGGACACACCGCACCGTTCCCTCCAGAGTTGCCCTTGCTCGCAATTAGCTGCTTCACGAATCCAGGAGAACTAGTATTCGACCCCTACTCGGGTAGCGGCACAACGGCCATCGCCGCGGCCTCGTGCGGGCGCTCAGGAATCGGAACGGAAATGAACTGGGAATATGCACGCTTGTCGATAATAATGGCCCGGGAAAAAAACTTGAGAGCCTTGCTCTTGAAACGTTCCGACGACGGAAGTTTCATCAAGGAAGGGATCCTCTTCCCGGATGCAATGCCGGCTCAAAAACAATCGACGCTGGACTCGTTCGGTGAGAAAGCTGGGGAAAAGAGGAGAACTGTGAAGTCATAACTTGCCGTAGATGTATATCAGATAGGTTTTTATAGGCAATTGAAATTCAAAGGCATGGCGATTAAAATCCTTTTTATTGACCCATCATTGCCTTACGACAATCCGGTCTTCGAGCACGAGATCCCTATTCACCTGGTTTACTTGGCAAACTTTTTGATGGAAAAAATGTATCCGAAGCCTGAAATCGAGTTTTTAGATCTCGAATGGGAGCGAAAAATGGATAAAGCTTTCGATCCGTTCAATATCATGCGTATTGAAAGGCTTATTATGAGCACCATCGATCACGCGTTCAATTTCAGACGTGAGGATCGTTTCTTCGTGCTTGTTTCTTGTTTCTTCACGTATCAATATCTTTCATCTAAAAAAGTACTTGAAGCTATCCAGAATTTACGTAAAAGCAATTCAATCGATGTTTTCAAAGTCATCGTTGGTGGTTACCACCCTACAATTCTACCAGGGGATTTCAATGATCTTGGCGTGGATTGCGTGATCCGCGGAGAAGGGGAAATTGCCTTGCTGGATTTATTGTCCAGGAACGGCAATGTATCTTCCCACACCGAGATCATCGAAGGTAGCATCGTCCGGGATCTCGATATGCTTCCACCCGTAGACTTTTCGGTCTACAAGAAATATGTACCATATTACAAGCATCTATCTATCACGTTATCACGAGGGTGCCCGTTCAACTGCAACTTCTGCATCGAGAAGAAATACAAGGCTTTCAAGTGCGAAAAAGCCGCCTGGAGAGAATATTCACCGGATAGGGCGAAAATAGAGATACGAAATGTCATAAAGGCTTCTGAAAGCATGCTAAATGGAAGGGATAAGCAAATAGGTTTTTACGATCCGATCTTTGGATTCAACGAGCGTTGGTTACGCGGCGTGTTAGAGTTCCTCCGGGAAGAAAATTACGGATATCATTTCTGGGCGGAAACCCGCATCGACTCGTTCAAGAAGGATAGTATAACGGCCATGAAAGCAGCAAACATTTCACTGATGCTTGGGTTGGAGTCGGGATCGCCGAAAATGTTGCATCTTATGAACAAGACGAAAGATCCAAAAGGTTTCCTCAACAAGCTGGAATGCATTTTGAATCGAAGTAAAGAGATCAATTATGGACCATTTGTGTTGAACTTGATGTTCAATTTTCCCGGGGAAAATCCTAAGACCCTCGGGGAGACATTCACGTATCTCGACCGGCTCATCAACGATTGTGGGAACTTCACGGCGGGATCGAATTTCTACAACTTCTTCCCTGGGGACGCGATCTTCTCAGACACGGGAACGTGGGAAAAGGAACACGGGACGAAAATTTATTTCAAGGAATGGTGGAAATCTCAAGAAACGGCCACGGCTGGCCACATCCTAGATGCAAGTCGCGATCTGACGATCCGGGACTCTATCACCCGCGTGCACGATGGTATGAAAGCCTTTTTCGAAAGTGTGATAATGAACGAGACAAGCCTTGCCAAGAAGTTATTTGTTGCCAATAAAATGGCCTTTGAGGGCAAGATATTCAAAAATTGGCTCCTTACAATAGACAAGCTCTTGAATTATAACGCGCATTGACGTTTCTTACAAAATCCCCACGATAGATTGCCTCTATCAATAATCGTCCCATTAATAGGATGGTTGAAAACCCATCTTGTCAACCATCATCCCATGCCAATGCCCACTAATAGTAAGACGTTAGACGCATTCCTTGGCATAACGCGCAAGAAGCGCGATGATGAGAAGAGCGATACAAAGCGGATGCTCGACCTGGAGGGGTTCCCCGATGATGAATGGACGTTCAAGGTCGCCAACACGAACGAATTCACCCACCTCATATTCCACGAGTACCCAGCGCGCATGATACCGCAAGTTGCCCGCAAACTCATCAAGTTATATTACCCTCATTATGACGACCAGAGCCGCAAGAAACCGATGTTGGATCCTTTCGGAGGGTCTGGCACGAGTTGCGTCGAGGCGATGCTGCGGAACATTGATTCCATCGCGTTCGACCTCAACCCGCTCGCCCATATCATTCAGGAAGTGAAGACGACGCCCATCAATCCGGCACTCTTGAATCAGCATCTGGCGTCGATATTGCACGTCGTGGCTGCAGGGGGCGGGAAGTTGGTTCCCGAAAGCGTTCCAGCCGTACACCAAATCCATTTCTGGTTCAGTGAACGGGTTATTTCCAATCTTTCCGCCATCAAGCACGCCATTTCCACCTCGTTCCCCGAACATGCTGGCGAGCAGGCCATTACGAGGCAATTGAGGAACTTTTTCCTTGTATGCCTTGGAAAAACCACCCGGGATTGTTCATACCAGCGCAAGGGTGAAAACAAGACATATCGCATTGAAAGGGAAAAAATAACGGATTTTGACAGCAAAGTGAACGCCATCACGCGATTCAAGCAAGTCGCTCGGGAATATATAACAGCTATGGGTTCTTATTATTCATATATCAAGAAAAACAAGTTCACGGCGAGTTTCAAAGCCGTCCTGGGCAATTCCATGACCCTGGAAGGAATCGCAGATGGTTCCATCGACCTCGTCGTCACGAGCCCGCCTTACGGGGACAGCCACACGACCGTGGCGTATGGACAGTTCTCGAGGTTCCCGCTCGAATGGATCCTACCAGATACGAAGCGGGTGAAAGATATCGACTCGCAACTCCTCGGAGGCATTGAAAACAATGCTGAATTCCCTGAATCCCAATTGCTATTTGAGACGTGCAAGAGCATAATGAAAGCGCAAGCACGACAGCAAAAGGCTTTAATAATAGCACATTTGTCCGCAATTGAATCCAGCGACCTCGCGGATGTAAAGATCGAGATGAAAAGCCTCGATACCTTTATCAGCGGCGTGGAATCTGCCATTTCTGATGCGGTCGATTTCCAGGCATTTGCACGCATAAAAAAAGAATATTATTCACGGCTCGCGGGCGCGCGCGGGGCAGGAACCAAGGGGAACAGGTGGCTTGACTCGCGATCGCTCGGGAAGGCCGGACACTTCAAGGTGTACGCCGACCGCCTAGGCTTCGTGCTTTCATTCTTTGCCGATTTCTCGAAGGTGTTAGCACGCCTCTTCCAGGTGCTCGGAGGCGATCGAAAATGTTGCATCGTCATTGGCAACCGGACGGTCAAAAACGTCCAAATTCCAACAGACCGCATTATGATCGAGCTTGGAACTAATCTCGGGTTCGAACACGTAGTGACGTTTTACCGCGACATTCCGAACAAGCGCATGCCCTTGAGCAATTCACCATCCAACGTGCCTGGCGAGGTGTCCCCAACCATGGACAAGGAGATCATCGTTGTGCTAAACAAGCCCATATCGAAATAACCATCATTACGACCCGTAGCCAAAACGACCAGCAACGATCCCGTCTATTCTGGCAATAATGTCGTTTGAAAGTTCGATGGCTCGTACCATAGCTTGAAAATGACGAACTTCGCGGGCTTCCAAGGTTTTACCTATCCTATCATCAAGCCACTTGCGCAAAACTGCGTATTTCCCGACGTGAAAATCGTAGGCATTCTCTTGAACTGGAGAAAAAAATTGTTGTGGGTTAATGTGTAAATGACCCTCATGAAACCGTGTTTCACGCATCATTTCAACGATGTTCGATCCCGTACCTTCGATATTACAAGTTGGATCGAATCCGCCCTTCTCCAACTCTAACAAGTGCAATGAAACCAGCATCTTTCCGAGCACGCGGAGCTTGCCAAAAAAGGCCTTGTCTTCCACGAGCGGTATACGTGGCGCCCCCTCTTTCAAACACGCATTGAATTTTCGCTTGAACGAGCTGGACCAGAGAATTGCGTAGACATAGCCTATTGCTCCTGGAAGATCGCCCGCGTCGAACGGTGCCCCCATCCGCTCTGAATAATCATGGTAACGTCTCGAGATGTTCCACGATACCACGCCGTCGGGGGCTATAACGCGAATCGGAAACAAGTAACAGTTAGTAGAACTTGTATTTGACAAGAAAATGACATCCGTGAAGGCATTAGCGACGAAGACGTGATTGAACTCGCGATCCTTGACGAGCTTGGTGGTCAAAAATATTAAATTGCCTTCATAGCATTGCTGCTTGGCTTTAGTAACCGGACGTGTCCACGCACGCCGATCGTAGTAGACAAATCTCAAGTCGAAGGGCCGGTAGTTGTAAGGGATGACCTGGCACGCATCAACGCGTAGCGAGGGCGCATTGCTCAATATTTTTCGCTTAGCCTCGGTCAGATGATGATGGTCCGTTTCCTTCGATGGTTCTGTGAGGAATGCCTTGATCTTGTTCATAGTGTCGTTTTGATCGAAGGAAACAAGCAATTCATCATCGCCCGGCTTTCCCCCAACGCTGTGAAATCTAAAGATGTCCTCGATGGACGTGAAAGCACCATATTCCTCGAACACTGCATCATCCGATTTTCCAGGGGAAAAAGCTAACAACGGTTCACGGGGGTGTTCGATCAAGTGCCACGGGATGCTATTCAAGCCGTTCGCTTCGAGCCAGGCGAATTTTTCCTCCTTGGTGCCGAATATCTCGTAATGGTATAGCGTTGACCTCTGGGTACCGCTCTTTCTTACCTTCAAAGCGATAAAGACACAAGTGCCTTGCTGGATCGGGAATATATTCTGGTCAACGACGCCAGCCGGAACATTTTCTTGGATTTTAGCATTCCCGTGAAGGTCAAGAACATACAATTCATCGAAAGCGGCCATCAAGGAATGCCTCATCCCGCGAAAGATGGGGCCGGTAAGAAAAGTGTGGTTTACGACGAATGCCAGGATGCCGAACCCGTTCCGGTAGATGATCTCTTGTCCGAACCTGATGAACTTGATATAGTCATCGGATAGCGCTTGAATGTTTTTGTCCCCCCTCACGCCCTCCTTGTACGCTCCCAGCAACGCGTCGATGCGCGTGATCTTGTTCTGGGATGCGCGGGAATATGGAGGGTTGCCAATGACCACGGAGAAACCCTTCAGCGACTCGGGATCTTGCTCGAAGGCATTTCCCTCGATGAAAACGGGGCCGGCGTGCATCGCCTTGAACTGTTGAGAATTTAATATCCGCACTGCGCATCTCATCCGGGCCAAAGCTAGGGGAACGGGCATGAGATCGATGCCCACGAGACGTGGAACGTGCCAACATGCAGCTTTTTCTAAATGATCCAGTATGTGAAAGAGAAATGTCCCCGTGCCAGTGGCGGGATCAAGTACTTGAATGCCCTCGCGACCATCGATGACGGAGCTGTCAGCTAATCCATCCACGAACCCGAGCTTCTCCTTGAGCAAGGCATCGACCATGTGCACGATAAAACCTGTAACGGGTTTTGGCGTGTAATAAACGCCACGTGTGCGTTTCTCCCGAGGGGCATATTTTTGTAAAAACCGCTCATGAATGCGCGAGACGCCATCATCAAGGCTGCCTGATGGTTCAATCTCCTTGATATCGCGTGCTACGTCGACGGATTTCATAAACTCAGCTAATGCAGATATGGCCCGGGAAACTTCTGCCTTAATACGCGGAATATCCACACTCGGAACTGTTCGTGCACATCTCATTCGATCGAAAAAATGTCCATCACCAAGGAATCCATCCAGTAGCTCGAACACGTCTTCCCTCACGATGCCGGTGATGTTTGCATTCAGTAACCCGTGCACAATCCCTTGCGCCGCTAGGTCGCTCAAGACTTCGCCAGCACCAAAGGAAGCGATCATGTTCCTTATTGATGACGCACATTCAGCCATTCGGTTAGCAAGATTCTCCAGGCGTACGTGTTCGCGAATTATGTGTTCGTTTATGATATACCACCGCATTTAAAACGAAGAGCAAGTCTCCATCCTTTATATTATCGAAGCCAGATTGGCGAGACATCCATCTCAAATCCGTCCGATCTCGCCTGGAATAAATGCATTCCATGCGATCATCACGGCTCAGCTATAAGTTTTTTGCCAAGTGGGAAGAGAAAAATGTTGCGCTGCGAGAAATTGCTAAAATCGACCCCTTAGCATTGTATATAACCTCGAATTTCTTAGCTTTCCGTGTCCAAGAGATCAAGAAATATCGCCTCCACGAACCGAGTAACCACCGTGCAAGATGTGGCTCAGGACACGCTCCATTCCAAATACCGGAATTTGATTCCAAAGATGTGAACCTGCATGACAGAAGAATTCAAGATGATATGGCTAGAAAATTTACTCGACGTGGAAAAGATAATCAACATAATGGAATCGTGTGATAAGGAATGCAGTAAGTGCACAAAGGAACAAAAAAACGATTGTTTACTCGAGATGCGAGAATCTATTCATAGCCTCGCTATCCACTTCAAGAATTCGATATACTCGTTCGTGGAATTTTTGGGGGCGGGGGATCAGCAGTCCTCCGAATCTAAAAAGCAAGACCAGCAAGAAAAACCACAGATGTATACTTGAGTATTGTTACGTGATTCCTACTCGCCGCTTAATAACCTATTTTGTCGTGCATCGAAAACTGGCGAGAAAAAAAGAGGTTAAATTTCTTTTTGCCCTTTGAAGGCGCCGTTGTATTCAGCTGTCCCTTCACATCGTTCAAAGATGATCTGGGCGATCTGGATGCCTGGACGCAATTTTATCGCGTTCCGGCTCGCATTGAAGATCTCGAAAACTTGACGGTTGTTTATCCCTGGCTGCAAGAAGCTTGCAGTGACGTGAACCATGAGGCCCATCCGTGCGAATCGGCTGCGACCCTGGAGGTGGCCAGCGATGTTATAGGGGAGCTTTATGGTTTCCTCGGTCATGCCTAACACGAGCTCGCCTGGCCCGAGTAGGAAATTCCCGGTGGGTTGTATTTCGACGATTCTCGTGATGCCCGAGATCGCGTTCGCATCCTCAGCGATAACCGCAATGTCTATTTCGGTGAGCCCTTCTATGAAAACACGGAGCTGGCGATGAAGTGTTACGTTGTACGAGGCGCTTTCAAGTGCTTCTTTCCGGTATGGCGTAATGGCAAGATTTCCAGACTTCAATTCTGCCAATATGATATCGCGGGTGAGTATCATGGGTATCGCATTTGTGATGTTAAATTAATTGAAGCAAGTGGATCAGTTGAACAGCCACTTGATCAATATCCGGGTCGGCTCGAAGACTGTGGTGTCGCCATTCCAATCTTGCAGGATATTGCCGAAATAGACCTCGAACCGGCTTGTAAAATCGTGGATCATATAACAGAGAGAATCAGAAACGGAATCAGCGATGACGGCGATCGTAGCGAATTTTCCTTGCTCCATGAGCATTTTCTTGTCCTTGAAATCGAACACCTTCATGCTACCGGGTAACAAGACTTGATCGAGGACGGACTTTACCATCTCCACGACCCCACCCATTATCGTGTTAGCATCAGCCAACGCTTCGCCTCCCGTGAAGTCGTGCTGGTAGACGCAAGAACCGCCCCGGTATATCACGAAAAGAGACTTCAGCGCCGCCCGCCACTCGATCTCGCGCCAGGATGGTAGCAGCGAGAAGAACAACCCCAGCGTACTGAGTCCGACGCACTGGAGAATGTCAGCGATGAGACGTATCCACAATCCGCCGAGATTCCTCATAGCAAAGTCGGTCGCCCCCATCCAGCCGAGCATAAAGATCAAGAGGCCTATGACCATTGCGGCGGAATAGACCTTCATCTTTCCTTTTATCAGCTGGTTGATCCTTGCAGAGTATATGAAAAAGAACAAGATCACGGGAATCATAAACGAGATCGCGAAGAATTGGACGACGGTACCTTCTATCAAATGCAAAAATACTGACATGACCAGCAACGCGAGCAAAATGAAGTAAAGCACCCCAAATATTATGGTAAACACGTGCCTAGTCTTGATGACGCCAACGCTCTCGATGTTATATATGTAGAACAATGCGCCAGTTGCCATTGCTACATAGCCATATTCGAGCAGATCGAAGCGGATCTGGAGAGCCATTGCGTAGAAATCCGCGATGATGTATATAATGATCGTCGTCGCATACCCGGTGAAGAGCCAGCCCCAAGCAGCGTGCATCTTTGACCCGCGGCTCGTGTCTTGCAGCGTAAGGTAGTTCTTGAAGAACTTGAACGCCAAATGTGCCCCGAAAAAGGCCATACTGACTTCGATGAGCAACATTGGTACGCGGAGAGGGGCCCAGCCCGGGTTTAACCAGCCGAGGGTCGGATCCTCTGGGAATTCGATCATCATACACTTTACCTCCTCTTTTCCCCAGCGATCCCAAAGATGCGCATGGCGATGGTTTCGGCGGGCAGGAATTTTTCCGGCTTGCTCGCGAACCTCGTGATCATGTCCCCGAAAAACAGGAGGAAATCATCCTTGAAGCTCCGCAGCTTGTAGTTGAGGACGGGTGAGGCTTGCTTGGCGAGTAAAATGAAGATCAAATCTTCTTGGTATGAGAAGAGCATCTTCACAGCACCTTGGTCTATGAACTCGACTTTTTTACCATCTGCGGCAGATGTTTCAGATAATATCTCGATTATCCCGCCAATCCCGCTCGCAAAGGCGCTCTCGGAAGGAATGGCCCCTCCAGTTTGTTTTCCGCCGAAGGAAAAGCCTTCCACGACCTTCTGGTCGAATATCTTCTTGAAGAGTGCAGTTCGCGTGGATTTGCTGAGGACGTATAGAGCGACGATTTGGTTTATCCAGAAGAAATCATCCACTGGCGGGATATAGTAGAATCCAAACGCAATCATGGACAAACCAGCGATGATCCCGACCAACACGGCGAGTTTAAAGGCCGGATAAGCAGCCCCAATTGCATCCCCCACGGCGGCCTGGACACGCTGGAAATTAAAACCTAACCCGATGAAATTCAGGATAATCCCGAGCATGATAACGATAAAGATTCCCTTATGTCCAATTTCATCCCGCTTGGCAAGTTGCCACAAGATGTAGATGGGAAAGCCCGCGACAGGAATAACAAGCACCCCAACTAGTGCCGCGGCCACTTGTCCGAGAATCGTCGTTACGATCGACGAATATATCACCAAGGCCAAAGTGACAGCTCCAAGAAGGATCACCACGATGGGCAATAATTGAACGATCATTTTGGCGTCCTTGAAAAAGAAACGCATTAATATCCCGATCACGATAGCACATACTGAAACAATGACGAGATCAGCCTGGAACAAGGATTCAACAATATCCGGTGAACTGCCAAAGACAAGGTCAGTCAAGGCACGCGTCAAGTACACTCCACTGAACGCGAACATCGCAACGGAGAAGGTCAAGATCCACAAGGGGCTGCGCTCCTTCCGGGTAGCTTTTTGGATAATGAAAAATAATCCGAGTTCGATTGTTAACGCCAGGATGATGAAATACGGGATTAATAGGCTCTCAAAAGAGAATTGTTCGGCTATTGTTTGTACGAGCATATACATTCACTCTTTATGTTTCCACACTTGGCCTCCCTCGGAAGCAGATTTATCGAATGATCGTTGCGTTTTCGTGGTTAAAAAGTGTCGCAATTCCATGAGCAGAGGGGCCTTGATCCTTTCGCCCTCATCTATCAGCTAATGAACAAGCATAAAACATTTGTTCCCGCCATGCTCCGGACGCTTTTTGATAAAATTATAACGATGATACAATTATAGGTACCGATGATGAAAACAAAGAGTGCGCTCGCCGGGATTCGAACCCGGGTCGCTGGCTTGGGAAGCCAACATTCTAACCGCTAAACAACGAGCGCGGGGACGGATCATAAATCGTGAACGGCGAGCGGAGGCAGATCCACTCGCCGATCACTTGGGAAAAGAACCCGCCGCGGCATTTATTCCTTGTCGCAAAAGCGTCAAACCAAGATGCATCACCCGCTGCTTGAAAAAAAGGATTTTTCTTGGTTGGATGATAAATCCCGGGACCGCGGAACTATCTTTAGAATAATTGATGCTTGTTGAAGCAAAAATTGCAGTGCCACGCGGGAGGCAGGGCCTTTCCGCGTGGCGGGAATCTCGGATAGAACGGAACGATGCCGTTTTTTTTCCCGGGGAAAACGGCTTGAAAAAACCCCAGCTAAGACATGCCGCCATCAAAGGCGGTTCGGTTTTCCCGCGCACCGCGCTGTTTTTTTTCGTCGGTGCCAGAGAAATTATGAAACAACGAGGATATAAAGCTTTCGGGAGAGGTACATTCATTCCAAGGCATTTCCAATAGAATTTTTTGTCGTGCTTCTGCTTGCGATGCGAAAATTGCCTTGCAGAGGGGGGCGTTTTTCCTAGTAAAAACAACCACGTTGCACGCAACGTCGATGAAACTCGAAAAGCGAATCTTCGCGAAGGAGGATCCTCAAACCAAGCCTTTTTTTTCCTTCAAATCGGATATTATCCCATTAAGTATCCCCTTGTGGATCTTCTCGAAACCCGCGAAGGCATTCTGGAAGACTGCCCGCCCGGAAGTCATGTTGCGCGCCTCTTCGATGAGCCCGAATGATTCCCGGACGGGGAAATATGCCCGGAGCTTGATGGATGTTCCATCTTGATCCATGGCCTCGATGCGCCCGCCATGCTGTGTCACCAGCGATGTCAGCTTCCCGATGTTTTCGACCGCGCCATAGATCGCGCTCTCGAAGATGGGTTCGAGGAGCACAACCCCGGCTTCGTTCATGGCATCGAACACGGCCTGGCGGATGATCGGGGTGATCTCGATGGGATCGCGCTCATCAGCTTTCTCGGAAAACGATGCCTTTTCCACGATGATCTTCATGCTGCTCATCGACTCCCTGACGAGCGGGCCATGTTTTGCCATACTTTCTATGGCATCGACGATCAATCGCTCGTCTTCTTGCGGCAATGGTGCCGATTTTGTGGTTTTTGGAGGGAGATAGATGACCGGGATCATTCCGCTGCACACGGCGATCAGGCCATCGATCTCCGCTTCTTTCCACGAGATCTTCGCTTGCTTAAGCATCTCCTTGGTATGCTTCCTCACGACGCCCTTATCTACCCCGGCCCGGGCTAGCTTGAGGGCCTGACCGTCCTGGTGGAGTAAGGGTTCGACCCTGAGGACGATCTCGTTTTTCCCGTTCGTGCTCGTCGCGGCGTGTGACTTGCTCGCCGCCTCGATCGACTCGTGGTACATCGTAATCGGCTCCGACACCATCACGGCGATGCCGGCAGCCTTGATCTCGTGGGTGATGACCTCGAGATGGAGCGGGCCTATCCCCGAGACAAGGATCTCGCCCGTCTGCGTGCTCTCCTCGATCTTGAGGTTGGGATCCTCGATCACCTTGAGCTCGAGCAGGTCCTCGAGTTTCTTGAGGTCGGCGAGCTTCTCGGGCTCGATGGAGACCGTAACGACGGGTTCCATGAGATAACTCATCTGGTCGAACGCGAGGTCGCGCTCGTCGCCCGAGTAATCCGCGGAGACGAGCGTCTCCCCTGCCTTGATGTCCTTGAGACCTTTTATGGCGACCACGTTCCCTGCAGGAACTGCATCGACCTGGATGATGCGCTGCCCCATGAACACGCCGATGGAACCAACCCGCTCCTTCTTGCCCGCGCGGACCATGACCAGCTCGTCCCCCTGCTTGAGCGTCCCGCAGAACACGCGACCGGTCGCGATGGCTTGCCCGTGCTCGATCTGCACGCGGCTCACGAAGACGAGCGTGGACGCTTCGGCCTTGCAATCGGCGGCCGCCTTGCCGATGTCGCTCGACGGGCTACCCCGCCAGACAAACGGCATGCGGTAAGCCTGCGCTTGCACGGGATCGGGCCCGTTTTGCACGACCATCTCGACTATTGCAGCGTGCAAGGGCAAGGCACCTTTCAGGTCCTTCACCGACTCCTTGCCGGCCTCTTTGTCCATGTAGGCATGGATGATGTCGCCGAAATTCTTGTATCGCTTTAGGAACTGGGAGAGCGTGGCGCCCCAGCCGTCGATCGCGGATCCGAATGCGACCGTGCCGGTTGCAAGGTCCACCTTCCACCCTTTTTCCACGCCCCCGATGCTCCGGCTCTCGATGATGCTGTTGAATCCCTCGATGATGGCCTTGAACCGCTGCTGGATCTGCTTCGCATCGAGGTGAAGCTCCTTGATCAGCCTGTCTATCTTGTTGATGTAGAGGAGCGGCCTCACGGCGCTCTCGAGGGCCTGCCTGACTACGTGCTCGGTCTGTATCATGATGCCCTCGACCGCATCGACGACGACGACCGCCGTGTCGATGAGCCGGAGGGCCCGGGTCACTTTTCCGGAGAAGTCAACATGCCCCGGCGTGTCGACAAGGTTGACGAGCAGGTCTTGGCCACCGTGATCGAACACGAGTGAAATGTTTGCGGTTTTTATCGTGATGCCGCGTGTCTGCTCCTCGTCGAGATAATCGAGTAAGAGGGCTTGACCTGCAAGTTGCGGGTTCAACAAGCCCGAGTACGCGAGCAGCGAATCCGACAGCGTGGTCTTGCCATGATCCACGTGGCCGATGATGGAGCAGTTGCGCACGCGTGGAAGCACGTTCATCAGCGAGAGGACCTTGTCGACGTGGGCGCTTTTGTTGGGCGGCATCGGAAATCCCAACCTTTTAAAATGGCAAAGAAGATTTAAAATTAGCGTGAGAAGAATCAAGAAACAGCGTGATATCCATGCCCAAGCCCGCAAGTGGTAAAAAAGTCCTTCGTGCCGGCCTCATCGGCGCGGGATCATCGGCCACCAACATCGCGGCGACGATCGCCACGATCGATGAAATCAAGCTGGTCGCTGTGGCTGATGTTAACAAGGAGGCAGCGCAAAAAATCGCCGATCAACATGAGGTGGAATTCGTAACCACGGATTACAAGGAACTCTGCACGCAAAACGTTGATTTCGTCGTTATCAGCCTCCCCCACGGCCTTCACAGGGAGGTCACCGTGCACTGCCTCGACGCGGGGAAGCACGTCCTCGTTGAAAAGCCCATCGCCACGACCGTCGAGGACGCCCAGGAAATGATCGCCACGGCAAAGCGGAACAATCGCAAGCTCGGCGTTCACTTCCAGCAGCGGTTCATCGACGCCACTCGAGAGGCCAAGAAAATCATCGACGGCGGGAAGATCGGCAAGATCCTCCAGGCCAGCGTCAGCGTCATGTGGTTCCGCGACATGGACTATTACAAGAGGAGTTCATGGCGAGGGACGTGGAGAATGGAAGGTGGCGGCTCGCTTATCAACCAGGCCATCCATCCGGTCGACCAGATGGTTTTCTTGCTCGGGGATGTCAAGCGGCTGTTTGGTTGCTGGGCGCACCGCGTGCACGACATCGAAGTCGACGACAATACGTGCGCGGCGTTCGTGTTCGAGAGCGGGGCGTTTGGCACGATCCAGACGAGCACGTCGACCAAGGCCGCGTTCCCGGCAAGGCTTACCATTTTCGGCTCGGATGGGGGCATCGAGCTCGACGGCAACGTCCTCACGTTCTTCAAGGCGGATGGTACGAAAGAGCGCACGGACTATGCCGCGAGGGAAGGTGGCCAGGTCGCATCGGCTACGGATCCCAAGAAGTTCTCCGTGGTCGCCCACGCACGCTTGATGAACGATTTTGCAGATGCGATCCGCGAGGACAGGGAACCACTCGTGAATGGTGTAGAGGGACTCCGTGCCCTCAAGGTCGTGCGTGCCGTGTACGATTCGGCAGGTGAAAAGGTCATCAACATCAAGTGAACGCTTCGATACCGGTTTCGACAGGATAAAATCCAGACCCAGGCCAGCATCGTGTACGAACTCGCACAGCTCGTCATAATCGGAGCGATCATCGCCATCTTCATCATCACCTTTCGTGGCAAGGGGGAGAGCACGCTGTACAGCATCGTGGCCGCCACGATCGCCGTCATAGTCACCGCATTCTCCAGCCCGGACTTCGTTTCCGCGTTCGAGTACATCTTCACGCTCGTGAACGTGAAGCCACTTATCATCTTGCTTTGCTTGAGCATAATCATCGGCGTCGTCGAGCAGCAGACGATATTCGAGTACTTCGCTGTCAGGATCATTCGCATGACCAAGAACAACGTGCGGTTGCTCTTTTACTTGATTTGTTTGCTCGCCGCGTTCTTTTCGGGCTTCCTGGAGGATGTGTCGGTCGCCATGATCTTCATCCCGCTCATCATCCGGACAGCCCAGATGCTGGTAATCGACGCGGTCCCGTTCATCACGGGCATCTCTTTCTCGATCATCGCGGGAAATTTATTAACGTCATTCGCATCGCCCTCGAACATCCTCATCTCAGAATTACTTGGCGTGAATACTACATGGTTCTTTTCGACATTTTTCTGGCTTTTCGTCATAATTCTCGTTATTACGCTGCTTTTACTCGATTTGAGGCAAGTCAGGCACATCAAGGTGCTGGACCCGGCCCGGGTGAGGATCCTCATCGAGATCTTCGACTCCAAGACCCTCATCGCGAGCAAGCGGAAGTTCATCATTAACCTCGCGTTCTTGATCGGCACGTTCGTCGCCATCATCACCATCCCGGCGCCGCTTTACATCGTGCTGATCGTCGCGGTGCTCGTGATCTGCGGCACCCAAGCCGAATCCCTGGGGAAATACCTGAAAAAAGCCGACTGGAACTTGATACTCTTCATCCTCGCCATTTTCATGATATCGGCGTGCCTAGCCATCTCCGGCCTCCTCGATGGGCTGAGTGCTTTGTTTTCCGCTGCAATCGGCACTGACGTTATTCTTGCAGTCGTGCTCATCATCGGGGTATGCGCGCTGTTGGCCAGCTTTTTCTCTAAGACCGCAGCCATCATCATCTTTAGCACCATCATCACCGACCTGCCCATCTACGCAATGTACAAGGAAATTCTCGTGATGGCCTTGGTCGTCGGCGTTGTACTCGGGGGAAACATGATCCCCCAAGCCTCGTCCCACCTCCTCAAGACCTTGTCGATTTCAAGGGAAAAACACATCGACAAGGTGAGCCAGCGGATGCTCACGAAAAACAGCGTCGCCTTCATCACCATCGCCATCGTGGCGGGTTTGATGTACACGCTAGCATTCTTGTACTTGTGATCCGGATCGACAATGAGCACGATACCTTCCCGCCCGTACGAGGACATGCGCCCGGCGAAAAAACCGCCATCCACCGGCGTGCTTTGCTTCAGTACACCACTCTCTTGTGGGAATACTGCGGGCTCGTGCCTCTAATAACGAGTCAAGGACGTGAAATCCCTCGAAACTTCTGCTCGACATGGTTTTTATTTAATCAAGGTTATTTCTTTAGTAACTCCCCGAAACCCGCTTGACCATCGTGGTCGTCCATCGGTTTCAAGAGGGCTTCGTGAATTGGAAGCAATAGGCAGTATTATCATCTCAATAATCCACGCAAAGAAACGAGGAATGAAATATGGCCCTATCCAAGGATAAAATCATCGGCTTGGGTATCCTTGTCGGTGCTGTAGTTCTTCTTCTTTATTACTCCACCTGGCTCATCGGGGGTTACGTCGACGCACAAATTGACGCAGCTCCGACGACGTCCTGGTGGTTGTGGTTGAAATGGCTCGGAGACATCGCTTCGGTAATTGCTCCCCCATGGGAACTCGCAGTTATTCTCCCGCTCTGGCTCGTCGCCATTCTCGTGCTCGCCATCGCGATGTGGATAGGTTACTCGATGCTCACGACTCCTCCACCAGTTCCATTGGAGGAGCTTGAGGAAGAGCTCGAAGCCGAAGAGGCCGCCGAGAAAAAGAAGGCCGAAGAGAAGAAAGAAGAGAAGAAAGAAGAGAAGAAATAAACGGCACTTGAATTCCTTTCTATTTTTTTCACACCATCTCCTTGGATTCCAACTTCTCACGCCATCGTCGTGCTTTTTCTTCTCGTTCCCTCTCTTCCGGCGACATGTGGTTGAAGTCGACTTCTCTCAGTGCCTTGTCGACCGAACTCGGCGAAAAGCCGAAGGAAACAGCCAATTCGTGTATTTCCTTGAAGTGTTCCTTGGTGTCGACCCGCGTAAACCCGAGCGAGCCGCCATCGTTAAGAAATAAAAGACATAAACTTCTCGTACTGGGAGCTATTCATGAGATAGATGGACAGCAGGCTGGTGTCGGGCGTGCTATACGTCACGGTGCAACGCTCGGTCGAGTTGATGGCCGTGCTGATCGATTCCCAGGAACCTGGAGCGACGTTGACAAACGAGATCTCTTGGCGCGGGTATCTCGCAATCATGCCGGCGAGCGACCCCACGCACAAGAGCGACGCCAGGGCCACGCTCACGATCGCGGTCATGCCGAGCAGTTTCAATTCTTTCACGTGACCTCGTTCCTCCATGCTTCGGCGCGAGAAACCATCACTCGTCCTTAACCGCGATAACACGCACACATCGGGGGTTCATGAATGCAAGGCACAACAGATAAATCCCGTTTTTTCTACGGGATCGCGATATCGATAAAGAGAAACGAGTGAAGGAACCGTGTTCGGAACCCAAGGCATCCCTCGTGACTTGGACGGGCGCATGAAAGACCCCGTCAAGCTGAAAATTTTCACGACCATGACAAGTGGCGGTTACCGGCAATGCCCCGCGTGCGAGAACACCGTGTCACTTCTCAAGGAACTCGCCCGGGCGAGTGACAAGGTGCAATTTGAAGAGATTTCCATCTTGGAGGACAAGGAATCTGCCGAGCGGTGGAAGGTCTCGCGTGCCCCGACCATCATCATCACGGGGCACGGGATCCGCTACACCGGCGCGCCCATCGGCATGGAGACCGCCCCTTTCGTCTACACGCTTATCATGGCGTCGACCGGGAAGACCATATTCAGCGGCATGCTCGGCAGCAAGCTCGACAGCGTGCGTAAGGCCCGGCTGGAGCTAATCGTCACGCCCACGTGCCCGTACTGCGCCCAGGCTGCCCTCATCGAGAACTCGCTCGTCATGGAATCCGCGGGCAAGCTCGCCGTCGACGTGGTCGAGTCATACGAGAATCCCGACATCGCCCGCAAGTACAACGTGACCGGCGTGCCCGTCACGGTCTTCAACGGCAATCCGGCTAACCAGATCGTCGGTGTCCCGACGCTCGCGGCGATCCTCGCCAGGATCACGTGACATGGTTGCGAAAAAACGTAAAATACATGTTAAAATCAAGACACGAAGGAAAATATTGAAGGGAATTTCATTTCTTGAGATCGGCCTTGATGCTTGCGGGAATGTCGATGCTGAATGTCTTGATCTGTGCAATGAACTTGTCGATGTCGTCCATCTCGATGTCGAAGTCGGATGCCATGTCGATGTACGGCTCGAGCAACGAGAATTTTTCACCGAGGGACAAGGCATCCCATTGCTTCTGGTTGTATTTCGGGATGATGTCGTCCACGTTCTCTCCCTCGTCGGCACCCTCCTCTGCATCCTTCCTGGCTGCAGAATACGCCTTAAAATCGACTTGTTTTTTGTTGATCTTGAAGAATTCGGCATAGCATGAATATCCGTTATCTTCCTTCACGTACGCGAGCTGGACATCGATGATATATCCCGCGACAGGCGACGGCTTCACGGTTCCATCGGCTGCTGGCTTCGGGGGTTCCTCGTCCGCGGCGTAGGTCATGGAACTCTGGTTATCTTCGACTTCCCATTTCGCATCGAGCGCCTTGTATTTCTTTCCCTGGTACTTGGCCATCTTTGCCTTGGACATGTGTTCGTTCACCTTCGAAATTGACCGGTCATAGCTCGGGATCCCATGTACTCCCGATGACCGATCATTCGATAGGGAATACAATGCAAGTGAAAAATAATAGTTTGCCTCGACGTGCGGTCATGAG
>JAUQYZ010000192.1 GCA_030587475.1 Candidatus Sigynarchaeum calidifontis
TTCACACGTTCCACCAACGCCCCGTCGTCCCGCGCAGCGCGTTCGGCACGCCTGCCCAGGCGCACAGCAAGTCCAACAGCCGCATGTTCTCCCGGATCACTGCCACTCTATCCACGTCCAGTTCCAACACCCGCAGCGTGTAATCCCTCGTCTCGAAGTAGAATCCCTCGAGTAAATCGATGGAGATCTTCTGTTTAGACTGTGGGGTAAGGAGGTTCTCGAATTGTGCGAGCGTGAGCCGGGAATCAATTCTTAAGAAATCATCACCAAATTCACCATTTGGTTTTATGTATTCTGTCATAGTATTGATATCGATGCCACCCCGCCAGTTCCACCATTTCCCATTAATGCACTCGTCTTATGATTAAGTATGTTCCTCTATTGATTATGTCTAAATAAATTTTAACCGGCACGACGAAATGAAAGCGACAAGGATGGACGCGCAACGATTCGCCGGGACGCATCTCGATATGGGTATGCAGCAAGGCAAGGCGTACGCGGAAGCGATGCACGGCGGGTTAGAATCATTCAAGGGACTGGAGGCGCTTCGCACGATGAAGCCGCGCTTGATCCCGGCTGGTTTTTTCTTGTGGATCGCCGGCGGAATGGCCAAGCGATTCCTTGAACCCATCTATGCGCGTTACGCGCCGCGCCAGCGGGAACGCGTCAAGGGCATCGCCCGCGGCGCGGGCATCAGGGAGCGTTACGCGTGGTTCTTTTCCAGCTCGGAGATCGTGCTCGGCATCAATGATTACGAGGTGCCGCTGGCGTGCGGTTGCACGACCGTGGCGCTGAAGCCGTCGCTGGCGGCATCGGGGCACGCGACCATCGCCCGGAACTTCGACTTCGCATCGTTCGTCGTGCCCTACCTGCGCGTGCGGAGGAACGAGCCCGCCGGCCTCCTGCGATCCATGGACATCACGGCCGCGCCGCTGCCGGGCACGTTCAATGGATTCAACGAGGCCGGCGTCTTCATCTCGACGAACGAGGCCTTCCCGGTCGCGGAGGGCATCCGCGAGCCGGGCCTGCCCGCGTCGGCGATCATCCAGGAAGCGCTCGAGACAGCGAACACCACCCAGGAAGCCATTGACGTGTTCAAGCGGCTGCCGCGGGGCTCGTGCAACATTATCACGATCGCCGACCGGCACGGCGAGGCCGTGTCGCTCGAGTACACGAGCAAGGAGATCCACGAGGTCGTGCCCGGCGACGGGGAGGGCTTTCTCGTCGCGACGAACCACTACATCACGCCGGGGCTCGCGGCCATCGACTTACCGCTTAACGCCGTATTCGGCAACAAGTCGCCGCGCTCGCTGCGCGGGACGTGCATCAACAAGACGAGCGTGACGCGGCGCGGGACGGCGACCGCGTGGTTCAAGGGCAAGGCAGGGAAGCCGGGCTCGATAACGCCCGAGGACTTGCAATCGCTGCTCCGGGATCATTCGGCAAACGCCGGCATTGGCGGCATGGAGACGATCTGCCACCATGATCCCGAGAACATCTCCGCGGCATCGATGATCGTCGACCTGGCGTCGCGCGAGATGTGGGCATGCTTCGGCCTGCCGTGCGAGCACGCGTACGAGCACGTACAATTCGAAGGATGATGTCACTATGCCCTCGAAGAAAGAGGAACGAGAAGAAGACAAGCCTGGACGGGCGGCACTCGTCGTGTTCTATAATGATTACGAAGCTGGAGCCGCAAGCGCTAGCGTCGTGTTCCAGGATAGTATGGAATTTCTCAAGACGGCTCCGTTCGAGGTCGTCCCCGTGCCAGCGATGGTACATGACATCGCGACGGCACGCCAGGCGGGAACTTTCATCAAGAGCGAAAGGCTGGATCCGGTAATCATCCACCTCGCGACCTGGACGGGTGATGATTTACTCTTGGAAATGCGTTCCTCTATGGAATGGAGGCCGTCATCCATAATCCTCTGGGCGCTGCGCGATATAAACTCGGGATCGCTCTGTGGTTGCCAGCAGTTCAGTATGGTGCTGATGGAACACGGGTGGGACACGCCTGACTTGTTGATCGGGCGAAACGCAGAAACGATCAAAAAAATGAGCAAGCGTGTTCCACATTACGCCCCCCAGAGCGTCGCCAGCTGGATTTTCGAAATTGAAGCAAAAGATGAGACCGTGAAATCGATCCTCCTCGCATTGAGACGATTACGGGTGGGCATCATCGGCGCCCGCACACCTGGCATGATGGAGGTCGCATATGATGAGTTCGGCATTTTAGGTGTAATCGGTCCTTCGATCCACGCGATCCCGGTCGCCGAGCTTGAAAATTGTGCATCGATGCAATCCAATTCGGACATAGCCACAGCCCTGGCTTCCTTCAAGAAGACGTTCATAGATGCCAGAATCACGGTATCCCAAGAGGCTATTGATGAAGCGATGCGTAATTACCTCGCATTGAAGGAATTAATCGCTAAACACGATCTAGACGCGGTTACGGTCGACTGTTATCCCGGTTACATGGGAAAGGTATGCATTGCCTTTTCAATGCTGGCGGACGAGGGTATACCATGCGCGTGCGAGGCTGACGTGCACGCGGCGATCCTCGCTTGGATCATGCAGCAATTATCAGGCAAACCCACGAATCACATCGACACGTTAGATGTCGATCCCCTCCAGAACACTCTCACGGGCGGGCATTGTGGTTCGTGTTCGATACAGCTCGCGCGGCAAGGGTCTGCCACTATTGCTCCTGTCAGGCTCGCGAACGAGGGTGTTTGCGTCGTTTTTCCAGAAAAGGAGGGCCCGGTTACTCTTGTTAACCTCGTCGGGCGTGGTGGTTCGATGTCTTATCAGCGTTCCACTTTTAGAGTTTTGATTATCACGGGTACAGTAATTGAGGCCGGATTGGTTTTCCCCGGGAACCCGGCGGTGATTAGACTCGACGTGCCCGTGGACAAGTTTCTCGCAACGGTTAATCAAAATGGCCTTGGGCATCACTGGATCGTCGGCCAGGGAACACATTATATTCAAACACTCGACCAGATCTTCCGGGCGCTTAACGTAAGGGTCCACAAGGTTTTGTGATAACGAATCGCCGGCTCAAATTAGATTTATATCGTTTAAGGAACTGAATTCCTCATAATACCACACGCGCGTTCATCGCTCACGGGCGCAACCGAGCCATGGGAAAGCCAAAGAACGAGTTCACGTTTCTTCTCATCGATGCCTCCGAAACCATGAACCAGCAATCCATTGTCGTTTCGCGGGAGGAAGAGGAGGACAAGAAGAAAAAGAAGGAGAAGGACAAGAGAAGGAGCGGTGACAAGCTTTCCCGGTTTGAGGCGGCTATAGAGGCTTGCAAGACCATCGTCCTCACGAAGAAACGAAACGTGGAAACCGATAAATTCGGCATCATCGTCTACGACGACAGGGAATCCCGTCTCGTGATGGAGCTATCGAACAATCACGACCAGCTCATCGCGAAGCTCGATTCCTTGCTCGCGAACAAGAACGTGGGAACGAGCGCCACGAAGAAAGGCGGGTTGGAGGGTGCCCTCGGCTTGAGCATCCAGGAGTTCGCGAAGGCCCTCAAGTTCGTCGGGAACCTCATGCTGCGCGTGTTCATCCTCACCGACGACATGCACAGGGAAGGGATATCCGCCGAGGAGAAGAAATACACGGAGATCAGCCGTGATA
Organism: Candidatus Sigynarchaeum calidifontis; assembly: GCA_030587475.1. Taxonomy (GTDB): domain Archaea; phylum Asgardarchaeota; class Lokiarchaeia; order Sigyniarchaeales; family Sigyniarchaeaceae; genus Sigyniarchaeum; species Sigyniarchaeum tengchongense. The sequence continues at coordinate 3,655 of JAUQYZ010000192.1, forward strand.
TCGGAGTATACGTGGATATCCTCTATCTTGGCTCGGATCCGGAGAATAAAGGGATCGACGAGGAAGCGGACGCTGACGGGTTTTTTGCGGACGAGCACGCCGATGATTCCAGCTTGAGCTTCTACAGCATCGGTGGTGGGGATGCGCTCTCCGCAGAAGACAGGGCCACGCTCGAGGATCAAGGCTTGCTCATTCCGGGCCTCAAGCCGATGCAGAAGTCTGGCGGCCCGGCCCAAAACGTTGCAAGGAAAAAACGTATGCACAAGGACGTGCGCATGATCGCCGACCTCACCGACGGCATGTTCTACAACGCTGACCAGAACACGGCCACCCTCAACAAGTGGGCGCGCAAGCTCGGCGACATCAAGGACCTGGAGGAGGGACTGGAAGTGTTCGAGTCAGCGCCCGTACGCCACAAGAAGCTCATGGCCGCGATCGCCGAGCAGCTCCAGATGCTCGACGTGACGGAGATCCAGGCCATCGCCCAGGGCAAGTCCCAGATCAAGTGCAACATCTGCTTCAAGAAGGACAACCCGACGACGATGCGACGCTGCTCCTACTGCAAGCGGGAGATGCACTTGAGCTGTGTCATGAAGTGGGCCGAGCAAGACCAGGACAAGGAGGAGTCGTTCATCTTTCGCTGCCCGTTCTGCTTCCACTTGCTCAAGGTCGACCCCAGCATAACGAAGCTCATGGACCTGCAAACGATGCGGGCGAACGTGGCGAAGATGCAAGAATCCAAGGCGGCGGGAAAGCCACGCGAGGCATCGGCGAACTGCTTGCAGCCGGACGAGATACAAGCCGTCTTCGACCCGTGCAATGTCTGCGGTTCGCTGCTCGAGCCCGAAGACTGCGTGTATCAGTGCTCAAATTGTAAGACGGTGTATCATAACCGGTGCTTCAACGCCACGCAAGAGAAGCCAGGCGAGTTCTTCTGCCGCAAGTGCGGTTACAAGTTCAGCCATATTGAACCGCCTAACCGTTAGCCCCTGTTACTTCTTTCGTTATATCTTATCTTGCAAGTATTTTCAAGCGGGCAACCTTGATCATCAAAGACCGGTTCTTCAAGAGTACCAATTTGTAGATCATCGCTCGATCTCGCCGCATTTTAATTAAAAAGTCTCGATAATCCATGCCTGCCACCGAATCCAGGATTGCCGACCTGGAAGCGTTGTTGAAGTCGACCATCCCCAATAAGCACACGATGAAGAGCATCCTCACGCTCAGGGCAAATATCGCCAAGTTACGGCGCGAGCTCGTGAAGGAAATAAGCTCTAAAGGCGGGGGTGGCGCGGGATTCGCGGTCAAGAAGACCGGTGACGCGCAAGTCGGGTTCATCGGTTTTCCTTCCACGGGCAAGTCGACGCTGCTCAACCTCTTGACCGAGGGCGATACGGAATCGAAGGTGGCGGCCTACGACTTTACTACCATTGATTGCGTGCCCGGAATGATGAATTACGAGAAGCTGAAAATCCAGTTGCTCGACTTGCCGGGCATCATCCTCGGCGCGTCGCGCGGGAAGGGCAGGGGCAGGGAGATCCTCGCCGTGCTCCGCTCCGTCGACGGTATCATGATCCTCCTCGATTTTGACTACGAGGGCAAGTTGAACATCGACCGCCTCAAGATCATCAAGCAAGAGCTCTACAACATCGGCATCCGCATGAATCGCAAGCCGCCAAACATCAGCATCAAGTACACTCACAAGGGCGGCATTGGCATGGCAAGTGGTGTCAGGCTCACCCAGCTCAACCCGGAATACGTCAAGACGATCTTGTCCGAGTATAACATCACGAACGCGCAGCTGACGTTCTACGAGGACTCCTCGCCTGATGATTTGATAGATATGATCCTCGGGAACACCATTTACGTGCCTGCATTCATCGTCGTGAACAAGATCGACATCGCCGCACCCGATGAGGTCACCAGGCTGCCCGAGCTGCTCAAGGGGGAGGACTGGATAGCGGTCTCGGGGATGACGCGATTCAACATTGACGTGCTTCGGGCCAAGCTCGTCGCCAAGCTCGATCTCATACGCGTGTATCTCAAGCCCCGCGACAAGGAGCCCGACATGGAAAAACCCTTGATCCTCAAGAAATGGTCGACTGTGCTGGATGCGTGCAACAAGATCCACAAGGATTTCTCGCGAAATTTTCGATTCGCGAAGGTCTGGGGCAAAAGTGCCAAGCACCCGGGCCAGATCGTGCACTTGTCACACGTGCTGGCAGACGGGGACGTTTTAACCATCTTCTTGCGCGGCTAATCGGCAAGCGCGAACGAGTAGAGTTCAAGTGGGATGCGGACGAGGAGATCAAGGAGGAACAATATCGATCCCGCCGATGAAGAGACTGCTATTAAGCCAGCTGGATGCAGTAGGTATAAGGCGATAGGAATGTGCCAAGAAGAGATGCCACCCATCATTACCAAGTAGTCAGTTTACATAATAATCTTAGTACTGATTAAGTCCTAAGATCCAATAAATTAACTACATTCACCTTCTTTATAAACTTGTTCTTGATTTTTTCGTTCGATGGCAGGATGAGAGCATGTGAAGCCAGATGGAATGCTGGCATGATGGCGAATACGAGATGCCATTTGCTATCGATTCAAAGCACGTTCCTACACGTCCGGGGAACGTGACTGGGAGAAAGAGATCATTCAGAAACCTTGGCCACCATATTAGGCGGCGGGGGAGGACGTGGTGGCGGGATCTTCAGAAGGTTCAAGATGCCGTCAACGTCATTCTCGTGCAGCAAGCGAAGCATGACGTCAAACGGGATCTTGTGCTTGAGCCCCGTGTGGTACAAGGACAGCATCATGGCATAT
>JAUQYZ010000216.1 GCA_030587475.1 Candidatus Sigynarchaeum calidifontis
CTGGGAGATACTCCTCGGTGAAGCGTGTATCATCGTGTGCCTCGTGTTTGCGATTTACTACTTTCACAAGGCACGAAAAACGGAAGCGAACATGTCCACGCTGAAACAGTTAAACTACGGCATGGGCATACTGTTCTTGTTCTTGCCCATCGCGATCCTGTTCACCGCCCTTGGATTCGTTGCATTCGCTGCCATCCCGCTGATCTACTGGGTGCTGGCGGGGAAGACCACGGGGGACCTGAAGCGGAACGCGATATTGCTAGGTTTCGGGTTTATATTCATCCTCGTGAACATCCACACGGTCGGCCATTCAGGTAGCGGTTATTGGTATCGCTCGGCGATATGTCTCATTGGATTCTTGTTCGTCGGTCTCGGGAACAGGAACAGATAATCACCTTCGAGAGGAAAAACAGACATGGCTGCAAAAACGACCCCCGTGAAGTCCGAGGCCCTCGTCTTGCTCATCATCTCGGGCGCGATGATCGGCGGCTTCGCGGTGCTTCTCGGGGTGACAAACAACATATCCTTGGCAAGGCCCAGGTGGAACGTGCCGGTCATCCGCACGTCGAACGAGACGTTCACGATCGAGGTTGGCAGCCAGGTGCCGATAATCGGCACGGTGGACATGGGCGCGAAGATAACGTCGTGTTATGGCGACTTCCCCCTGGTGCTGTCATCGATCACCTCGAGTGGAAACTCGATCACGGCGACCGCGAGCTTCCCGAGCAGCACGATCAACGACACGTTGTATGACTTGGAAGTCTCGGTGAACGGGATGGTGGACACCCAGCTGCACGCGGTGAAGGTCATCAAGGAATACAAAGCGGAATTCAAGGTCGTCGTCTGGAGCGACCCGCAAGTCGGCTATTCGGAGGAATACGAGAGCATGTGGGAGGATTCCTATGATTTCTTCGAGATAACCATCGAACAGACGAATTTGATCAACCCGGAGTTCGTGATTCTCTCGGGGGATATCACAGAGGCAGGCCTCAAGTCGGACTACGAGTTCATCCACGACCGCTGCACGCAGCGCTTGCGCGTCCCGGTCTTCGCCGGCCCCGGAAACCACGACTACTTCGCGACGGACGAGTATGCCCGCTGGTGCCGGTACTTCAATTTCTCGTTCGATTATGGACCCGACTACCACTTCACCTACATCGACACGGGCATGAACCTCGACGCGATACGCGACCAGACCTTTACCTGGCTCCAGGCAGACATGGCCGCGCACGCGTCGACGCCGGTCAAGATCATCGTGGGACACGCGCCGCCGTATGAATGCGACAAGATCGACGAGCCGGGGGACATCAACAGGAACTTCGACAAGTATAACACGGAATTCATCGAGTTGTGCGATCAATACAACGTGACCGCGTACCTTTATGGTCACAACCACGACGACCAACTTAACTTCGGAAATTGCACCCCGACCTCCGCGAACGATCCGTGGAGCAGCACGCTTTACATGCAAACGAACGACGGGCGGGAGGATAGCGCATACAGGGTTCTCCTATTCAAGAACCACGCCATGATGAATTTCACCCGCATCGAATATGCCAATGGCACCCGCCACGCGTGCGAGAGCCTCAAGGCGGTCATTGACAAGGACCCCAACACGCCGAGGATCACCTTTTCCGGGAACGTGAGCTGGCAAAACGAGAACATCGCTTTCACAGGGGCCGATTGCCTCGTGCGGAACCGGTTTGAGTATGAATACTTCACCAACGTGACGATCAGGGTCTCGATCTTGGGCACGGATGCGACGGTCTGGTCGAACGCGACCAAGCCGACCACGTACATCGCGAGAAAGATTCCTAGAACGGACTTGCCAGGCGTCATAACGGTCGAAATCAATTTCTTCTTGGCGAGTAACACGACGACCAACATCAAGGTATGGAGCGTGTGAGACATGGCAGAACTAAAGCTGAACGTCCCGGACGTGAATCCCGATGCGCCAGTAACAGAGGATTCCAACAATGGCCGCAGAGCTAACCCTGGGCCTAACACATTCGTGATCCTCTCGGAACTCGCCAGCGCGCTCCCCGTGCTCTCGTACCTGCTCGCATGCCTGCCGTTCGGTTTCTGCAGCCTCGCTGGCATCAACGTGCCGTACACCGAAGGCGGCTTCGTCGGCGGCTTCGTGCTGATGATCGTCGCGCCGATGTTCGTGTTCACGCTGATCAACAAATTTCTCATGAAAATCCGCGAGAAAAAGGGAATGTTCAAGGACGGGATTATCAATTCGAAAGATTCATCCGCAGCATCGATCATCGCATACCTTGCGGCGTTTGCGAGCCTTGGGATGTTCTTCATAAGCCAGGACGGCTGGCACAGCGAGTTCCTTCCGATGCTCTTGTATCTTGGCGTGGTGTTCTCCTCCGGTGCCTATGCCATGCTCACGATGCCCCGGCTGCGGATCGACGGCGCGCCCGGAAAACCAGGGGCGGGCATCGCCGTCGCGTTCGCCGTGCTCGCCGTGCTCTATCTCGCTTTCGCGCAATATGGCTTCCATTACTTGCTCTTGATAAACGCGATTTGCATACTTGCTACGCCGCCGTTGCTCGCAATTTCCCGCATCGGGCCTGAACTCCCCCAGAAAGAGGGGGAAGCTACCCCGGCCTTGCCGAGATTTGCCTGGTTCGAGAAGGCTTTCAAGGAGGTTGGCCAGCGAAGCGCGGTGACCGGGCTCGCGTGGTGGCTGGTCTTGATCGCCGCGAGTAACCTCCTCGCACCCATCATCTACTTGAAAATCCCCGCCATCATGTTCCAATGGCAAGCATTCTGTTATTTCCTGGGAGCAGCAGGGGGGATCATCATTTTCGCCATCTTGTTCAAGGACAAGCCATCGGAACGCCTCATCCTGGCGACCGTGATCGTGCTGGTCGCTTGCCTCGTGCTGAACGAGGCAATCCCTACCTTCGCCAACAATCCCGCCTCCCTCGTGATCAGCGGCGCGGGGCTCGGCGCCGCGGTCACCTTGCTCCTCAAGGCCCAGCAAGTCAGGTCGGCCTATCCCAACGTGTCCGACCAGCCCGCGGCACGCATCGCCGGGGCGTACTACGTCGTGTTCCTCGCGGCGCTCATGGGGCTGCTCTACAACGCCACGATCGACATGACGTCCCTCGGCGCATCGGGAACGGGCTCGCTGCCCGCGCGCACCATCTTCCAGAGCATATTCTTCGCGATCTGTCTCTTCACGGTCCTCGGATTGAATTCCCAGGCCGTGCTACAGGATCAGATCGAGCGCGGCGAGGTCAGGACGGATACCCGGACCATGGCCGACTTCATCAAGGCACAGCAAGAGCGCGCGAGCAAGACCGCCGGCGCGCCGAAGCAGGCCGTCAAGGCGAGACAAGTCGAGAAGCCCAAGAAACAGATCCCGGCCAACCTCGCGTTCATGGCCGGGGGCAGGCCATCCGATCTAGCGAAGCCGGTGCCTAAGAAAGTAGAAGCCCGAGGCCCGGACACGGTCGTGGCCGGCTCCACCGCGTACCGGCCGCCCATCCCGCAGGCACCCGCCCCGACGCACCAGTCCGCCTACGAGGGCGTGAGAAAATTGAAGGCGCTGCTCATGATCTCCAAGCGGGTCAAGGTGGAGAACGTGAGGGAGGCGCTGGGCCTCGACGAGGAGACGTGCAACGTCGTCCTGGACATCTGGGCGAAGGAACTCGAGATCGAGGTGGGTGGTGGCTTCGCCGACTTCAAGGACATCGACATCAGCAAGATCGTTAGCATCCTGGAATCTTTCCTGGCGGAAATGAACAAGCCGGCCGGGGACGGGAACTAGGAAAGGTCTTTTCTCTCGTTTTTTCACAGCAAATACCTTTCCTTCCCCCTTTTTGACAAAAGGCCGCGTAAAACATGCGCTGCTATGAAAAGAATTGGTTCGCGATAGCACGGATCGGCAATCCTTAAGAAAGTATTGCGGATTGTATATAGCGACTCACGATCTAACATAAGAGTGATGGAAATGGCTGACTTGTACAATTATCTCATCATAGAAAACCTCAATTTCTTGTGGATCGTCGTCATCTTGCTGTTTTTCGCGTTGTCGATGAGCATGATGACAAAACTCGGAAACAAGCAAACCCTACCCTCGACGAAACGCTTATATGTTGGTTATGTCGTGTTCCTTATCGCGCTGGGAATTTCTAGGTTTTTAAATCAAGTTGCGAATTTCTACCGCGACACCTCTCCATTATATACAGAAGACCCGAATTTCCAATTTTTCAAGCGAATTACCTACGTGCTTGGTTTGGTTGCCTTCGCGTTCTTGGTCTTCGGATTCGAACGCCATTTCTTGAAAATGTTCTTTAACTCGAAAGGGATATTTACTCTCATCCCTCTGATAATCGCCGTGCTTTCTTTCTTCCTTGAGTATGCGATATTAAATAAAATCAACTACGTGGGGATTGGTATCGATATAGTTATGGTTGCATCTTTGTACGTGTACGTGGCGAGCAAATCGACGGGACATATTCGACATGCTTCAATTAATTCCATTATCGGCATTGCATTCATCGGCATCGGCCTCTTTCTCAACTCGACCACTATGGATAGTATATTTGGTGAGTTCGCATGGTTACTTACTCTGATCGGAACTACTATGAACATTATCGGCGCGATGTTCGTGTACACGAGCACGAGACAAGAGAAGGCATCGAAACCGAAGGGAAAGGAATCCGCCGGTTGGTCGGTCGACCAGCCGCCGCAATAAATCCGTTCCACTTCTTTCTTTACCATTTAATCGACAGGGAATTTGTCACCATTGTTAAAAACGAGGGTTGTACCTCTATAACGAGATACGAGCGAACGTGAGCTCGTGCAAACACCGCGGTGCAAGCGAAATGGCCAACAAGGAGCAAATCACGAAAGTGATCCAAGATATCCAGGAGAAAGATATCAAGTTCGTGCGCCTGCAATTCACGGACATCAACGGGCGCATGAAGAGTTTCGCCATCCAAGCGAAGTTAATGGAAGGGGCTTTCGAGCGCGGCGTTAACTTCGACGGGTCGTCGGTCACCGGCTATCACGCCATTGAAGAGTCGGACATGGTCGCCATGCCAGATCCATCGACGTTCGCCGTCATTCCGTGGCGCGAGACCGATCAGAATGGCGGCACCGCCCGGTTCATCTGTGACGTCCATACCAAGGATGACAAGCCCTTCGAGGGCGATTCCAGGTACATTCTCAAGAAGACGCTGAAGCAGATTAAGGACGACCTCGGGTACACGTATTTCTGCGCGCCCGAGATGGAGTTCTTCTTGCTCAAGCAAGGCAAAGACCAGGCGACCCCGAATCCGATGGACCTGGAGGGATACTTCGATCTCACGCCCGGCGACGAGGCAGAAACGTTACGCCGCGAGATGGTGAATGTACTGGAGAAGTTCGACATCCCGGTCGAGAAGGTGCACCACGAGGTGAGTCGCGGCCAGCACGAGATCGACATCCAGTACACGGATGGCTTGAAAATGGCGGATTGGGCAGTCACGCTCAAGAATGCCATCAAGTCCGTTGCCGCGATGAAGGGCTATACCGTCACCTTCATGCCAAAACCCTATTTCGGCATCAACGGCAGCGGCATGCACGTCCACCAGAGTTTCAGCGACACCAAGGGCAACAATGTCTTCTATGGCTCCGATGCCAAGACCGGATACTTGTCCGACATCGCGCTCCACGCAATCGCTGGGCAGCTTAGTCTCGGGCGCCCGATGACTGCTGTGCTCGCCTCCTGGCCCAACTCGTACAAGCGCCTCATCCCCGGTTACGAGGCGCCCGTTTACATCGCCTGGGGCCTCACGAACCGCTCGCCCATGATACGCGTGCCCGACTTCCGGGGCAATCCGAAGGCGGCGCGCTTCGAGATCCGAGCCCCTGATCCCGCGGGCAATCCCTACCTGCAATTCGCCGCCCTCGCCTATACCGCGTATCTCGGTATCAAGAACAAGTGGAACCCGCCACAGCACTCGGATCTCAATCTCTACGAGTTATCCGACGAGAAAAGGAAACAAATGGGCATTCTTTCCTTGCCAGGCAACCTTGCAGAAGCACTCCACGAGTTCAAGTACAGCAAGGAGATGCGGGACTTGTTCGGCGACGTGGGCTTTGATATCTTCTACCGGATCAAGATCGCCGAATGGAAGGCGTATAGCATACAAGTAACGGATTGGGAGAGAGAACGCTATCTGCCCTTGTAACGAGACGACGTAACCGGGACAGCTTCAGCCTTGCTTCTTCAACCCTTTTTTTCGTGCCATTAGCCCGTTCGCGTAGTTCTGGTAAATGTTCCGGCTGATCATGGACGGCTCCGTCGCGATGCGCTTCTTGACGAACTTGATCTTGAGCCCGATCGCGCGGTCCATGGTCCCGCCTTGCTTGTCATCCGATGCGGGCGTTCCAAGGATCACGTGATCGACGAGGGCCATTGCGGTATCGATATTGCCGGTAGCAAGCAGCTCTTCTGCCCGGTCGAGCAACCTGGCGACGCCGCCGTCGCCGAGCAAGGCGAGTACCTCCCGCGCCACGTCGGCCCTTCTCGGAGGATGGATGTCAGTCGGGTTACCGGAATCGTACCAGCCGTGGTATAACCTGTAGGAGGCGTGCACCGCGTATTCCGGGCAGCCGTAGATCGGCTGCAACCACGGGCTCTGCTTGAACTCGTCTGGATACGCCGCGAGCACCTCGTGATAGATGTCCTCGAACCATTTCCCCTCGTTGAGCCGCTTGACGACCTCGTCGTGCACGAAGTGAAGCGCCCGGGCGGTCATGGAGAGCGCTTCCTTCACCTTGGTAGCCCCGCTTATCAGCCGCCCATGGCCAGGCACGAGATATTCCGGCGCCTTTTCCATCATGTGCTCCAGCGCGGCGGCCCAGTGCTTCGGATACCGCTGGACCTTGTATGGATTGCCAACGTTCGGGAAGCTGGAAATGAACAGGTCTCCCGCGAAGATTGTCCTGGTGGAAGGCACCCACGTCCAGACCGCGTCGTCGGTCTCGCCGCGCTCCGCGCGCACCACGAACTGCCGACCGCCGACCTCGAACTCGCATGTTTCTTCCTCGCGGACAAGCCTCGTCGGCACGAGCAAGGATTTCGTCGAGACGGGGCCCTTCCGCCGCGCGAACAGCACGGACGAGAACTGCATCCCGTTTATCCACTGGTGATAGCTGTCGAGCATGCGGTATTTCTCGAAACGCGCGGGGAGGAGTTGATGCGCGATGATTTCGGGTGCCCGCCACCCTTTTTCAGCAATCTCCGCGAGGAATGGCTGGTGGCCGAAGCAGTGATCGAAGTGGCCGTGGCTGAGCACGATGGTGTGTACAGGTGCCTTCGTGATCCCGCGCAAGTGGCGGAAAATACGTTCACCGGCCATCTCGGAACCGATGTCGAACAGCACGAGGCCATCGCCCGTCTCCACCGCGCCGACGTTGGCGAACGCCCCGATCATGTATGATTTGCCATCGGCGAACCGTTCGGGTTCCGCCATTCCGAAAAAATCATTGAGGGACATGGTCTGACCTTCGCGACGAGTCTTGGATAGTATAATGGAAATACCCGCTCTGGATGTCGACCTCAAGGTTTTTCAACGGAGCGGGGCTGCGCGAGCGAGGCCCGATCACGGTTCCCTTTCCCAGAAGGCGTCCTCCTCGGGATTGGAATCTGGTTCGGAAGGAGGAGTATCCACGTCTGCATCGATTTGCCACGAGCTCTCGCCGCTTTCCGTCTCGGCGGGATTCCCTTGCTCGATATGCCAGCCTATGCCTTGCACCGCGAAGGCCTGGCCACCCGAGAGAGAGATTTCGCTTGTTAATGGAATGACCCAGACAGGAACGTACACGTGCTTGTCGATCTTGCCGGGCAAGTCGACCTTTACCTCGACGATCCATTCCAGCTTCACGATATGCCCGGGTACAGAGATAGGCCCGCCAGTGAAGGTGGCCAGGGAGAAGACACCTTGCATGCTTTCGGTGCCCGGCTCGACGGGGAACCGTATATCGTCCGCAAACTGCTTGTACACGTCGGTACGTCCTTGCGCCGTGATCGAGACCAAGAACTTTAAAATCACCTCCACCGCGCGCACGGCCTTCTGGGGATTCCGCTGGAACATGGCCTCACCAGTCACGACCTCGCCGGGGGCGTAGATATTCTTGTTGATCGTGATATCGACGCGCAGTTGTTCGCGATCATCATGCGAGGTGAATGAAACCGGCTGGATTGAAACGTCGCTCCGTGGAGGGATTTTCACCGAAACGAACTGTTTCGCATTGATATCAATCGCGAACGGGCGGTCGACCTTCGCGTGAATCATGTACCGGATGTAGCCGTTGAGTCGCGATGGCACCGTGTGCCCGATGCCCTTGGAGAGCGCTTCCCCGGAAAGATTGTACTCGAAGGGGCTGTCCAGGGTCGGCATCGCAGCAACGGGGATCCGGAAATCGAACGGGTACTGCACGTCGCATGGACCAACCGTGCCATCTTCGCCCGGGCTACACACGTTGATCGTGTCCTGGACGATCATCACGTTTTGGATATACGTGTGCCGGTTCTTTCCCGACCCACGAGTGACGGCCGCGTGCTCCCGGCCCTCGAAGCTAACGTAGATGCCCCGGACCTTGATTGGCTTGTCGAAGACCACGTGCACGTACCCCCGGACGACGTCACCCGGGTGATACACCCATTTTTCAGTTTCTATCACCATGCTCATGATCGAAACCCCGCATTCAACTTGGGGAGATTCCTCGTGAAAGAATGATGATTATCTGAGGATTAAAAGTTCTCACCCGTGGACGCTCTACAAAATTCAAAGATCCAAGAGTAAATTCAAAAAAAATGAAGGTATTCCTTGGATTGCTCCTCGTTTACGAGGAGTTTCTCAAGAAAAGGTTTTTAAAGAAAGAGGCTTATTTAGGCTTCCCGAGGATCGTCACTGCTGCGACCGTGAACGCTCCCCCTAAATTATGAGCAAGGCCGAGCTGCGGATCCTTCACTTGCTTGCCGTCTGCGATGCCGCGCAGCTGCTTTGTCAGCTCGACGAGCATGCGGCAACCTGTCGCGCCGATCGGGTGCCCGAAGCATTTCAAGCCACCCGATGCGTTCACGGGGGTCCGGCCATCCCAGTTGAAGGTTCCCTTCTTGAGCTCCTCGGGCGCCTTGCCGCGGTCGCAGAAGCCGAGATCCTCGCAGTTGACGAGTTCCGTGATCGTGAAGCAGTCGTGCACCTCGGCCAGCGAGATCTCCTTCCGCGGGTCTGTCACGCCGGCTTCCTTGTAGGCGAGCTTCGCTGCATCTATCGTGCTCCAAAATTTCGTGAACGGGAACGATGGCACGTACCAGGGCGTGTTGGAATACGTTGCGATGGCATTTGCCTTCACGACCACGTAGTTCCCGTTCTTCACGTAGCTCGGGGCGAGCTCGGGTGTCGTGAGCACGAGGGCCGCCGAGCCGTCGCTCATGGCACAGCAGTCATAACGGCCAAGCGGGTCGGCGATCATGGGCGCTCGCATGACCTCCTCGATGGTGACGGGGTTGCGGAAGTGTGCTTTCGGATGCGCCGCGCCGTTGGAGTGGTTCTTGACCGCCACGCGAGCAAGGTCCTCCTTGGTCCAGCCGTACTCGTGCATGCACCGCCACGCGGCCATGCCGAACATCGCCGGCGCCGACGGGAGGGGGAGTACCGGGTGCCCGAGTTCAGTGAAGCCGGGCAAGCCCGTTCCGGTTTGATCCGTGAGCTTTTCGACGCCGCACGCGAGCACGAGGTCGTTCACGCCCGACGCGACCGCATAGCACGCGTTGCGGAACGCATCCATGCCCGACGCGCAGTAATTCTCCACGTGGGTCATGGGGATGCCGTAGAGCTTGATGCCGTCTGCCAGGGTGGCGCCCGAGAGGCCGGTGAACCAGTATTGGATGCCCGCCCAGCCAGCCTGGATGTCCGTCTTCTTGATTCCCGCGTCCTTGAACGCTTCGCCGCATGCTTCGACGAGCAGGTCCTCGACGCCCTTGTCCCACCGCTCGCCGAACTTCGTGTAACCCGCGCCGATGATCGCGACGCGATCCTTGATCCCTGTCCTTGCCATTCTCAAATCGCCTCCGGAATTTCTGCGGCTGCTTCTCTATCGAAATATTTTTCCGTCATATGATCATTCTTTTTGTCTATCTCCTATTTATCTCTACAATGAATACGGTCGATCAGTGGTTAGCTGGATTTTTCATGCCATCCCGAAGGCGTGTGACGGCATTTCACATAGACGACGAGGGGTGCCCTCGGGTTCTCCCGTGATGTCGCCGAGCCTCACCGCTCGCAGCCACTTTCGCCTATTTGGGCCGTTTATGACTTTTTCCCGTTCGGCTTATCCCCGGGCTTCATTTGAAAGCGATAACAATACCGTCCTAAGTGGTAAAATATTTTAAAAATAGGAAATAACGATCTCTCTCAACGAAGGTGTTCGAAGAAGAATGAGGGCTTCCAAGGAATAGGCGCCAACCATACTCCTTGATCCACCGAGGAGGAGGAATCAATGAATGGAAACCCTCAATGCATCCATCCCGGCCAACTTTTTAAACGTTCCTACCACGCCATTAACATGTCCCTCTCGCCGTGACGTGCTCACGGGCGACGTGCACCTCAAGCGGCTGATCGTCGACCTCAAACTCGATTGTTTGTCATATTTCGAGATCAAGAACCATGTCAAGCGCATCTATGGCGTGGACATATCTCGAAATTACATTGCCGACGTGATCATCGAAGCAGGTGAGCGGGCTCGCCACTTGAACGGGATCTATGATTCCAAGGTCAGGGGGCACTTCAGGGTGATCGAGATCGACGAGATATTCCAAGGACGGAATACCTGTTTTCTAGGGATCACCGATAAGGAGAGTCATTATTTGCTATTACTCGTGCAATTAAAAGACCGGAGTGCGGAGACGATCGCATTCGTGCTTGGGTCAATAGCCGAGACCATTGATCTGCTCGAACTCGTCATCACCGATGGCCTTCCAGCGTACAAGAACATGATCCCGACGATCTTCGACGGGGTGGTGCACTTGTTCTGCCACGTCCACGCGTATCGTGTGTTTCTCCGGGATCTCGACCCGATCAATGCCGCCGCAAGAGTCGCATTCGAGCGGTGGCAAGATGCAGCCCAAGACCTCGAACAGCTCCAACACGAGCTGCACCTGAAGAAACGATGCCTCGAACGGGACGAAGGGCGATTGGCAAAGACGATCGCTGCTCGCGACGCGTATTACCGGCAGCAAGGCATCAAGAAATACGCCAAAAAAGCGGTCTGGACTGTAAAGCGCACGTGGTTCAAGAATCGACTTGAGATCGACCGCGCCAAGGCACGGAGCAGGCGTAAAACGATCGAGAACAAGCAAGCCAAGATCGCCAAGCGGACGCCCGAAGTGGAGACTCTACGGACGACATACTGGGAGAAAAAGCAAGTATCGCTCCAATCTGCGAGACTCGTGGCAGCATTCAAGCGCCTGCTCGATACCCCTTGGGCGCGGTTTGACGCCGAACGGGCGCGATTAGCCAACGTTCTCGGCAGATCGAGTTTGGACATCGCCGGCAAGATTATGCGCTTTCTGGATCAGAACCCGAACGTGCATGCGACGAGTAAGCAAGACTTCGAGGCGATTTGTCCCCCGTGGCTATCGAACACGAATACCATCGAGGGGATATTCGGATTATGCCGGCCTGTGCTCGACAAAGCAAAGCGATTTAGCCAATCCCCACAGTCTATCGCAATCTTGGAATTGTTACGTCTTAAATATGACATGACACCACCGAATACCGGCCCA
>JAUQYZ010000218.1 GCA_030587475.1 Candidatus Sigynarchaeum calidifontis
ATTGTGTCATGCGCGTCACGGATACATGTTCTTTCGTGGCATCGAGAACTCCTTGAGCGCATGAGATACATTCGTTCTTGACAATTTCAAGCTGCTTCAAGAGTTGTTGGACGTGATCGGGTGGAATATATGCAATTTTATTGGGAACGGGCATGTTTCTCGAGCGATCACGTGCAATCCATTCTATTTAACTTTCATGACGTCACGGAATGGGTCGTTAGACAGCATCATTATACGTCGGGAAACCCCCATATCATTATAATAATTCTTTAAACCGGCCATCTTGACACATCGAATCAAAATTCCAAATTGAGATGCCATCTCTCATCACAGAATTCTGTAGGATGCTTAGAACAAGCAACAATACCTTTGTTCTTCCGTGTTCCATTTGAATACTCGTGTTTTAACAACGAGATATTGCCTTCTTAGGCAATATCCTTCAAATGTGGATTCTCCTGCAACTTTTTACCAAAAGTATCAATCTCTTCCAATTGCTTCCAGAGCATCTCTACCTTAATCAACCAGTATTCAACAAAATAACTGTTATAAAATTTAACAAGATTTTCTATCATTCTCACCGATATACTCGTAGTTCAGTATTCAATAGAACATTCTATCTTTATATAAATATAGGTCTTAACAGAAGAAGAAACGATCAAGGATAGATGTAGGATGTTTTCGATTTAAGTTATTCAATCCTCCAATAGCACGCATTTTCATATAATAAAAGCTGAAGGATTCTTTCCAGAAGGTGTCTGGTTCATTTCAAAAATCGTGCCCCTTATATATGTGAATATAATTTGATTTCGTCCTCTATAATTCCGTAATTGATGATTCAAGGCGTGAATTATTAAATGGTTCTCAATGGCATTTAAATAATCTAAAAACTTGGAGATCTTGTAGTATTGATAAGGCTAGTCAATGATCTCAATAAGAAGGCAGATTATAGGAAAGAATAGAGCCGACGAAAAAAAAAATGAAGAGCCTAAAGGATCATTACAAGCAAACCACTCTCCTCGATCAATTTTTTAGCAAAAATGACAGTGGCCGTAGTTTAAACCAAGCGTCTAAAAATTCTAACGATTATCTCGACCAGATTTCCAAACTACAAATCAGAAAACATCGATCCGTAGATATTTCAAATGCAACTTTACCATCTAATGAAATTCGTGAACCAGCATCCAGACCATACCTCGAAACATGTTCCCTAACGACATTAAGGGAGTATGCTCGATATCATGATATTCAAGGGCGAAGCAACTTAGATCGTCTTTCATTGATTAGGAAATTAAAACCATTCTATTCGAGTAACCCTTCTGCCCAAGATTGGAGAGAGATGCTTGGAGCTGATTGGAACACGTTTTTATTTCCAGGATGTTTTCTAAATAAAGACCATACGATAATTATTGGATATAAAGGATTAATCAAGGAATTATTAGATCGGTTAAATATTTGCGTTGAATTCATCTATACACAAGATGGATTTAAACGGCAAGATTTCGAAAAGCGTGTAATCAAGGATATTCAAGGAATTTGTGTTAAATTGAATGACTTTTATTATGATTTCAATGCAATGAATGATATATTTAGGATCTTGGGCGATTGTGTTGATATCCAACAAGATAGAACAGGTTACTTATTTTTATTGAACCCAACAAAATTCACGATTACTTCCCCCGCAGTGATAGGGAATATTGGTTAAGTAGGAATTAACGGGGAAGAGTTGTTAATAAATTAACCCATATAAAGGAATGTGGAGATAATGATTTGAAGCAAGCCATGTATATGCTTGAAAAAATGGTCTATTTATGGTAAAAACGGCGACTGGTTGGGCAGCGGCTGATTTCGGGGGGAAACGCAGCATCTTTGACTTGTTTACGCGGGCAAAGTACGACATAGGTGACGTCGAACCTGTCAATCCTGAACTGGTGTTCGGGGCTGCAGCATCGCAAATCCGCCAGAACGTGCAAGAGCTCTACCAGGTCGTGCGCGAGGGAGACTTCCAGGCCTGGTTCCCCTGGTTTTCCCAGCCATACGGTGCCCGTGAAACCCTTTCCTTGGGAACGAAGGTACGGGGGCGGGACGAAGTGTACGACTTGGTTCATTTCCCTCGTGATCGTGTCGATGACGACGAGTCGCCCGCTGCCCTCGTCGTTAAAATCACCTAGTGTCACGAGAAATTTCACGCTTTTCCCACCCTCCATTTCTTACCAACTATTCCCGGCTCGGGCCTGCCTTCTTTGACGATTTCGATAGCCAATCGTATGGCTTCATCTGGATCCTTCGCGGTGATGATGGTATCGTCCCGCCGGTCGTCGAGAGCCGTTCCAGCTAGCTTTCCCGACCATCCGCCACTTGGCTCTAACGCGATAATAGGTTTCTTCAATTGCCACGCGAGGGCGATTTCGCTAAGCGTGCCTGCCTTTCCGCCGATCGAGATGATCACGTCAGATGATGCGACGAGTATTATGTTTCTGCCTAATTCAAGGCCCGTCGGGATAATAATATCTAAAAAGTCATTTGCAACTTTTCTATCATAACCCGGTAAAATGCCGATTATGTCCCCTTCAGTGTATTTAGTTGAATGTTTCGCGCCATTACATGCCGCTTCCATCACACCATCTAATCCGCCGCAGATAACTCGGAAGCCGGCATCTACTGCGATCCTTCCAACATCTGCTGCTAATTTGATGAGATCTTCTGAAATATCACCCGCATTTCCTATTATTGCGAGCATTGGCTTTTTTCCAAAAATATTCTTGAGGACCAAGTTTATCCCGAAACAAGATTTAATTTATTTCTTTGCCAAGTTCTTATGCTTTTGAATTGCGATAGCTAGGAAATAACTTGAAACGCAAACGATTGCTTGAACCAGTAAACTCAATTCAAAATATTTTAGAAATAAATCCTTCTTTGTGTATATCTTACTCCCTCTCGTGCTTTTTTTCGTATCCACATCGATAATTTTAACGCGGTCTTCATCGATTATTTCGTAACTCGAATGCGATCCAATTGCGTTCTTAATAATTTTGAATTCTAATAACAAGTCATTTAGATTCTCGCCACTTGACCCATGTTGGTATTTTCTGGGTGTTCTACTTGTATCATCTTTAGAGTTATATCTCAGCTGGAAAACGTCGTTATAATTCGTGTATTGTTTTCCTTCGATCCGCCCGATCTCCTCACCCAGTATCAAAGTATATTTCTCTATTATGTTATAGAGGTTTTTTAATTCCACATCTAGGTCTGGAAGAAAAGCTGCAATCGAAACGCCGGTGTCCACAGATTTTTTGATAAGTTGTGTGATTTCTCTAGTATTCAAGACTTTATACATGGATTCAAGTTGTTTATCCCCTGGAAATAGTCTTGGGACATTAAATTTGAAATCAGGTGAGAGATCATTAAAAAAGGGAGTGAAGAATTGATCTGCCAGATATTTTAAATAATTATCGAATAGATGAACCATGTAAGCGGGTATTCGTTTCTGTACGACTTGAATTCCTAAATTTACCTTAAGGAAGATACAATTCATCAAGAGATATGTTTGTGTACTTAATTCACTTTCCTTTAATTGGCCGTTAACAATTTTCCAAAAAGTATCTTTGATTAATTCTGGTTTCATTATCGATGATAATTGGGTTCCGATTTCATCGATCAGATTATCAATATCATCTTTATAATCAGAATATTGAACTTCATCGTTGAAGACTGGTATTTTCATGGATTCAACCTTTCTATACTTGTTGATTTGATTTTGACAAGTTCCAAGCATCGATCGGATCCTTATAGAACTTCACATCCACGTTTTCCAGAATATCGCTAGGAACTTGAGTGAGCAGTGGTTCCGAGTTATCGGGAAGCAGGATGATTTGAGCACCGTTTTCCTTCCCGATCAAGATGATCTCTGCAAGGTTCTGGATGGGGATCAACGCGCCGCTGATGGTCATTTCGCCGACAATGGCGAGCTTGGGTTTTAACGGTATTTTCGTGAAGGCAGAAAGTACCGTGATGAAGAATCCCAATCCCGTCTGCGAACCTTGGTGCGCCTTCATCAAGTCCACGATCTGCACGTGCACGTCGTAGTTCTGGATGTCGTGCTCCTCGATCTTCGGGCTAATATGTTTCAAGTTTGCCTTCAAGAAATCCCGCACCGTCGTGAGTGCCTCCTTTATAGGTTTCCCGGCAAGTCCCGTAGCATTCCAAGAACCCCGGCCCTTCCGCAGGCCCACTTCCACGCGATACAAGGTATATCGCCCGAGCTCGTTCAAGCCCAACGTGAAACCGATACCAGCTTCCACTTCCTCCCCGAGAGGAGAATATTGCTTTGCAAGGGCGAGTTCCGGCGTCTCCACGAACGTTTCTTGTCTCGTTTCTTTCATGATGTAGGAGAAATTGGTCTTGCGGAACTCGACAGACCCCATCTTCCGCAGCTGTTCCTTCACCCGTCGTCGCATTTCGAGGGCCAGCTCGACGCATTCCTTTAGCTGGTCGGCCGTGAACGTGCCATCCGGATACAGGAGCTTGAGCAATCCAGACGTGACTGCGCGAACGCGCACTTGATCCCGCTGGTCAAGCTCGGGGCCCCACTTGATCTTTTCTTCGATCTGTGCATGGAACGACTTGTCGCGCATCGCTTGGAAAAACTCGGCCATCAAGTCCACGATGAACCCGAAATTCCGCGTGAACATCTCCGGCTTGAACCGCGGCAACTCCCAGCCTGGCAAGTAGATGTGAAACCGGTCCAGGAACGCCAGGTCTTGCATCTCGGGCGGGAAGGGAATGAACAAGTGTGCATGCTGGATGGCGGTCTGGATGTCGACGTCCATGTTGCCGACGAAAGCGAGCGATGCCTTGCCCGTGTACACGCCTTTTCCTTTGCCACGTGAAAAAGAGCCGGATTCCATGTAATCCTTGAAGATTTGCAGCGCCGTCGAATCAGCGTACTTGCTCAACCCCGCGACCTCGTCGAACGCGACCAGGTCGAAAAAAGTGACAAGACCGGGTTTACCCGAACCCACGTTTGACACGAAAAGGTTGGCGATTGATGCTTGCCCCCCGCTGATCAAGAGCGCGTGCGGGGACAATTCGCGATAGCAGAAGGATTTTCCCGTCGATCTCGGGCCGAATTCCACGAAATTG
This sequence comes from Candidatus Sigynarchaeum calidifontis, assembly GCA_030587475.1. Taxonomy (GTDB): domain Archaea; phylum Asgardarchaeota; class Lokiarchaeia; order Sigyniarchaeales; family Sigyniarchaeaceae; genus Sigyniarchaeum; species Sigyniarchaeum tengchongense. The sequence continues at coordinate 5,140 of JAUQYZ010000218.1, forward strand.
ATGTTTCGTTCCACGAACGCGACGAGCCTCGCGATGAGGAGCATCTGCTGCCTCTGGGTGAACGACGTGGGCTCCAATCCGATGGATCGCATGAGCACGAACAGCCACTCGTCCCTGGTGAAGTCCTTCCTTGCCTCGATGATCTTGTCAACGAGATGTGTGCTCAACTGGACCGGTTGGAATTGTTTCAAGAAAAACGGCTCTACATTCCCCTTTCTCGACAGAGTGGAATCATAACCGATTTCAATGATGCCCCAGACGCCGTCCAGCAACATGCGCTCGTTCTTTCTTACCAGCTCGTCACTAACGTGTAGATAATCTAGATTTAAACTCGACAGTTGCCCCCAGTATTTATCCTCGGAGGGGACCAAGCGAATGTTGAGCCGGTCTAGCACCTTGTACGTGCCGAGCTCCTTGATCTTTGATTTGACAACTTCTGTTTTTTCTGGATTGAGATAATGCTCTTCAAGTGTTTGCTTCACTTTCGCAACGCCGGCGTTGATGACGTCCTCGTCCGGGTTGGAGCAGTACTTGCCGAGGAGGAATTCGAGGACGTAGGTCGGAACCGCGTAGGCGCCCTTGAGCTTGGTCGCGAGGTCCTTGCGCACGACCATGCCGGGGAAGTGGCGCAGCAATTTTGTATCGAGATCATCGAGTTGCATGATTTTCACATTATTTTGTGTTCTTTCTATTATTGGAAATTTCTCCGAGATCCACCATTTTTCACCACGTCGTGCTAGAATAATTCTCCCGGGCCGTAAATCGATGGCTCCTCGACGCGAACAACCACTTTTTTCATGACCTCGTTGTCCGGGGTTTTTATGCACACGGTCAACTCTTGCAAGTGAACATTCTTGTCGAAGCTGAGCTTGAAATTTCGCGTGGCACCGGATTGCACGGTCATCTCCTTGTTGTTGTCGATGGTGACCCGCGAGTCGTCGCATGTCACCTTGAACGTGAGCGGGCGCAGCTGCTCGTCGCCCCGCTTTTTCTTGATTTGCAGCTGGAGTTGCAAGTATTTTGAAGAGCCCATCTCCTTGAGATAATACCGCTTCTGGCCCCCGATCTCTATGGACTCGTGCTCGTGGGGCTCGAAGTACTCGATGCCGACGGCTGGCTTGAACTCGCAATGGCTCGTGAAATGTCGCAAGTCGCATTCCTGGAAGCTCAACCCGCCATGGATGTAAAACAACCCGTCGGCTCGGGCTTTCTTGAAGAGGCGGTTCTCTTTAGGTAGCAGGATCGAGCTGATGTCCGGGCTCGATGATTCGGGGATGAACGGGAGATCGTCGACGGGAATGATCGTCCAATCAGCATAGCGTGCACGCTCGTTGTCCGGAAAAACGTGGGGCGAGATGCAATGGCGCTTGTGCAGCTTCCCGTCCGGGATTTTATCGAGGACCCGGGCATTCTCCGTGAACATGAAACCGTGATCCACGAGCACGTGAACGGTCTTGATACCCGACTCGTGCATCTTGAAGACCAGCTTCGCGACCTCGGCGACGAGCGCTGCCCTTTCATTAGCGAGTTTCTCGACGGTGAAGTCGTGATCGTCAAACTTCTCGTACCACGCGACGGCGATGGCCGGCCGGTCTTCACGATCGCGTTTCTCGCGATACGCGTCGAGGCCTTCCTCGAGGTTTGCGGGATCCACGTGGTGCACGAGGACATGCTTCCCGTTGCTCGTGAAAATATTAGCGATCCGCGATTCCCTTGCCTTCGGGTCGTTGAGGAATTTTGTCTCGCTGCCTTCATCTATACCCGAGATCAAGTCATCGCCGGACAAGCGAACCTTGATCGTGCTCTCGTGCTGGAGGACCCGGCTCCACCCGAGGTTCGTGATGCTGGGCACGATGCCTTCAACATCGACGGGATCAACCTTGACCGAGCCATCGATGATGCCGGCCTTGTTATCATCGAAGAGCTGTCCCAAGGCGGCCATCACGTCCGCGGCGAGATCCTTGCGGAGCGCATCGCAAAAGACGAAAGCGATCGGGTTGTCCCGGTCGATGGCATCGATCGATGTTTTCCAGATCGTTTCTTGGATGCAGGCCGCTTTCTTGTACTCGTTTTTCTTGATGGCGCGGGAAAAATGCGCCGTGAAGAGCGCGTTGAATTGCTTGTCGAGTTCTTGATATGCGTCGTCGATCCGTTTCATGATCGCCAGGAAGGGCGCGAAGCAGTCTTCCTTGTCGAATATATACTTGAAAATCGGGTCGATCATCGACAAGTGCAGTTTCTCGCTATCCCACGCGAGCGCGGATACCCGTTCCCACGTGGCACCGGGCGGAATCGTCAGCGATAGAAAGGTTCCCATGTCCTTGACGAGCTGCCAGAAGCGCTCCATCGTCATGTCGTGGACTCCGAACGGCGTGAAAAACAAGCCCCGCTGCGACCACCAGGATCGCGCGGCCTTTTTCCACAGCTTCTCCCGCTTCTTGATGACGCCGTCCACGAGCTCGGCCCACGTGGCAGCATCGCGCTTCTCGGAACGTTGTTGCTCGATCAAGTGCCGTGCCAGCGCGATGTCGACCGTGCCCGTGAACGCGAAGGCAGATGCTGCCACGTCCTGCATCGTGACAGCGTCGATGGCTGGGGATGGCTGCTGTTTTCTCGCCAGGAACGCCCAATGCTTGAAGCGCTGCACCAAGGTTCCATCATCGCTGCCCGTCCAGTCCGCGAGGAGGGCACGCAAGGGTTGCAATGTAGCCTCGGGAAGGGTGTCGGGCGCATCTAACCTGGGCGCGGGCGCGATGAAGGCATCGAGCGTGCTGCCTCCGCGCCTCGGTTCTTGCGGGCGTTGTGATGCCGGGGGCTTGCCGTTGAGAAAGACGAACCGGATGACGCGTGAAAGGTTCTCGAACCAATCCTCCGCGAGCGGCACGTCCTTGATGTTCCATGTATCGAGGAGTACCTTCAAGAAACGGTTGACCGTGCTCGCGCCCCTCTCATCGAGATGACACGGGTTCGCCGGGTTCACGCGGTAGACGAAATCGAGCAAGACGACCTCGTGCGTGCAAGGAACACGGGCATTCGCTATTTCCGTCCATGCGGGCGAGTCCGCGATGGCTGACGGGTTGAGGCCCGTGTCGCACGTGATCGAGACCAGCCACGCGAGCGGCTCCCTGAACTCGCCGCTGTCGGTAGCGATTGCTGGCAGGGGGATATCGAGCAAGAACTTGATCGCTGCGCGGTTCATGCCCGGGTTCTCATCAAAGAGGGGAATCGAGCCTTGCGATTTTATCGCATCGACCTTCACGAGCAAATCCAGGATGTTGGCGATCTGGAACCCCTCGCCGATGTGATTGTAGTAATAAAACGTGGCGGTTTTTTCCACGTCGGGCGCGTGCTTGCCGTGCACGTGGATGATCCACTTGTGTCGGTACCAGCCGGAGCCCTCGTCGAAATCGTTGACGACCTGCTCGCGATCGACGAGCTCGGCCGGGGACGGGGCGGCGTCGATCGAGAGCACCCGGAAGCCCGCTTGCTTGCCATCATGCTCGCGAAAGAAATCACCAAGCACGTTTGAAATGTCGTAGATGATAGTGAACGGGCGATCATTGTCGTCGAAAAACCACGACACGAGGCGCTCGCCAACCGTCTCTTGATCAAGGGTCGTCCTGGCCATGGTCACTCGTCCGTCGTATCTGCTTCATCGCCAGCGATGTCCTCATCACCGGCATCGCTGCCACCCGTGCCGTTGTTTCCATCATCGTCGCCTCCGCCTGCATCGTCATTTTCCCCGTCCTCGCCTCCATCGCCGCTGTTCTCTTCCCGCGCCTCGTCCACGCCGGGCTTGATCGTGACCTGCCGAAGCTGGTCAAGCGCGTCGAGTTTCTTGAGCACGTGCTTGAGCGTGCCCCTCGGGAAGATGGACCAGTACTTGACCGGGAACCTGGCTTGCACGTCCGGTGGCAAGTCGATGCACAAGGGAATGATGTTCACCAGCACTCCGAGGAAATGATCGGGCTTGTAGCCGGCCTTGATCACCTTGGCGCCCTCGCCGAAGACCCACGCCCACGTCTTGTCGTCGCCCTTGCCCTTGGCGGCCTTCTTGCCCGTGAGCGAATTGGGGTTTGGAATTTCCGGGTAGCCCGCTTCGAGCGCGGTGAAGGCCTTGATCATGTCCTCCAGCTCGTCGCACTTGGGCACGTCGTCGGCGGGGAGCGTGCCCGTCGCCCGCCGGCGCTCGTAGATCCTGAGGAGCGGCTCGATGTAATCGACCCGGATGTTGGGCAGCGTGTTCTCGGTGATCCGGTGGTAATCGACGAAGAGGTCGAGGGCGTTTTCCTTGCCCGATGCCGACCGGGAACACAGGTGCCAGATGATGGGGCGGCCGCCGAAGCGCTGGCAGTGGTAAAAAAAGAATTCCTCGGCGATCCAGCGTTTCATGTCCTTCCCGAGCAGGTCCTCGAGTTCCTTCAAGATGGGCTGTATCGTGATGGCATCCCGGTCGAGGTTCTTGCACATGAGATCGACGAATGCATCGTGCAAGCCCTTCTCGCCCTCCTTGAACGAGTGCAAGGGAATGATGCCACGGGGCGTGCCCTTGACGATGTCCATCAGGTTTGCCATGATGAAGTCCTTGAGCCACATGTCGCGGTCGGCTCGCCAGCCCATCTGCCCGACGAACGTGTCGTAGTACTCGTCCAAGGCCCTGGCCGTGTCCTCGTCGATGAGCTGGTAGAGGATCTTGTTGATCTCGTCGTCGATCTCGTCCAGCCGCCTCGTGAGGAGATCGAACCGCCGCTCCACCGCATCGAGGAGCGCCTTCATCGTGGCATCTTCCTTTTTCACCGTGATCTTGTTGATGGCCCTCGCCGATTCGCTCTCGCAAGGCTGGTACTCATCACAGAAGGGATGGCCAGTTTTCGGCACTCCCAAATCTATAACCGTAGTATTATCTTGGATTACTTTGTCGATTAATGATTCAGAAAAAACAGGAGACATTGGATATCCCGTATCCCACTCCCGTCTCAATTCAAATGATTCTTTAGATAACTGAGATATATGAGTTGCTTCTTGTTGGTCGAGTTCTTGTGGAATAGGAATTCTTGCGATAGTACCCAATTGCCATTTTCGGTCTTTTGTTTGTAAACGGGCAAAAAAAGCCCCAAACTTTGAATTTAAATAACCTGCAATAAAAAACTTATTCATTCCCTTGATATTTGGAAGAACAATTCCTAAACTTTCTCCAATATTAAAAAGTCCTTTTGGAACTACATTTGCCCTTCCCCGAGCCTTTCCAGAGACACGAATATAGATAACATCAGAAGTCCCAATATAAGAGATATTCCTTATAGCAGAACCATCGTATGTCTTTATTTTTTCAACCGCTCTCTTATCCCACCACATAATATAACCATTAGTTAGATAATATCTTAGATCACCCCCTCCTTTTGTGGCTGGAACGAACGGTTGATCTATTGATTCCATCAATTCATCAATACTTTGGACTGGTTCAGCCTTTCTAATCCGTTTTGAATGGACTTCAAACCAGTTTTTCAGAAATTCATTATCATTTCCCGTATTAAATCCAAAGAACATTTTTGATATTTGAGAGCTCCAGTTGGAGTTCTTAACTTGGTTTGCATCTAAAGGGGGAAATCTTGTGAAGAATTCAATGAGCGGCTTGAATTTCCTGGCGACGTTCAGGTCGATGACGCTGCGGGGCAGGTTCAGGAACTCGGCCTGGTCGATGCGGTTCCAGCCCTTCGGGGGCTTGTCGTCGCCTGTCCACGCGTTCACGATCCTGATTGCTTCCAGTATTTCTCTCACATACACATCCATGACGAATTGTTGGCTTGAACTATATTCTACATATCGATAAAGGCCTTCATTTCCTTCCTCGATCTTTGATTTTCTCAGGATAAATAAGACCGGTACGTTCCGAGCATCTGGAAGGGCCGCAAGTCCTGTGACTAAGAGGTATTGAATATACAACTTAGGCAATAGCAGATTAGCTCTGAATTTTTCGAATTTTGGTAGATGCATGAAGGAGAAATCAGTAACCATTGCGATGTGACCTGTTTCCTTTAGCAATCGATGCGCTTGATCTATAAAGGCAGATACCAAGTCCCCATACGTGTGTGGATAGAATTTTCTCAACTTGTCTTTCGTGATGTCCATCGATAGCCCGAACGGGGGATTTCCCATGATCACGTCGAATTTTTGCATCAAGATCTGGGCAAGGGACGCGGCGTTCTTGGCCTGGTGGCCGAACAGCTGGAGCCCGATGTTCTGCTGCTGCTTGTCCAGGATCTGGGTGTCGATGATCTCGACGAGGTTCAATGGCTCGTCCATGCCCGTCGTGTCGGCGGCATCGTTCGACAGGAATCGATCGAGGTTCGATGCCTTCGCTTTCTGCTCCTTCTTGTCTTGCTTGTATATCTCGTTAATTTCCTTCTGCAGCGACCTGATGTCGATGAGAGAACCCAGTTGATCCGCGTTGTCGAATTGCTCCACGACATCCTTCATGACCTTCCGGATGCGGTCATCCTCGAATTGCTGGAGGAAGAGCACGCGGTTCTTGTCGTGCGGGATGCGGATGTCGCAGCAGATGATGTTCACGGGCGGCATCGTGAACGACGCGAGCTCGGCGGGCGCGTGTCGCTTCAGCGTGGTCTTGGCCGCGATGTACAGGGCGAGCGCCGCGAGCTGCGCTGGCCGGCGGTTAATGTCGATGCCGAACAAGTTCAGCCGCAATATCGCCCGCACGATCTTGGAGCATGACCAGCCCGGGTAGAATTCCCGGTAGATCTCGAAGAGCTTCCCGAAGGTGTAGACGAGGAAATTGCCGGAACCACAAGCGGGGTCGAGGATGCGGAGCTTGGATGGCTCGGTCGTGGGATGCTCGAGCTTCACGGGCACCTTCGTGATGAAGAATGGCGATCCCGAGAAGATCGTAGAGCCCGGGCGCATGTCTTGCCACCAATGCCCGAGCGAGTTGTCGACCAGCACCCGCACCATCCACCGCGGCGTGTACACCGTGTTCAGGATGGACAGGTAATAGGGGTTGGCGGGCGACTTTGACCCGTGCGAGCTCATGGTCTTGTGTTCCTTGCGGTTCTTGAGCACGTAGTAGTGGTAGAACCAGCCGATGCAGTCCTCGGCCTTGTACACGGCGGGATCCAGGGTGTTGAGGGCCTGGATGACCTTGTCGATGGTCGTGCTGGCCGGCCACAAGCTCGCGGCGGCATCGGCCTCGTCGAAGAGGATGTTCACCTCCTTGCTGATCTCGGCGAAGGCGTCCCGCAGCACGAGCTCGTTCCACCGCGCCATCTCGGCAGGAAAATGCTCCTGGATGCGCTTCATGCGTGCGGACAGGTTGCCCAGGTCCTCTTGCGGCACGAGCGTCGATTCCTTGAGCAAGTCGAGGGCTTCGAGCACCCGCACGGCGAAGATGCGGTTGAAAAACGTGTACACGGCACGATCCACGAACCAGTAGAACGCGCGGCTCCAGCCCTCGCCACAAACACCCTCTTCGATCTTGATGGCCGCGTGCAACGCCTTCCGTCGGTCCTCGAATGCCTTCCGCTCGGCATCGGTGTCGAGCACCAGGTACTCGTGGATCTCGTCGAGCGGCGCCATTTGATCGATCTCCTCCTTGATGCCGATGTGCTCGAGTTGCTGCTTGAAGTCGGCTTCGAGCAATGACTTGCATTCATCCACGAGCTCGCGCAAGGGCGTGCCTTGTGCCGTATCCACGATTACCATGTCATTCGACCTTCTCCGTCGTTAGCGTTACCTTGATCTTCTTGTGCGTGCCGGGATTGTTCTGGTTGAACGCCGATAACGCGGCTTCCACCATCTTGATCTTTTCCTCGATCGATGACACCGCTGCTGCCGGGTTCGCCGCGTCGACGACGATCTCGAAAGACTGGTCGAGCATTCGCTCCCCGACCTCCCGTAAATCGTTCAAGAACGTGTTGCACGCGTTGGTCGCTGCGGAATGGAGATCGACGAGCGCCTCGTAGGTCAACTTGCACGTCGTGCATGCTTGCGCGTCGATGTCCCACGACGCCGGGTCATCGGGGCAGCCGTGACTTTTCGAGAAGGTCGGGTGTGCTTTTTTCAAGCCATCTAACGCGGCCGCGATCTTGCCGGAGATCTCCTTGTCCTTCTCGTGCAACGATTGCTGGGCCTGGAAGTTCCCGTGGATGCCCTCGATCTTGGCGTGCAATTCCTTGTATTTCTTCCAGCTGTCCCTTTCCTCCTTCGTGGGTCGCTCGACGACGATCACGTCGCCACCAGGCCAGCCTCCACCAGTGCTAGGTCCAGGTCCGCCGTGGCCGCCTGGACCTGCAACCCCGCCAGTCCCGCCAGTACCTGCCCCCGTGGGCGGGGCCGGCTTGATGGACGAGATCAATCGTTCCACTTCGGACTTGACGATGCCCTCGAACACGCGCAAGGCATTGTAATCTGCCTTGCAGCTCGCGCACGTGAATGCCTCCACGGTGATGACATCCGGCGGTATCGCCAGGTCCACCTTGCACGGGAATATCCCGGACTCCAGCTTGGTCGTGTCCACCTTCTTGCCATTGCCCGAACGGCGCGTCTCGTCGGCGACACGACGCAAGCCTTCCGATATATCGCTCGCTAGCTTCCCGTGGAGCGTTATATACGATTGCCAGTACGTGTCCCAGGCCACCTTCGCGATCGACCATGCCCCCGTCCACCCGCTTTCTGACAAGATCGCAGCGTCGTTGAACTGGTCCAGGGCTGCATCCTTTGCAGACCTCACGGACTGGGTGCCGGGCGCGTCCACCTGGGTGCTCAGCCAATTCGCGAGCACGGATGCGAGGAATTCATGCAGGCGGTAGTATTTTTTCAACCCGTCTGCTTGCTTCAACTCCTTGGCGCGGTTGCACGTTTTCTTCGCGATGCTGAAAGCAACCTTTTGCGCCTCGACAGTGGTGAAGATCGCGAACGCGTCGATGAACGACTTGATGCGTCCCACGACCCGATCCGTGGCGAGGATCTTGTCGATGTTGTGCGAGACAAGCGTGATGGTTTGATCCAGCGATGCAAAAAAAGGCAGCTTCTCGAGGTCATTCTTCACTTCCACGATCAAGGTCTTCAAGTCGCCGAGCACGGCCTTGATCTTGGCATCGATGGCATCCCGGCCGCCTTGGGGGACGTGTTCCGCGAAGAGATCGTTCAAGATCGAGTTTGCCTTGCCGAGTTCATCTTGGGTTATCGTCTCCGCGGTTTTAAACCGCAAGTTCTTGAATTTCTCGCAGTTGCCTTTCCAATCCGTGAATGCGCCGATGACATCATCATCGTTCGTGTTTTTCACGGAGCCTCCAATCACCACGTCCCATTCCCCGGCACGGGCTATCGCCGCAACAGTGGCGATGACGGTTTGCTCGTTCCACGAAAAAGGGGATGCCGTGAGCCCGGATAGCAGCGCCTCGCCGGGAACCTGATCGGTCTCGGGATTCTTGTCCTTGTATTCCTTGAACTTCGTCGTCACGCGGTTGTATTGGTCGCACGAGTTGGGTTTCAACTCGTTCGCGTCGCTGAACAAGGGTATCGTCGCGGTGATCCTCGCCCCCCTCTTGAACACGGCGGGAATCTGCGTGCGGCTCTTTGGATCCCACGTGAGCAAGAACTTGACTTGTTCCTTGGACACCTTTACTTGACCGAGGTACGCGAAGATGTTCAGCCTCGACCATGCTTGCTTGATGGCCGTGCCGATGTTCGTGTTGATGTTCGCGTGATCGATGCGTTCCTGCTTGTCGGAATAAAACAATGCCCCGCCATCGAACCAGCCGCTCAGCATCTCGAGGATTTCCTGGCTGGTGTCCTTGATGCGCTGCTGGAAATTGTTGTGCACGTCGCCCGGCATGTCAAGAACTTGCTCGATGGTTTTCTTGTACCGGATGCATTCTTTTATCGATGTCCCCAGCACGGTCACGGCACGCGCGATGTCACCGGCGGTTCTCGTTAAATTCGGCGTGATGATCAACAAGCCCTTGCCTGCCTTCTCGGCCTTGGCGATCATGGCTTGGAGGTTGGCCCGGAGCTTTGCAAGGCCCTCCTTGTGATTCACCAGGGTGCGATCGGTAAGTAAGCAGATGGTTACAGTGTATTGGTCAGCGGGGAGTTTCCCGAGCAACTCGTCGAGATCGGGATCGAGGAGCCAGTTTATCTTGAGCGTGATGGCGTTGTCAAGGTCATGGACATTCCCGCCTGGCCCGATCACGGACGGCAGTTTTTGTTGCTCGATGAAAGCGATTAAATCCTTTCCAGCGCCCTCTTGCCTGTCGAAAAACGACTCGAGCCACTTCTGGACTTGGTCGTCGGGCACCGCCACGTGCTCGGATTTCTCGAAGTACTTGATCTCTTGCTCGCTGGGGATCCGGTATTCGACAAGGGTCCGTGTCGAGCCATCGGGTTCATCCACTTCGATCTTCTTGTAGACGATGTTCCCCTTTTTCTTGAGCTCCGAGACGAGTTTCTTCACCTTCTCGGTGAATATCGCTTTCGGGGCGTCGACCGAGTACCACAAGGCTTTGATGATGTTTGCATCGTCGACGTGGATGTTATCGACGAGCGACAGCAGCATCACGGCCTTCGCGACGTCTTGGAACGTGACCGGCAGCTTGAGCTCGTCTGGAGTGAACACGGTCGGATCCTCGATGAATTTTTTCGTGTTCTCGACGATCCGGAACTGGTCCTCGTCTTTCTTCTTCAGCGTCTCGACGAGCGAGTCATAGAGCTGTGGCAGCGTCACGAGCATGCCAAGGGGCTCGTCGATGAAGTGCATCTTGGAAGAATTGCGGTATTTCTTGTGCAACACGTCCCGGGTCATGGATAATATGGAACGTGTTTTCCCGCCATACTGCTCCTCGACTATTTTCTTCGCGATGAGCATCTGCGTGACCTGGATCATCAAGGGAAACTGGTACGGCAAGAACGGGTACGTCTCGAACAGCTCATCCCTCGTCGGCCGGACGTATTCGAGGTTGGGATCCTTGAACGTGTCGAGCACGGTGCCGTCGATGATCGTGTGAAACTTGTCGTCAAGAAGCTTCGCGAGAGCATTTTTCGCATCGAGATCTTTCTTGAGCCATCGCTTCACGACCACGGTCTTTATGTTTTTCTTGTCGAGAGTCCAGTGCTTGAACCGCTGTTCCGCGGTCCGGTAATCGACGGTGGTGCTCATCCTCGCGAAGTACTCCTGGATGGTCTGCTGGGCGCTGAAGATCATGTTCACGTGCGCCTCGTTCTTCGGCGTGTTGACCCATTCCGCTGCGGCCATCAATTCCCCGATTCGTGATGCTTTCGCGCTGAAGAAGAATCCCGCTTCATCGAGCACGATCAGTATTTTTCCCGTGATGCCCTTCGCGGGATCGCTCAAGTTGTCCTTGGCCCACTTGTTGATCTCGTTCAACACGGAGATGATGTTTTTCTGTTTTGCCTTGACTTCCTTGATTCCTTCGAGGAAGCGCACGCCAGAAGCCTCGTCGGTGCCTTGAAGCTTGGCATATATCTTGGGGAAATGCTCGTAGACCCACTCTGGTTGCTTCCTGAGCTCGTTCCACGAGTCCGAGCCAACCTTGGTTGCTTCGGCTTTGAAAGCATCGTAGATGCCCTTGGAGATCAAGCTCTTTTCTATCTCGGCGATCTCGATGAACTCGGAGAGTTTCAAGAACTCGTTGAATCCCTTGAGCAAGGCGCTGGTGAAGGATTCGAGGAAATCCTCCTCTCTCGTTTCAGATTTCGATTCAGGCGAGAGGTTGATAAACAAGGTACGGGCATTGATGTGCTTCGGGTATAATTTCAACCCGTCGACGAGTTCTTTCTTGATCGATTTCAACTTGTCGTCGGGCGTTTCAAACTTGTCCAAGATATTGTCCACGAAATATTCGATGGCATTCAAGTGGTTGCCTTTATAATCGGTCAGTTGGGCGTTTTGAAAAAGATACCCGATCACTTTCGAGAAGTGGGATTTTCCCGAACCGTAGAATCCTTGAAGCCAGAATGGCATCTTCGGCTCGTCCATCGTGACCGATGCGGAAAAATCAGTGTAAAATTGATGGAGATACCTCAACAATGCTTCCGTTATGACGAATTCCTCGAACTCTGTCCATACCGATCTCTCTGACTCGTCAAATATTTTCACGATCAAGTTTAGATCTCGCAAGGGATCACGGTCCTTGGTAAACACGTCCCGGATTGTCGTGGTCGCGGTGGTTTTTTGCATGTTGTTTCCCCGTAATTTTATTTGTTTTTTCTGTGCATTAAATAAGAGAATACGAGTGAACCGTGTAGTTGGCATGCTTATATGGTTCCGGGTTCTCTTTACTCGACTCTTTGTCTTGAACATAAAGGACGAGCACGTACACGCCCTTGTCGTTGATGATGCGAGATATCACGTCTCCCGTTTCGATGTACGGGTAGGTCGAATGCATGTTCAACAAGACGAGTAAAGGAACGTTCGCGGGACTTGGATTGCGTTCGTTCAATTCACGTACTTCTTGCTCGACGAGATCGACCAGATCTTTCACGATGGAACCGCGTATCCGACCCGAGAGTGCCTTTCTCTCCATCTTGCGCGCGTACTCCTCTTTTTCGATGTATCTTCGCTTCTTGAGAAAATCATAAAAGATCTTCTCTATATTTATAACCTTATAATCCCAATCTGGATGCAGTTCTTTCAATTGCCTGAGCATGATGGCTTGTTTCCTGTATACCTCTTCGACGTGTCGTGATGGGATTTTTACTATAGAAATATTCGGATCGCGCAAGGGCTCGGCTCGCGTGATGATGCGCTCGAGATCGGTCTTGTACTCATCGAACTTGATAGCGATTTCCTCGTTCACGTGTACTCCTCCAACCATTGCTTCAAGCTACTCGTGCTTGTTTCAAGCGTGACTCGCGATGTCTCGTTATTCTCGCCGTTGATTTTATAAGTTACGGATTTAACAACCCGCATTCCCTCCAGCAACTTTGAAACGAATGCCGGCCGGATCTGGAATGCCTTGTAGAAGATGCCTTGCTCGATGGGATAACCCGCGAAATGCGCGGCGATCGTGAAGATTGCCCAGGTCTCGGGTTGAATGCCGAGGAAATATAGCATGTACTCGCTCGCCTTTTTGCGAATCAAGAGATTCACCTCGCGCATGATGCTCAAGTACCGCCCGACCCAATTTTGAATCGCCTTGGCTGATGCGTTCGCACCGGTGGCTTTCAGGTAATTTTCCAGAATTCCCTTGATATCATCCCGGTCGATGCGCGGGTCCCCGATCTTCGCAATGTATATGTCGCCGAGCTTGTCGGTCACGTGGGCCACGATTTCATCGGCATGGTAAAGGTATACGAAATAAACTTGACTCTTTACCAGTGAGGAAAGGCTTGACCTGGCGATGAGCTTCAAATCGTGCAATGCCGGCAGGAAAACATCGTTTACTTGAAAACGTTTCTTGATTTCCAATAAAAGCCTGTTCGCGTGATCCCTTGATGACGCCATGGCTGCTTCATATATTTTACTATCGATATCCTTGAAATCATTCCCATCTTGGGCGCTTTTTAGGGCGAATGTCGTTTCTTTCGTCATCAAGCCGAATCTGCACAAGGAATGGATCGTCACGTGTTCTCCCTCATTCAAGTACTTGAGATCCCTTTATTATCAATCACTCATCATCCACTGGCTTGGCCTGCACGATTATTAACTTTGAATTCTTTAAAAATTGGCTCGTTTTAAGTCCGAATGATGATCAATCACCTCTCAATTTTCCAACCTTTAAGCATTCGCTTGCACCTTGATGCTGCAGATCGAGCAATCTGCCTTGTAACTTGTCCCAGCTATCCGCTTGAAGTGAACGCCCGCCCGATGCCGCCGATTATCTTTTATTTGCAACTTCAATGACGGCTCGTTCCGCAACAAAAATATGGAATGGACGCGCTTGCTAAGAGCCTCGGCCGACCGCAGCCCACCTAAATGCACGACCGTCCGGAGGGTGTTATTCGCGGTTTCCGAATGATTGTTCTGAATGCACTTTCTTGCAAATAAATCGAACGTATCTTGCATGCCCTTCATTACCGGCCGAATCGTGCCATTTGTAAAAGCCAGCTGGCGTTTCTTCGGTCTTACCTTGACGTATCCCCTCGTCCCGCTCTTGAACACCTCGAAAATGCTTGGCCGTCCACGCTTTTTCGGATTCCTCTTGTCCTTCTCATTCCTTTTGACCTTGTTTCTTGACCCTTTCGGGCGGCCGCGCGGCTTCGGTGCTTGCGGGTGGACAGGCCTCGTGACTTGCTTGAAGTGATACTGCCGCTTTTTTTGTTTCTTGAAGATGTCCGCGCTCACGCCGATCAATGTCTGGATCTGCACGTCGCCATCGTAATCGATGCGCTCAATGATGGCTTTCTTGTATGGTCTCTTGTGCGGATGCACGATCAAGGTCACCGGATAACCTAAATGGCGGGCCATCGCGCGAGTGGCCTCGTGGGCGTCTGCCGTGATGACCTCGATCCGCTTCGACGAACTTGCTTGTGCGTTGTCCAGGGCCTTGCGCATGTCGGCTTCACCACGCGCCGTGGAGACGTTTATGCCTAACACCTTTGATGACTGGTATCCACGGACGATGATCACGTATATGGTTTCCCCGTCTATCTTGAAGAACGTCTCGTCGATCGAAACGGCATGATCCTTGGTTTTATGGCTCACGAGCTTGTCTCGCCTCTTCCCGCATGCGATGATCTCGTCCACCGCTTTTCGCAACAGCGACACGAATGCATCCGATACCCCGTGCTGCGCGGCGACTGTCTTCGCCTTTGCACCATGCCGGTACAGGGCATCGATCATCTCCTCGATCTCGTGATGTACGAGCTTGGCGATCTCGCCGGACGTGAGCACGGTGAATTGCCTTCCGGTCTTCTTTCCGCGATGGATGCGACAATCTAGATTGTTGCAGATGAATGCATCGACACGGCCGTTCTCGCGGGGTCGGGTGCCGTTGCGGCTGACATCGCTGGAAAAACAATCGGGACAGCAGATCAAAATGTTCGAGAGGGCGAGAACCGCACCAAACGCCGTTTTAATTACGATGGAAACTCTATGCTCCTTTTTTTGCACGTGTTTTCGTATCATGATGA
>JAUQYZ010000247.1 GCA_030587475.1 Candidatus Sigynarchaeum calidifontis
ACGATTCGACGGCAACGGAATGTTGCCAGTGCCACGAGCCGCTCGACGGGGTGTTGATGCCGCATAAAAAACAAATAGAGGCGCTGTCGCCCGATGAATTGCGAGAAGTGGTGCGGCAGCTCGCGAAGAAATACGGATTGATCTGACATCGATGACAATCGATGTCATCGATCGTGCGTTGTATGAAAGAGAAGGGATTCTCTGAAGAAGAAATCGAGATGATGCTTGACTAAATCGATAATGCAAGGTATGGTGGCTAGCTCATGAAAAAGAAACAAGAATCCAAGGTATCGACAAGTGTTGATGAACGGCTCGAGGAACTCGAGATCAAACTCCGCGCGATCGCGAACGTGATACAGCGTCGGATACAAAAAGAATTGGAGGGAATTGCATGAACGACGAGGAACTCGCGGAATTAAAGGGCATGCTCGCCGAGCTTGCCAGGAAATATGAGGAGCTCGACCTACTTCAAGGTAAAGTAGTATCACGAGGTAGAAAATCATGAGCACGCCAGCTTATAAAAAACTCTTTGACCAATACATCGAGGAGAACGAGCGATTTGATGCGACGGAGCGACGTGTTGCCGATCTTCAGAAGAAGATCGACGAGTTGAAGGTGGGAATTGTTGGATCAATTCAGCACCGTTGATAAGAAAATCGCCGTTCTGAGACGCGATTGAAAAAATAACTTTTCTCTTCTTTCTTTTTCGCAGTTGAAAATCTCGTTTTTTAAATAGATCTTCTAGATTTAGATGGCACCATGCAAGAAAAAATGGAAAAAACGGAAAATATCCTCGGCGACGCGCTCGCGAAGGACGTGGCGGCGATCGCCGAGATCCGCGGCATTTCGTCGGATGACATCATTCGCGAGGCGGTCGAGGCACGTGTTCGCGCGGTGCGCGATGCCGTGCTCCATTCCTGATCTTTTTTCATTTCCCTTTTTTTGCATCGGCGAGCCATTTTGCAACCAGCTCGGCTTGTGCTTTCGCCGGTAGCTGCTTGAGCAGGATGACGAGTGGCGCGATTTCATCGTTGCCTTTACCGAATACCGATCGCCATTTTTCCACGATGAGATGGCGTATTTCATCCACCTCGTTCGCGAACATGTCATCTTCCTTGAGATCCTGGAGATAGCTTTTGATCTTCCTGTTCATGCGGATCGACATGATCACGTCCTCGTCTCCCGATTCTTCTGCTTTGTCCTTGTTTTTTGACTTGGCTGGTGTCTTTTCTGCCATTTCTATCACTTCGATACAGTCGTTGCATCCACTTTGATATTAATTCGGTATTAATTTTGTCGGTTCTGGTATAATAAGGTTGCGCGCGGAGCTGGCCGGGTATTTATAAACAACCGTCCAGCTCCTACCAAAATGTTTTTAAATGCGGGTACGGATATGGTTACATATCGGTTGTTGGAGAGTTACATCCGTAACCGACCGAGTGACCATTTTATGACAGAAAAACGGATCTATTTGGATATCAAGAATGCTTCTATGCTCGCCACGATATGTGATAGGCTGGGGTATTCCCGCGCTGATGCCATTCATAAGGCGATCCAGGATCTCTATGATGCGGTGATGTACACGCCACCGACCACGTGTGACATCTGTGGGCTCGTGAGCAAGACGGACATCGCACGCTTCAAGGATGACGTGAACAGGTGCCCAGCATGTGCTGGTATCTGGAGAGAAAAGATGAAGGAGGTTGTCATCAAGACATGATACCCTTCAACATCGATGATCTCACGCCAGCCGAGGAGCAACTCGTCTGGGCATTGTATACAAAACAACATGCACGTGCTGGCTTGAACCCGCGCTCCCGTGTCCCGAAATCGTACCCTCTTCTGCTCATTTTTGCGGCGATCGCCGCCATTTCATTTCTCATCAACGCATCGAGGGGCGCGGCAAGTTACCGGCACCTGCTAGCGAGGAGTTGAACCGATCATGAACTCGTACTTGAAACAAAACCCCGCGACCTGGTGGACGTGGAACACGAGGGGCGAGATCTTCTTCGTGCACCTCGGCTACAAGCGCCGCGTGATGAAGTGAAACAACATGGCAGAAAACATCGACAACGTGATCGAGAGCATTTGTGCCATCGTCGGCCAGCCAGGAATGGCAGCGAAGTACAAGGCAGCGATCGAAGCACAAGCAAATGCAAGCGGGGGCAAACACACGCCCCTTGCCATCGCGCAAGCGACGCTGGTGGACGTGCAAAGCAAGTTTGAAGGCCCACCTGCCCCGGCAGCGTTACCATCGCCTGCCCCGGCTCCAGCGCCAGCTGCTATAGCAGTACCCGCGGTTCCCGCGCCAGCAGCATTGCCACCGGCACCAGCACAAGATGATGACATGCCTGGTGACGATGACGATCTCACCCAGCAAAGTTTTTCCGAGTGGATGAGCGGCGTCCAGAGCAAGATAATCTCCCCCCGGAAGGTGTTCGAGGGCAAGATCGTGCTCAGGCTCACGGGCGAGGCACCACGAACTGTCCGCACGAACTTTAACGAGAACGTGCGTGCACGTGATGAAAAGACGGGAAAGATGGTCGACGTGTACGAGAAGAACCTGGATGGTTCGATAAAAATGGATGGCAACACGCCAGTCCATCTCGTGCGGAAGAAGGTCCAGGTGCTCGTGCCTTGCATCGGCAAGGACGGGATCATGTACCGGATCGCGCAGAACATGGGCTTCAAGAAGGCCATCGGTGATTTTTTTCGCAGCCATCCTGTAGACGGGGTGCAATCATATTGGAAGATCGCCAGTCTCACGCAAAAGGCTGGCGAGGCTGACGTGATGGTCATCGAGAAGGTGGCCTGATTTTTTTCTTTTTTCTTTTCAAATCATGGCGTGAAAACTCATGGCACAAGCACCATCTTACACGGATTACGTGAACATCATCATGAAGGCCACCGGGCTCGGTAGCGACGAGATCAAGAAGCGGGTGGATGACAAGATCGCCAAGTTTAACAACTTGCTCACCGATATCGGTGCCGTCTTCATGGTTGGAGATGATCTTCACGTGAGCATGCAAGCAGCAAGCCCACCTGCCGTCCAGTCATCAAACCTCCCCGTTGTCCAGAATCCCGCGGCGCTCGTGTACCCGAATGACGTGAAAGAATCTTGCCAGTATTGTGGCGGCAAGTTGACCTGGGGATTGAAACGGTTGAATCCCAAGACGGGCAAGACGAACCTTCCATCGCATATCGATAATGACGGGCACTTGCTTGATGGCACGGGCGAATGCCCGAATTTCGCGAAGGGTGGCATGAAATCTGCCCCTTACACCAAGGTAGCCACGCCGATAGTGGCAAGTGGCAACGAGCTGGATGCCTTGATCGCGAAGAGCATCGCTGCCACTGCCCCGCCCGCGCTGGCCGTGGCACTTCCCGTGAAGCCACCGGTGGTACCGGCCATCGACTTGTCGACGTTAAACACTGTAGTGGTACCAGTATTAGCTTGCCCGAAATGTGGCAAGCAGCTTGGCAAACCATACTGTAGTTCATCTGAGAACGAGGAATTTTATCAATGCGATGATCATTTCATTGTATATAAGAACGGGAAGCTAGAGATCACGAGCGACGCGCCTCCGGTACCGGGGGGCATTATGAAAGCGGAAGCTGTACCCACGGCAGCGGTTATTGGCCAGATGATCGTCGACGAGTTAAAGCCGAAGTATCCGAACGTGACTTCATTGGTTGGCGCGGCACCATCAGGAAAACCATCACCCGATTGTGTTTCAGATGCTCCAGGGTATGCTCTTGTATATCTTCCCGAGATCAAGGATGCAATAGAACATCTTGCTAATAGCATCGTTGCCCTCGCCCAGGGCGTGAAAGAACCACTCGAGCGGCTCGTCGATATCATTGCTAAGAAAGTTGACACGATGGAGACCATCGTTGATCAAGTAGCGATTAATACCGTCGAGATTGCCAAGCTCCAGGAAAAGAAGCCTGCCAAGAAGAAGGACAAGAAGGCAGAAGAGTCCAAGCCCGAGGAGAAACAACGTTCTTGACACGTTTTTTGGTGGATCCGATGATCGTCTACATCCAGACCGTCGAGGACGTGGCGTTTGCTGCCCACGAGGCAGAGCTCGTCAATCGATATAGCCGTGCCGAGCCACATCACCACGGTATCGGGCTGTCGAAGAATGCTGGTTGCGCGGCAGGCCAGCTCGGCGCGTATTTCTACCCACAACCCTTTGATGCTGGCAAGACGAGCCGCGGGAAGGCATACGAGCGGGCTTGGGATGACATGCACCCCGTCGCGTCCATACAGGCATACGTGGTCAACGGTAAAGCAGTACCGATCCGGGTGGAGGGGCACGCGCAGCTCTGTCGTCTTCTCGATGATGATGGAAACATCGTGCACGTGACACATGCTGATGCCGAGATGTACAACCTCGCGACGCGGGAGATCGAGATGTGGGATATCAAGAATCTCGGCGGTACCGATGATTCGAATCGCAAGCGAACCGTGGCATGGGCGCTGGAACAAGATGACGAGACCCCGGCATCGCCGTTCACCGCCATGGCTCGCAAGGTCGAGCGCCGTGCCACGCCGACAGGCAAGGCATTGCTTGCCATCGAGCTTGGTGACGATAGCACGGATAAAACGCTTCTCTTCACGTACTGGGAGCCGGTCGTGGCAGTCAACCCGGGCGACTGGATCCGCCTCACGAGAGCCTACATCACGACGGATTCTTACACGGGTCGCAAGGCCATCCTTCTTTCCATGGGTATCACGGGTGCCAAGACCAAGACCGGGAAGCCAAAGAAGGACGTGCAAGGTGGCGTGGTCCAGGTCGTGAACGATCAGCTTAACCCGGTTTACCATGGCCAGGTCACGCTCGAAGCAGGGATCCGCCACGACGAGCTCAAGCTCAGGTACTGGCCGATGTGCCGTCTCCAGATCTCCGACCCGTTCGACTGGAACGTCGTGAAGTTCCAGAGCTGGCGCTGCGATCCCGCCGAGTATGCCCGGCTGCGAAAGCGGGTGTTCCAGCTTGATGCCTTGAAAGCAAAAGGCAAGGCGTGGTTCGATACCCTTTCCATTGACGATTACCGGATCCTGTGCGACGGGCTGGATAACTGGAAAACGACGAGCTGGAGCAAGGTGCGCGCCGAGTGCGAGCACTGCGATTATGCACCCGCGTGTGCCAAGCGGCATGGCATCACCAAGAAGGCATTGATCAACGGCGAGGAGGCGAAGGCGTGAACTTGCCATCAAGTTGACCGAGACGAGCCACCCAAACCCGCTTTGAAGGCTGGCGCCGGTGAAACCCCGGCTACAGGATAAATCCCCGACCGGCCTTGGGACTCGGCCCGCGGGTGTGGGGTGTGCAAGATCGAAAAAAACAGGTGGAATGGATGGAAAAGCTCAAAAAAAGTGGTATTCTTGCCTTTATTGGCGGTTTCATGTCGTTCGCGGGAGGATTCTGGCTCATTCCGGACTCGATCGTGCTGGCATGGATCGGTTGCATTGCTGGCGCGGCAGGGATCTGCCTGGCATTTGTCATGCTCATGATCCAGGACAACCGCGAATGCAACGTGATGAAAGCAACGCTTTGTGACAAGGACAAGGCCATTTATGAAGCATTCTTGGCAGGCACGGGATTCATGCGGGGATTCACAGAACGTGTCGTGAAATTTCAACGGGTCCTCCTTGTTGGTGCAATATTGGCGTTCATTGTTGGATTCGTGTTCATGTCAATACCGGGCTTTGTTTGGCTTTTGCTTGCTGGGGTCGGGTTGCTCCTCGCTTTATTTGGTACGTCGATGTCCCAGGACAAGCACGAGCGGGACGCGATGAAATCGAAGTTCTGCGAGAAATGTCGCGTGATTTACCTGGAATATCTTGCTCGTTAACCATTTTTTCCAAAAAAAATCGAGGTAAAACGAAAATGGCACAACAACAAACGCTGCCCGTGCCCGCGAGCACGGCAGGGGTGTCGTTCAGCGCGACGCTCGAGAACTCGCGGATCATCAAGGGAATCGTCGAGGCGGTCATGTATCTTATCGACGAGACTTACATGTACATGTCCCCGTCGGGTTTGAAGCTCAACGCCATCGACAGCAGCCACGTGGCGATGCTCCTCGCGTTCTTGCCGAGGGAGATGTTCACGGATTACAAATGTCCCGCGGACACGAAAGTTGGTATCACGGTCATGGATCTCGTGAAGATCCTGCGACGCGCAGGTAGCAAGGATGAGATACAATTCGTGATCGATACCAAGGACAAGAATATGCTTCATGTTATCATGAAGGGTGAACGTGCCAAGAGCACGTATAAGATCAAGTCCAAGGAGATCCCGGGTTACGATGCCAGGGAGGAAGGGTTGCTGGAGTCGTTCGAGGAGACGCTCAAGGACAAGTTCAGCGCCACTATCCACATGGAAGGCCCCGTGCTCGACGACATCGTGAAGAACGCGCTCATCATCTCGGACTTGATGAAGGTTCAAGTGATGTCCGCGGAGAAGGTCATGAACTTCAACGCGTCCGACGAGTCCGGCGAGGTGGCCATCGAGATCGACCTCGAAGGAAAGGGCGTGCTCGATAAGAAGGTTCAAGGCGACGCGGAAGGCATTTACTCGCTCAATTTTCTCGAGAACATCATCAAGATCCAGTCGATCACGAGCAATTTCAAGATCGCTCTTGGTAATAACATCCCGATGCGGATCGAGGGTGCCATCAAGGCATCTGACAAGGATGATGGCAAGCCATCTACTGGCAATCCCGTCGAAGGCAAGATCGTGTACCTGCTCGCCCCGCGGGTCGAGGATAATGATGAATTTAGTGATGATGTTGATGATGACGAGGCTGGATCTAGCGAGCCGGTTCCTGAAGAGGAGGACAAAGCCGATGGTGAATGACCAGAACAAGTACATCGGTGACGGGAAGTACAAGTGTGATGTTTACGGGCTTGTTAGCCGTAGCGATCATCACCATCATCTCGCGGACGGCGTGGATGCAGCAATGGTGGCGCGTGATGATGACAAGGTGCTCTCGCCGATCGAGGCGCAGCTGCTTGCCATCTTGAAAGTAGGCGGGCCGCTCACCCGCGACCAGTTCGTGAAGAAAATGTCGATCCCGCGGACCACTATCTACGACGGCTTGAAGAAGCTCATTAAACGGAACGAGGTCAAGAAATACCCGTTTTACCAGGCCGATCGCCCGCGAGGGCGCCCGCAAGTGCTCTTCTCCCTGCTCGATGACCGGAAGTGAGCCAGCTATGGAAATGACAAGAAAACGCAAGCAATCGAGGAAAACCGCCGTGATTGCTGTGCTATCCGGGTTTGTAAATTTATTGATCTTGCCCATGGCCGGGTTAGGCGGGTTAGGGGGACATGATCTCGAGCTGGTCGCGTTGGTGATCGTGCCGTTTTCCTCCTTCATGATCGCGTTCGGGGCTCTCGTGACGATCCGGTTATCAAGCCAAGTAATATCCGTGTTTTCAACCATCTTGCTCGTGACGAGCATTTTCTTGCTCTTCATTCGTGATCGAATAGCATCGGCTGGCATTATTGGTATTGCCGTTGCCTTTATCGTGTATATCATTCTCTATCATTTCAGCAAAAGACCGTTGCTGCTCCCAAGCAGGAGTTGACATCAATGCCGGAGAAGAACCGTTACGCGCGTCGCGATGACGTGCAGCGACGTCATCGCTGCGTGGTTGAGAAATAACAAGCAGGTGATCGATGACGAGCCCTGATGAACGAACTGGTTTGATGCCTGGCGACGCGGTGCAGCCCATCGAGATGTACACGTGCGAGTTTTGCCACGAGTTCAAGACGGATAACCCGCGCGGGCTATCGATACACCGCGGCAAGTGCTCGAGGGCGACCAAGCGCGACGCGGTTGCTGCCCGGCCAGCGAAAGCCCCGGTAACCCTTGGCTCGTCGATCATCAAGGATCCCGTGCTCGCGCGGCTGGAGGGGTACGAGCAGCTCGTCGCCGCCGCGCGGAAAGCCGGTTTCCGATCCATCACGATCGAGAAGGACGGCGACGAGTGGCACGTCGATGCGAGGTGGAAGGAATGAAACACGTCGAGTCAGGCCTGGTTTTTTCCCCGCGCGAGAAGCAAGGTGGGGCATATCTTTCTTGTTTACAAAAAGTTGGCACGCCTGCCGAGCTCACGTTCGGGTATTTCAAAGCGCTGGTTGAATTTCGGCACCTCCAGAAAGAACAGGTCGGTGACATCACGTTCGAGGATCACTGCATCGTGCGGGAAGTGAAGACACGGGCGGATCTTGCTTCTAGCATGGCAGAAGGCCGCCTTGAAAGGCAAATAACATACATGTGGTACTTGAAGGTGGCCGGGGTCGTGCGGAACTTCGGGATCATCATCCGGGACATCAGCACGCCACTCTACGGGGATGCGGAAGGCTGGTACTTGAAGGCGACCCAGGCACTCGAGAAATGGCAGCACCGGTACGTGTTTTCGGTCACGAGCGTGGACACGCCGGAGCAGGTCGTGGAAGTGGCAAAAAGCGGGATGCGGGAGGCGCTCTGGCCGAAGGAACACTCGTTGCCCCCGATCTTGCTCAAGAAAGAGCTGTTCGAGTACCCGCCGCTCGTGATACAGATCGCGGCGAGCTGTCACGGATTCGCCGAGGTCCGCTCGTCGGAACTGGCAGCGGATTACTCGCCAGCGGAATTCTGGTCGGAAGCAAAGACCGATGACGTGAACGATCCGGAAGAATTCAAACGGTTTTTCGATAAGTTTGGCAATCGATATGGCATCAAGGAAAAATTGCTGCGGGAAGTATGGCTTCGAGCGAACGAGAAGAGCACGATGCCAGAACCACCAGAACACTACTTTATCATGTTATTACCAGAACAACTGATGAAATTGAGCGATGAAGTGAGAAATCGATGAGTAAAAACAATATTAAAAACGGGGCCGCGGCACACCGCGAGGAATCGATAGTGGAGCCCGCCCCGCCCGCCGACGATTTTATATGTTTCGAATGTGGTGATAAATTCATGACGAGAACGGCATGGAGGGAGCACCTACGCACACATGGCGTGGAGCCGGAGCCCGCCCCGCCCGCCATACCAAAGAACATACCAGATCCCAAGGGGTTCCCGGCCGAGGGCGACTCAATACTTAACCCGGCATATGTGGAGCAACTGGAGAA
>JAUQYZ010000329.1 GCA_030587475.1 Candidatus Sigynarchaeum calidifontis
GCAGCGAGTCATTATCTGCTCGTACATGGTGAAAATCTGGTTTTCGTGAAACCGGATGAAAATCGCGATAAAATCATGGAGATTCTATCCACGATGGATAGAGAAGCCGCCAAGGAGGTCATGGCTAAGAAACGGAAGCCAAGAACGTCTATATCAATCATCATGCACGTTGGTGCTAAATGGAAGGAAAAGATCGCCCGGTTGCGCGCAAAGCTATCGGATTTAAGGAGAGCAAAAACTTACCTATCTTAAGAATTTATTAAGTCAAAATCTCTAACTATAACTTGGTGATGGAATCCACCAAAAGGCGTTACAATAGCCCTAAACCGCTTAGAAGCTGATGATTCCTACCATTAGCTACCGTTGTACAGTGTGATTCTTTCGTGATTCCATCGTTAAGTTGTACCCTCAATTTAATTGCTGTTCTTAATGGACATTCGAGGCCAATCAATACCCTCGCATTCTCGCCAGACGGGAAGCAACTTGCGAGTGGATCGATCGATAGGACGATTCGCATCTGGAATCTCGATTCAAGACTGACTCTCCACGTTCTGAAAAAGCATATAAACGCCGTGGAATCCATCGCTTTCTCCCCGGACGGCCGTCGGCTCGTGAGTGGGGGATTTGACCACAACGTCTATCTTTGGAACGTAGAGGCAGGAAAATTAGTAGTGGTTCTACGTCACTTCCACAGTCGCGTGTTGTCAGTCGCCTTTTCAAGCGATGGGAGGAGGATCGCTTGTGGTTCGGGGGACATAATCCGGCTCTATGACGGCGATTCCTGCTCAATGACGAGGACGATCGAGGGCCACAAGGGCTGGATCACGGGCATCACGTTCTCCGAGAATGGCAATTTCATTGCAAGTAGTTGCACGGACGGAATTATCCGGATCTGGGATATCAATAATGATCAATTTTATTCAGATAAGACACTTTATCAAATTAATGGGAACGGGGTTCCCGTTCATTCCGTCTTGCTTTCCGAGGATCGGGAGCTGGTGGTTGGTGGATATGATGATGGAGTGATCCGGATGTGGGATGTCCGCGTGTATGGCTTGATGGGCGAGTTGAAAGGCCATGATCGGCGGGTAAGGGCGATTGCGTGGAATCTCCGGTCTGATATCCTGGTGAGTGGTTCCGATGATGCTCGTGCAAAGGTTTGGGATTTATCAACCGGCACGTGTCTCGGTGATATCGTGCACCACCGGGGTTCGGTTCATGCGGTTGCGATCTCGATTGACGGTTCACGGCTTGCCCTCGGTGCCGATGACAACGAGATCTCCATCTGGGAGATCAAGCTGAAATAATGCTTTCGATACATTCATCAACGAACTGCATACGTGAGGGACTTGGAGAAGACCGAAACAATAAAGAGATATAATGGCCGATTGTTCTGTTGCGCGTGCGAGGGGCTTTGTGGCGAGTTGGCGGACTTCGAGGTTCAAGGATGGTATTTCTGCCACTACCACCTTGCAGAAATGTTCAGGGATTACGTGACCGAGTTCGGGTACGATGTTCCAGAAAAGTTCGTTGAAAAATTCGTTTCCAAGCCACAAATCTGATGCAAACCAAACGGGGTCGATCCTATCGATGACAACTCCCGATGTGAGCAGGATCTTAAAGGAATGCAGCGAGGATGTGATTTCCAAGTTGCATTTCTTTCGATCAAGTAACGGGAAACCTGTTGCAACCTTCTTGGAAGGAAGTGCGTTGTTCAAGCAAAACGATCATCTCGAACGCTTGATACGCTTCGGATTGGTCCAGGAAAATCCACCTGCACAAAGCTTCACGTTTTACCGGGAAAGGATGGAGGATTTCGTCTTCGTCAAGTGCGATCCGGAAATCGCGAGGCTGGTGGGCAAGATCAAGAAGTTAGAAGGCCTACAAGCCTCATTAGGGCCCCAATCAGACGCGCAGCGACAAGAGATCGCCCAATACACCTTCCAAATCGATCTCCTCAAAGAGTTGAAGCAGATCTTCGCTGTCATGTTCCGCGATTCGGCAAACATACCATCAAATGAACGATTTGCAGACGTTGACGGGTTCTCCCGAAGTGCCGCATTGAAAATACTCAGTTCTTATAGTGCTAAGGATTGCAGTGCATTACCCAAACCGGACATGGCCCAAGGCGAGAGATACTTCGAGATGCTTCAGAAAAGAGGGTTCTGGGTCGAGTTCTCTCCTGCTCCTTCATATTCGATCACACCGCTGGGCATGGAAGTGCTTGCCCAGTTCCAGAACTTGCACTCGGGAGATCGCAGCCCTGAAGAGGAGGAATTCGAGAAGATCGTCCAGGAAATGAACCAACTCGACGCACGAAAAATCCTCAAGCACCCCTCGACCAAGCCCAAATCATGAATTTCAGGAGCAGCGTTCCTAGAAAAAACGCCACGACTATAACCTTGAGACGCGTGAAGAGCATGGAACGCCGTTCGATCTTTCTTGCACTCTCCATAATCGCAAGCAGCGCGGCAAGGTTATTGATGAGTATCTTTGATACCCTTTTTGCCAGGGTGGCACTGTTCTCCACGAAAGAGATCCCGATATCCGCAACCTTGATTGCGATCGTATCGTTCGGCCCATCCCCGAGCATACAAACCACGTGATCCTTCTGCTGGAGGAGCTTCACGATGAGGGCCTTCTGTGATGGAGTTAATCGCGCGTAGGTCGAAACATAGTCAGATTGTCTCCTTATCTCCTCTAGTTCCATGTGTTGCATCACGTCTCCCGTCAAATAAGCAGTCGAGGCATCATCTATGCCGATGTCTCTCCCCACTTTTACGGCAGCCTCGGATCTATCGCCCGTTAGGATGATCGGACGAATTCCCTTTTGTTTCAGCTTCTTGATCACGTCCGAAGTTCCCGGCTTCACCGGATTTTCTAATTGGACCAATGATAGGAACGTGAAAAATGAAGGAGGATCGTCGGAAGTAGCATGACCATATGCAAGGGCAATTGTCTTGAACCCCTCCGCGTTCATCGCAATGTTCTTCGAATTAATTGCCGATATGAAATCGATTTCCCAGGATCTCTCTTCCCCCGAAGTCGTGACGCATGATTTACACATTCTTCTCACGATATCGGGATCTCCCTTCATCAAAAACAGCCGTCGCTCGTCATCCCCCGAAACAAACCCACAAGCCATGTACCTGTTCTCGGAATCGAAAGGCTTGTCGTAGATCCGTTTGCTTTCCCGCATGATCTTCCCGACATCAATACCGTTTTCGGACGCAAAGGAAATCAGCGCCTTGTCGACAGGATCCATGTTTTCTGGCTTGTCGAGGAAAAAAACATCGTTGCACAAGGCGCACGCGGTCGTTACCAACTTGAATACCGTCGTGTTCTTGCCCGGGGCGCCATCGACGAGGTGGATGCTGTTGACTTCGATGTCGTGCGTCGTTAGCACGCCCGTCTTGTCAAAGCACACGACATCAATGCTCTGAAACTTTTCCAGGGCATTCTCATCAGAGATCTGGACATTATTCTCTCTCGCATTCTCGGCTTCTCGCTTCGCAATGGCATATCCGATCCTTGTGCGGTTTAATGCGAACATGATGAGAGTCGCTATCCCGAAGAAAATCGACGCTGCAAACAAGACATCCCGGCTCGCGAGAAGGGCGGCGGCGAACATGGGGAGGACGAAGACGATTGCCACGGCATATTTCTTGCTTATCAGCGGGGGAACATCTCGCGTCACCGGCCCATAGCGCGCCGCCAATATCTTCCCGTACTCGGCATCTGCACCGACGGCTACGATGATGCCTTTGCCGCTCCCCCTGATCACCCTGCTGCCTCCATAAACCATCATATCTTTATTACCCTCGACTTTCTTTTCCACCGGAAAGATCTCCCCGGTTAAATCGAACTCATCGATCTCCAAGCCGCTTGCTTCGAGGAGCTTTGCATCAGCCGGGACAATGTCACCCATTTGCAAGAGGAGGACGTCCCCCTCTCGGAACTCGGCATCTCCAGTATCAGGTGGATTGTTCAAGCAATCACGCTCCGTTTCTTGGCGGCGAAACACCCTCACGTGCTTCTCGCGGGATTCTCGATCCTCGATTTCGTCGAGGATCGCGATTTCAACAGCATGACGATGGCCAGGCACTGGACGATGCATGTGTACATGTGTCCAACTTGATCCAGCAGTTCGTGCACTCCGAATGCCTTTCCCGTTCCAACATCCTTGCTGATGAGCGACAACACCGTGTCTCTGGACGGGGTTCGGAACGCCTTTCCAACCCGCTCGGCAAGCACGAGCAGAATGGCCATCTCGATGCCAAGAGGTATTCCCAGGAACGGGATGGCCCCGATCAAGCCATACCCGATGAAGATGAATGCCCAATATCCCCGGGTCGAATCCGCTAGATACCCGCTGATCAACCTCAAGCCATAACCGATGAAATCACCAAATCCCCCGATCAATCCGATGAGAACGGCGCTCGCTCCAAGATAATCCAAATAGCTCGGGATAATGCCCCTCGCTCCTTCATATACGATATCCCCTAACAAGCTGACGATTCCCAGTAGAACCACGCCAATACTGGCAATCTTTTTCTTGTTGTCAGTGCTGTTATCCACTCGATTCATTTTCCACCGGTCCGATGCCATCGATCGATTCTCATAACAGTCATTATTTTCGTAGGGTCGCGGTCAGTCGTTTCGGAAATCGAAACAAATCCAAGGCATCCAAGGGATTGGTAACTACGATTTTCGCAGTAGCGAGGGTACCACTGGCCCCGCCCTCGTGCCCCACAACACAGACTCCAAGTATCGCTTCTTTCAGCATCAATGCATCATTTTGGCCGTTTCCGATCGCGGCAACGTGTGTTTTCCCTAGGGCTTTAACAAATGCCGCCTTTTGTTTGCGTTCGTCCTTTCCGGGCACTATTATTTTGCGATCAATGCCTAAACTAAAAGCAATGTCCTTTGCAGTCCCATGTGTATCGGAGGAAATCAAATAAATTACCAACGCCATTTTCAACTCGGCAATTCGCCCTGACACGCCTTCAATGAGCATTCCATCCAATGCTAATGTACCGTTCAAGTCAAGAAGAAGGTACTTTATCGTGATGGATTCTCGGTGTGATATATCAATTGTAATCATTCTATGTGAAACCTCGTGACCCGATCTTTGTATAAGATTGTCTTCATCTTAATTCAGCGTCTTGGATCAGTATTGCCACCCTTGCCTTCCGTGACAAGTGGTCTATCTTGATTAGACGTTCCCAGGATCCCCGTTTTCCGGAAAATCAATATCTTCACTTGATCTAGCACCAGGGTTGCTCCAGCCACAACTCCAAGGAGAATGATGACGTAAAGGACAGGAATTGGCGTCATCATGATGCCAACCGTCGCCAGGAGGGACGTGACGATCATATCCCCCGTGGTGACCATGATGACAAACCTGCTAGGCGCATACGACCAGAAATGGTCGCGAACGCGGGTCATGTAGATCGTCGCTTGAGCCGAAAAGATGAGGTAGACGAACATCAACGTTTGAACTTGAGAAATGCCTATCGAAAACACGCTCATGCATGTCCAGAGAATGACAAATCCAAGGATCAGCCATCCCGCTGCGAACATACTCGCGACCTCGGCAATCGCCCCGACATTCCACCGTTCAGGTACTGGAGAGACCCACGCCCTGTCGGTTCCGAGGGCGATGGTCACGAGGTCATTCAGGACCACGATAAGTATGATCAAGAACAATGGTGTCACGAAAAAGCCCGTGATCATGTACCCCAATGTCAGGAGCACCGTAAGTTCGACCGTTCTCGCGATCTTGGTTACCGTCCAGGTCAACATGCGGCGGTGCACTCGGCGACCTCCGGAAACGACCTTCACGATGTCTTGGAGGCCGGGTTCGGTCAAAACCACCTTCGCAGAAGCCTTGGCAACATCAGATGCGGTGCTGACTGCAATCCCGACTTCTGCTTGCTTGAGTGCCGGCGCATCATTTATTCCATCCCCGGTCATGCCCGTGATCAAGTGGGCGCCTTGGAGGGCTTTTACGATGCGATACTTGTCTTCTGGATAAATATTGGCGATCCCGTCGTACTTGAGGGGTTCTTTCAAGGAAACCTCGACCGTGCCGATGCGGTTGCCGATTCCGACCTTTTCACCTATTGTCTGGGCGGTAGCGACGGTATCTCCAGTGATCATCAATATCCGGATGGCTAAGGATTGCAACGCCTTCACGAACTTCGCGGCATCTTCTCGGGGCGTGTCAGCTAATGCAACGAGTCCTTGAAGCGTCATGTGCCCTTCCGTGCCGGCTGCGACTGCCAATACCCGGGCACCACGTGCTGATAGCTCTTCGATCGTCGTTTCCAATTCACGTGACGTGCCCACGAGAGGTATGATAACGAGCGGCGAACCCATAAGCACATGACAGGCCTGGTCGCCTTTGGTGACATATGCCTCGGAGCGCTTAGCCGCGGGATTGAAGGGGATGAATTTCTGGCGGATGAATGGTACAAGCTCCCGTCGCTTGAATTCCTGAAAGATGACCACATTGAGTGCGTCTCGCATCGATTCGTCACATGCAGCGGCTGCCCAAGTCAATAATTCATTCTCGTGTATCCCTGAGATTGGAACGAGGGCCGCAATTGTCTGCTGGTTTCGCGTCAAGGTGCCTGTCTTGTCCACGCATAGGACTTCCATCGTTCCCACTTCTTGCATAGCAGACAATCCGGTGACGAGCACTCCTTCTTTCGCAAGTCCACGAGCTTCGAGCGCGTTAGCGACAGTGAAACTTGCGGGCATAGATACCGGAACAGTCACGATCACGAGCACGATCAAAAACGGGATCAATGGTATCAAATCAGCACGTGTCCAAAGTGCCGCTCCAACAAGCATCACGGCTAGAATTCCGTCTATGATTGCAAGGTAACGCACGACCTTGAACAGCAGCTGCTCGAGATGGCTTGGCGATCGCGCTGTTTTCACGAGTTCCGCCGTCTTGCCAAAATAACTTCGAGATCCCGTGTTCTTCACGGTTCCTATCGCGTCGCCGAGGCGAACGGTCGATCCTGAATAAATAGTGTCGCCGATCGATCGCGACACGACAGCCGATTCCCCCGTGAGGCTGGACTGATCGACATCCACGGTTCCATCGCGAATGATGCTATCTGCCGGTACAATATCCCCCGTCTTGACACGAATGAGATCGCCGGGAACTAACTCCCGGGCTTGAATTGCACGCCAGCTTCCATCGCGACGCACTTGCGTCGTCACTTGCAAATGACTGCGGAGATATCCCAGGGCAGTTCGGGCGCGAAGCTCCTGAGTTTCGCCGACTCCTGCGCTAAATCCCAACAAGACGGCGATGATCAATGCCTCCACGACTTTGCCGAGCAGCATTTCAAGTACGATTGCTGCTTCAAGCATCCAAGGAATTGGGCCCCAGAGTCGTTTCAAAATGCCTCGCAGAGGATTGTGGCGTGCCTCCGGAATTTCGTTGAAACCGTGCTGGCTTAATAGATCACGTGCTTCTAATTCAGAAAGGCTTTTTGCATCGTCAAGGTTCTGTCCCATACGAGAAATCACCATTTTAGCTTTGAAAAACAACTCATCTGGCAGTCTCAAGGATATAATTTTCCAGATGTGGGTAGGGATCATCAGCGAAAAGGCAGTTTGAGGCGCGAGAGCGAAAACCTCTGGTGGATTCCATCACCAATGATAGCCTTTATTACGGGCCACCTTAAAAGAATAGCAATGCGATAAATACACTTCAATACATATGGATAGATGATTGTTTTGGTAAGCCTTCGTATAATAGTCCATGGTATAGATCACGCGTTCCGCAGGGAATTTGGCTGCGATTGCGACCGGTGTAATAAGAATGAAAGTGAAAGAACAAATACTTCCGTATCTCTTGCTGTACTTGACGAAAATGCAAGTGTTTTGTGGCATTGCCTGGTCGATGTAGGTCTTGGAGTAGTTGATGACCTTTGTAAAAACTTTTCACCATCTCAAGCACGTGTGGATTTGCTCCTACTCACGCATTGGCATCCGGACCATGTATTAAACCTGAATTCTATACGCGAGTCGTAAGGACTAAGTGATTTGATCAGTCTAAAATAAGGCGTTAGTACTAAATATTCCTTGATTTTTCGCGGGATCACAAGGTTACACCACCCGGTTAACGGCGGGTAGTGTTCCGATCCCTTCAATGATCACGTGTCATGATCGGGCTACATTGCTGCTGCATGGGATGAGAAAAGGAAGGATGAATGCTTGGCATCGACATGTAGCACTACCACACGCGGGCACGATGCCAACCATCCCGGCAGCGTGGCAAGTGC
>JAUQYZ010000277.1 GCA_030587475.1 Candidatus Sigynarchaeum calidifontis
ATATGTCTTGTGGCCAATATCTTATCTGGAATGATGAAATTGGCATGATATTTGCCCGATCTCCGCCATGAAATCGAGCATCCGAATGATAACCCGCAAAGCTCGAACCGATCAAGTGCTGTTATCTGCCATGAACGGGTGAATGGCCGGAGGTATTTAGCAAATTGTGGGGATAACCAGAAGGAATAGGGCGACAGTTTTATTTCGTCGGGAAACGCGGTAGAAATTAGACGTTAAAAAATACCCTCAATTAAGATTGAAATTCAAGGACAGCTTGGGAACTCGATACATACCAGGATTTCCCGTCCATCTCCGGAACGATAGAAATGGTCGAGTCTCTAACGGAAGAGATCGGCGCGTTAAAAGCCGCGATGCTGCACCGGGTTCGCCCGGAGCCGGGAGGCTTCCGATCGCATAACCCGGAGGCGCTGTCGAACAGCTTCGCGCCCGCCCAGGGTGTGGGGAGGGAGGGGTTCACGGCGATGTGCAATTCCGCCGCGAAGATCGACCAGACAAAGGCGATCGGCTCGTGCACGCTCAACCTTACGCTCTTACAATCATCGCTCCAGCACCAGGAACAGCGGGAAAAATTCAGCCACCTCATCCAGGCGTACTTCCTCAAGGGCGGCACCCACGTTCAAGTGAATATTTTCGATAAAGCCACGTTACGGGATGCACAAAAACATCCCGAGAAGTATCCCGAGCTCGTCGTCAAGGTCGGGGGATTCTCCGCACGGTTCATCGACTTGGAAACCGTCTTGCAAGACGAGATCATCCACCGGGATGGCTTCTCTGTTTGATGGGGACGCAAGATGAGCGCGAGTAAGCGAACGATCTCGGCGGCGGAGTTCGGAGCCAAGCCCGAGAATAAGAACAACGCGACGGAGTTACGAAACGCGGTTATCGCGTGCCGCGGGCGCAAGGGCGTGACTCTGGTCATCGCTCCTGGCGTCTACCATTTCCGCGACGAGCAAGCGGTGGAGTTGCGCGATGAAGTTATTTCGGGTGGCTTCGGCCCTGCCTTCGAGCGATTCATGTTTTATCCGTATGCCCCATACGTCAAGGGGTTGGACTTTTCCAGCTGCGACGGGGTGACCGTGCAAGCAGAGGGGGTGACCCTCCTGTGCGAGGGGTGGATGGAGCCGGTCTCGCTGGATCGGTGCAAGAACGTCACGATCCGCGGGCTGAGCATCGATTACCTTCCAAAACCATTCAGCGTCGGGAAGATCGTCGCCCAGGACGGTAAATCGTGCGACGTCGAGATCGATCCCGCGTATCCCATCACCCAAGGCACTCAGATGTCCCGGACGCTGTTCTGGAACGTGACGGCGAACCACCTCGTCCGGCACGTCTTGTGGCCGGGTAAGGAGTACCTCGGCCCGCAGAAGGTTAAGCTCACCGGCCAACCGCCAACCGAGCCTGGCGAGATCCTGGCTATGATCACGCACACGCTGCACTTCCGTCCCGCGATCTTGATCAACGAGGCGGAGAACATCACGCTCGACCACGTCACGATCCACGCGCAGCCGGGCATGGGCATCGTTGGCAACCGCGGCCATAACATCACGCTGGATCACTTGCAAGTCATCCCGTCGCCAGACCTCCATTTCTCGACCAACACCGACGCCACGCACTTCACGGCCTGCACCGGCACACTGCTCTTCGACCATTGCCGGATCGAGGGCCAGGCAGACGATTCGACCAACATCCACGGCTATTACCAGACGATCGTCCAAGTCATCGAGGAAACCAAGGACAGCGTCAAGGTCAAGCTCCGCGTGGACGCCCCGACGGGAACCCATGCTCAAGTGCTTGACTATCCAGACGCCGGGGACGAGCTGGAGCTCGTGGAGCTTGACACGCTCAAGCCCGTGCAGACGTTCAAGGTCACGTCCGTGCAACCATTCCCGCAAGACTGGAACTGCGTGGTCACTTTGGCCGGCAAGCTGCCCAAGGACATTGACCGGTACATGATCGCCGACATCACGCGCATGCCGCGGGTCATCATTCGCAACAGCCACTTTATCAACAACGCGGGACGCATCCTCATCAAGTCCCGGAACGTCCTCATAGAGAACAACGTGATCGAGGACGTCCTCGGCTCGGGGGTCTTCGTGGGCGCGGAAGCCAGTTGGAAGGAAGGCTTCACCTCGACTGACGTGGTCGTGCGGGGCAACACGCTCCAAAACTGCGGGGCGGGCATCACGGTCGTGCTGGACGCGAAGGACAAGACCGCCGTGGGCGTGCACAAGCGAATCGTGATCGAGAACAATCTCATCGATGGATATCCTGCCAGTGACGGCATCTTGGTTACCAACGCGGAAGACGTGACGATCCGCGGCAACATTATCGCGGGTTGCAAGCCCGGCATCAAGATCATGCATTCCCGGCGGATTCACGTGGGCAATAATCCCGGCGGGCAAGTCGAGGTCGGCCCTGGAGTGTCCGACTTGCATGAAGGGGCGTATTGATCGGGATCTCGAGATGGACCCGCCCCAATGCCGGCATTGCCACAAAATCCTTTTTTTCTCGATACCCAAACTATACCCACTCACTGAACCGCCCGGCTTTTGTTCAAGAGTGTTCCCTTCCTTCGTATCATCGATCATGTGCCGTTTAACCGTTGGGGTCTTACCCGGATCCACCGCACACCACGGTTGTGCACGTGTGCTCTAGGTCCTACCGGGCAGCTATACTATCACTTGCTCCGATAGGACTTAAGCTCGTTGCCTCTCGTTTGAGGAAATGTCTTATACATTCGCTCCAAGAACCTAGGTGAAGCTTATGAACAAGAGTATATTGGCCAAAATCAAGCACCTCCTCCAAGGCTTGCTCCTTGGCATCATCCTCTTCGGGATCCTCGCGGGAAGCTTGTTCCTCTGGTGGGCAGTGCGACCAAGCAATTACCAAGTGAATTCCCATCTCGTGTACACCAACGAGGTGTACGTCACGAATGGTCGCCACAACGCGAATACTGACCTGATCTTCTGGAACGGCTATTATTATTTCATCTACGCGAACCAGCCGGGCAACCAGGGCTCGACGACGACGTTTCTTTCGGTCAATCGAGGGAATGGTCTGCACAACATGACCGAGATTATGCAGCTCCGCGTCCCCGGCGAGGACATCCGCGATCCGAAATTTGCGGTCATCAAAAACCAGATATTCATCTATTACTTGAAGAACAGCGGGTTCATAGCCGTCCCGTATGGCACGGCGTACCTGAATTCCTCCGACGGCGTGACTTGGAGCACGCCAGCGGACTTGCCAGGGATGGCAGGATGGTGCCTCTGGCGGCCCCGGACGATCGACAATGTTACGTGGTATTGCTCGGTCTACAAGAACGACCAGACCGATTGCAGCCTCTTCAGCACGGCCGACGGCGTCACTTGGACATTCGTTTCGAAAATTGCCAGCGGAATCGGCATATCCGAGGACGAGCTCACGTTCCTCTCCGACGGGCGCATGCTCGTCTCGATCCGGAACGAGCGGAACCCGGCGACCGCCATCGGTGACGTCAATGCGGGCACGCTGATTGCCATCGCGAATCCACCCTACACGTCGTGGAACGTCACGCTCGAGAAGCTCACGAAGCTCGATGGCCCATGCTTGTTCAACATCTACGATACTTCAAAGGGCGCTATGCGTTACTTTGCGGTGGGACGGTTCCAGCCCGAGGTCGACAACATGCTCACCGCGATGGGTAGCGTGTTCGCCAAGAAACGCACGTCGCTGTTCGAGTTCATAAACCTGGACTCGACCCCTGCATTGCAATACATCTCCGATCTCCCGAGCTCGGGCGACTCGACGTACGAGGGTGTCGTCATTGAAGGCGGGCGGGTCTACATCACCTATTACACGAATGACATCACGAAGGATCCCGCGTGGCTGCTCGGCATGCTCCTCCCGTCGGATATCATGTTGACGAACATGTCGGTCGCGAGCCTCCTCGATGCGGCGGATCATCCCCTGGCTCCGAACATCGTGCTTCCATGGGATAATTACATCATCGTGGCCTCGAACGCTGCATTCATCATCATCGTGATTTTTTTAATTGCCCGGAAACATTCGAGGAAATGATTCTTTTCCTTTTTGCGAAGTGGTGAGGGTAAAATGAAGATCGAAGACATCGTGGACGGTAGAAATTGCAAGTGCGGACGGCTTCACGCGGTGCGCATCGATACCATCGAGATCGGCCGTGGCGTGCTCAAGGATGTTCCCGCGATCGTTAGAAGATACCATGCTGGCGGTCGTGTCGGGATTTTCTGTGATCAGAACACGCTTGATGCTGCCGGGCAAGAGGTCATGCGGTACTTGGACAAGGAAATGATCTCGAGCCATACTTGCGAGCTACGACCAAAGAACCGCGTGGTTCCCGATGAAAAAACGATCGGCGTGGCCCGTGGTTGTATGTCCGAGGACACCCGGCTGCTGCTCGCCGTCGGATCCGGCACGATCACCGACATCACGCGGTTCGTCGCTCACGAGAAGCAGATCCCGTTCATCTCCATTCCCACCGCGCCGTCGGTCGACGGTTTTGTATCCGCGACTTCGGCACTCGTTGTTGAAGGTTTGAAAACATCATTCCCGGCAAACCCGCCAATTGCCATCATCGCGGATCTCGGGGTCCTGGGGAAGGCGCCCAGCAAGATGAAGGCCGCGGGTTTCGGCGACTTGTTGGGGAAGGCAACCGCCCGAATGGACTGGGAGCTAGCTCGCGCCGTTAACCAGGAATATTATTGCGCAAAGATCGCCAACATGGTCCAGGCAGCCCTTGATGATTGCATCCAGGCATCCAAAATCGGCCAGATGTACGATGAAAAAATGACGCGTGCCTTGATGGAAGGCTTGCTCCGTTCCAGCTTGTCAGCCGCGATGGTCGGCTCTACCCGGCCCATCTCCGGTTCCGAGCACCACATCTCGCATTTCCTGGAGATGAAAGGGCTTGCAGGCGTGGTGCCCGAGCATCTCCATGGCGATACCGTCGCGCTCGGGACGTATTTCGTGTCGGCGCTGTATCACGAGGTCTTTTCCTTGGAATACGAGGAACTCGAGAAATTGGCATTGGCCTCTACTGGCTCGCACCCGCCAGCGGCGCGGGAGGCGCGTTTGCTCGCTGCATTTGGCCCTCTGGGGAGCAAGATGGTCGAATCGTGGCGGAACACGATTCGCAAGCGTGCGGGTGCTCCGGCGATCCTGGATCGTCTTTCAAGGAACTGGGCCGATCTCACACGCCTGGAAAAGAAAACCATTTTCGGCATTCCAGAGCTCGGCAACTTGATGGCAGAATCGGACATCCCCTTTGAGCCCGCGAAGCTCGGCTACACGGCGGTATTAATGGAGGACGCGATCCTTTGTGCAAAAGAGATCCGGGATCGATACACGCTTCTCACGCTTCTCGATGACCTTTCCTTGCTGGAGCACTTCTGCAAGGTGGTCCTAGAAGCGCTCGATGTTCGTTAAGCGGTTCATCGAAGAATGGAGATTATATGCTTTAGAAGCAACGTTGCTTCATGCCAGAAATCACGGTCAACAAGGCCATCGTGGATCTCCTCGTGGAAGCCGGGATCGACCACGCTTTCGGGATGCCCGGGGGCACGACGGACTTCCTCTGGGAAGAAATCTACCTCCGGCGCCAGGAGATCAAGTGCATCATCACCCGGCACGAGGCAGCGGCTGCTTGCATGGCTGACATGTACGGGCGACTCGCCCGGAAGCCAGGGGTGTTGGTGGGCCAAGGCCCATTCATCGGCACCAACGGCTCGTTCGGCATCGCGGAGGCGATGTACGCGGGGTCACCGATGCTAGTGCTCGCCGAGCTGTCGGACTGGTACGGCGTGAACCACCAGGCGCCGTATCAAGTCGCCACGGGCGCGTACGGGAGCATCAACCTGCCGGACATCATGCGATCGATGACGAAATACACGGCCGTGGCAGACACGCCGGGAGAAGTGCCGTACTGCATCGAGCTCGCTATCAAGCACGCCATCTCGGGACGCCCGGGCCCCGCAGCGGTACTGATGCGCTGGAACACGCTGGGAGGCCGGGTCGATCTCGCGAAGGTCACGCCAAAATTGTACCCGCTCGAAGGATTTTTGCGCGTATCCCCGCCTTCTATCAGCCAACCAGACGCGGTGAAGATCGCGGAAATGTTACTAGCTGCGGAGAAGCCCGTGATGATCACGGGACGCGGCATCCACGCGGCGAACGCCTACGATGAATTACGGCGGCTTGCCGAGCTCGTGGGCATGCCGGTCGCGACGACCTACATGGGAAAGGGGGATATTCCGGAGACCCATGACCTGGCGCTCGGCAGCCTCGGCACTCTCGGTCAAAAGCTCGCGAACCAGCACGTCGGTGCTGCCGACGTGATCCTCGCGATCGGCACTTGTCTCGCGCCCGAGAACACGGACAACCTCAATCCCAAGCTGATCGACCCGGATCGCCAGAAGCTCATCCACGTCGACATCGATCCCCGCAATGCGGGATGGACGCTGCCCGTGACCATCGGTGTCACCTCGGATGCGAGACTCGCGCTGCAAGAGATCACGAAAGCAATCCAGAGGATGAAACTGCCCTTTGACGCCCGCGAGCGCGTTGCAGCCCTTGTCAAGCAGAAGAAAGACCCGGCGAGCGATTTCTTCCAGAGCCCCTACTTCGCGAAGGATAGCACGCCGATCAATCCCGAGCGCGTGGTGAAGGTCGTCAACGAGACGATCGGGGACAACTTGCTCGTGCTCGAGTCGGGAAACGCCCGGGCTTGGTTCACCAAGCTGTTCCAGACGCGGCGGCCCGGGCAGATCGTCGCGGGCGGTGGCATGGGCGGCATGGGATGGGGCGTCCAAGGTGCCCTGGCGGCGCAGATGCTGCTGCCTGACCAGAGGGTGTTCGCGCTCATGGGGGACGGCGCGATGATGATGGCCTTGCACGCGCTGAACATGGCGAAGCAGTTCAGTCTCCCGATCATCTATCTCGTGATGAACAACGAGTGCATGGGGAACATCCGGGACTACTTGCGGCCCAAGTGCCGCCCGTACGCCGAAACGCCCCGCGTCGACTTCGCAGCCACCGCGAGGGCGCTTGGCATCGAGGGGCTCCGGGCGGACACCGCCGGCGAATTGCGGAACGCGATCGAATCGGCTCTCGCCAGCCAGCACGCGTGCTTGGTTGACATCAACACGTCCCAGGCGACGCACATGCGGATAAGGAGCTAGGCATCGAAGTTCTGCCTGTTCAATAATATGTAAAGTTGAAGGAATCGTCCCGATATGGCACGTTCGGGTGCAAGAAACGTGCCCGCATCTCGCCCTTGTTCGGGTTAGCATAGATATATATTTTCTCGCGCGTGTGAAGCAGCACGTCGCATCGTGGCTTCTCGGCACGGGGCCTGACGATCGGGAGCACCGACACGAGCGGCTCGGCGTCGCCAGGCTTGTTAAACCAGTTCCACGTGATGTCCGGAATGGCACGAACGATTTCCCAGTCTGGCCCCAGATCAAAGGATGCGACCCGATCCCCGCGCGTGTTCACGAGGGCAGCAGCGTTCCCCAGCACGATCTCGTTGGCGCCGTCCCCGTCCCAATCAACCATCCGGTGATGGCGGCTATAATCCATCGAGTATTCCCCGAGGAGCGTGCCATCAATGTCATAAAGACGGCCGCAATTATTTCCAAAACATGGCTTCGTCGTGATATCAACGTAAAGCCCGAGCTTTCCATCCGGCGAGATCGGGCCGAAGTCAATGCTCTCGTAATGGTGCCCGTCTGCATGTTCCCATACGACGTTGCCTTCCCCGTCCACCATTGCCAAGGCATTCCCCCCGCAGTAGGTCACCAGCATCCGCACGTCTTCTGGGTTTCGTGCCGTTCGCACGACCCGCATCGAGTCCAGGTGTCCCCTCGATGCCAGGTTATCCGAATCGAGTGCCCAAAGCTCAGACCCGTCGTGGTCGAGCATAATATTCCCCGCAAGTATCTCATCCTTCCCATCCCCATCGAGGTCGAATGGTTCAGGGTGATGACAAGTTTTAATATCTATGCCGAGTGATCTATTGCCGAGCTCCTTGCCACCGGGTGGCCATTCCCAGAGCATATTCCACGTGTTCGTGAACGCCCAGATCTTGGTATAGCGGTTCTTGACGATGATGTCTTGCGGCCGATCTAGCCCCCGGAGGTTCGCGAAAGTGATGCAGTCGGCCACCTCCAAGCCACGCGGGAGGATCCATTTCGCAATCTCCTCCCCGTCGAAGCCCCGCAACACCCTCAAGGTGCGTCCCGTGCTGAACAAGACCTCGGGATGCCCACATCCATCGATATCGTATATTTGCAACGGGATATCATAGCCGATCTGGTAGTCACCCGCGCCCGAGCCACCCCAGGTCCAGAGCACGCTGCCATCCAGCATCAGCGCGGCGATGGCCGTGACGTGCTGGGCGACGTTTCGTCCCGTCACGAGCTCGAGTTCTCCATCCCCGTCCAGGTCACCCGTTACCACCCAGGCCCCCGCGAACTCGGGCGGCTTTTCGACGACCTTCCAGGGTTCTATCAAGGGTTCTTTTTGCTCCCTTATTTTCGTCTCGAACATTTCCCTCGTCAACTCCTCGGTTTCGTGTCGCGGCGAGTTTACAGGTACACGTGCGTTCCAAATATCGGTTTTTTCTTGGCCAGCTCGAACATTTCAGAGTATGTCCGAATATCTCAGCCCATAGGGGCGGTTGGGATCAGCGGATCATGACTCCTGCATCGTGCATCACGAGTCCCTTTTATACGCGGTTTTTCGCGGTCGAATTGCGATCACAATAATCACATTGCTTGGTCGTAGCGTAAAAAGAACGCGGAATAAACCCACACGCAAACGGTAGTAATTCGATTTGCCTTCGAGTTTCTTGATATCAAGGTCAGGAGAAAAACCGTTCTGCAGTTTCCGCAGATGCTCGGTAATGCGCTCTTGGGTTTGAGCATCGAGTTTTTCTAGTGCCTTCTCGGCCTTCGAGTCAAGAAAGACCTCAAACCTTCTTGAGCTCAAGCTTCCCTTCCCTTTCTCGCGATTCGAAATCTTCGATTGCTTCAAGGTCTTCCTTGTCTGGTTCTTCCGTTCCTAAGAGGCGCGTGTCAATGATGGCCTCGATACGCTCGAGCATACCTTTTATTTCGTCTAATTGGTTTTTAACGTCAATGGTATTCATCGTATTCAACTTCCGCCTTTTTTTGTGTCTAAAAAACCCTTCACGATAAAGCTCTTGTGTAGGTTATGGTGAAAAGGGAATTAATGCTTATCGCCCTCGTGAGACCTATTGATTAACATCGCGAACTCATCGGGCTCGTGTCGTGGCGAGTTTAAAAGTACATGTGCGACCCGAATTTCGGGTTT
Organism: Candidatus Sigynarchaeum calidifontis; assembly: GCA_030587475.1. GTDB lineage: Archaea > Asgardarchaeota > Lokiarchaeia > Sigyniarchaeales > Sigyniarchaeaceae > Sigyniarchaeum > Sigyniarchaeum tengchongense. The sequence goes on from JAUQYZ010000277.1 coordinate 9,370, forward strand.
TTCTTGGCCAGCTCGATGGCATCGTCGCTTGGATCCGCTTCCGCGAGCGTGGCGTGCTTGATCCCGAGCGCGTCCCAGAATTCCAACGCGATGGCCACGCGTTCCATGAACCGGGCGTGGTCCTTCTTGTCCTGGGGGGTCCAACACGTGTCCGCGATGGCGAAGGCTCGCGGGAAGGTGCAATACTCCACCTGAGCCTTGCTCTGGAATACCTCGCCCCACATGGGCGCCTCCACGCCGATGATTCCCCCCTCGGCGGCTTTTTTCGCCGCTTCCTTGCTGATGGCCTTCAACGTCTCGGGGCCTAGCGGGTCGTAATAGTAGACTTTCTTCAAGGGTAGCGTCGAATACGCCATGTCCACGTACACGAAACTCGAGGGACTCATGAGCAGCTTCCCGCCGCGTTCCAAAAAGCCGTTCACCCTCTCCGGCGAGCCGGTCCAGTACTGGCATATCACGTGCTCCTTTCGCTCCGCGAGGGTCTCGTCGGTGTGCTCGTTCCAGAGCATCGTCTTCTTGCCAAGTCTCGCTAAATAGTCAATTATCTCGGCCGTGAATGTCTGTTGTAGATCCTCCTCCGTCTTGAGGCCGAGGGTCCTTATCTTCTCTTGACATCTCTCGCAGCACATCCACTGCGCCTTGGGCACCTCGTCGCCGCCGATGTGGACGATCGGGCCTGGAAACAAGTCCGCAACCTCCTTGAGGATGTCGTGAACGAATTCGATGGCCTTCGGGTTGCTCGCGCAGAGGATGTTCGCGAAAACGCCCCAGTTGCTGGCAACCTTGATGTTGGTGCCGTCCAGGTGGTGCCCGAAGATGTCAGCCCCTTGGGGCGGGAAATCGTCGGGCAAGATGCAGCGCATCTCCGGGTAGCTCGCCATCGCCGCGGTCGCGTGCCCGGGCATTTCGATCTCCGGGACCACCACGATGTGCCGCTTGGTTGCATAGCCGATTATTTCCTTGATTTGCTCCTGCGTGTAGAAGCCACCGTGAGGGACGCCATCGCTGTTCTTCACGCCATCCGGGGGGCGACCATTGCGATAGATAGGCGTGCCATCGCGCTTGGAGCCGATCTCCGTTAACCTCGGGTATTTCTTTATCTCGATTCGCCACCCCTGGTCTTCTGTTAAATGCCAGTGGAACCGGTTCAGCTTCAAGAGTGCCATCCAATCGAGGATGGATTTCACGACGTCCATGCCCAGGAAATAACGCCCTTCGTCAAGCATGTATCCGCGGTAAGGGAAGCGCGGGTAATCCACGATCTCGCAGCAACCGACCGTTAATGTCTTGCTTGTCGGCTTTCCCGTGGTTGAACCCCCCGGATGGAGCAGCCAGCGCAAGGTCTGGATGCCATAAAAGCAACCCGCTTCGGAATTGGCATCTATTTTAATACCGTCCTTGGAAACCTTCAACGTGTATCCTTCAGTTCCGATGCCTCCAATAGGTGCATTATTCGACGTGATGTGCAAATTTATCTCGAATTTAACTAGCTGATCGGAAAGTTTTTGGTAATCGACGATTGGATTCGCTAAAAGCTCGATCACCTCGGCCAGGAGTGCAAAGGAGCCTGGTGATTCCGTGATTTTTACAGGGAGGGGAAATATGACATTCATGTTATGGATCACTTACCTTTTTTCCTGTACTAATAACATCTTTTCCTCCCTCTGAAGATGCTGATGAATGAAAGAAACGTCGGGATAACTTGCCATCCCAGATGATGAAGCATCCATTCTTGTACCAAGTGAAATTCGTTAACACGCATGGAATTTCAAGCTTGCTTGTGCTTCGTCCGGGCGATGATGTGCTCTTGCATGGCCTTGTCGAGCAAGACGAAGCGCTGGCTGAACCCGGACACGCGGACCATCAAGTTCGGGTGCAGCTCGGGGTGGTTCATGGCATCGATGAGCACTTCCTCGGTGATCACGTTGAATTGCGCCTGGGGGACGCCCTTGTCAAACGCTATTTTCACGAGGGATACCATCGCGTCCATGTTCTTGTCTTCAAAGAGAACGGGATCCACCTCGATGATCGCGGATGGCCCGCCCGCCGCCATGCGGTGTGGCAGCTTTGACAAGCTGTTCAACATCGCGGTCAACCCGTTCATGTCCCTGCCTTGATGCGGCGACAAGGAATAAGCCAGGTTCTCGCGGGCGCGGCGCCCGTCGGCGGACGCGCCGGTCCGCCGGCCGTGATCCACGAGCCAGAGGAACGTGAACGGCTGCGGGAGGAACCCCCCCTTGAAGATGCCGCGCTGTTCCTTCAAGCAATCGCACGCGTGCTTCATGACCCGGGCGGCGAGCAAGTCCACGGAATCATGGTCGTTGCCGTACTTGACAGCCTTGTTGAGGCACATGGTTCTCATCCACTCGCCCGATTCCAGGTCGCCGCCCGGGGCCCAGTTCGCGCGGAGTTGGTCGACCAGTTCCTTCAAGGTGAACTTTTGCTGGACGAACACGAGCTCGCGGATCGCCTCGAGCGCGTCGGCGACGTTCGGGATGCCGAAGAGCATGGTCTCGTGCCAGTTGTAGAGCGCGCCACCCTGGTTGAAGTCCCTGCCCGAGTCCAGGCATCCATCGGTCAAGAGGGACTTGTACGGCATCGGCTTGTGAAGGGCGTGTCGCAGCTCGAGCCGGTTGCTCTCCGAGCAGGCTATGTCGATGAACCGTGATGCTTGTGCCTCGTAAGCGGCCATCAAGGCATCGAACGACTTGAAATTCTCGATATCTCCCGTCTTCAAGCCGACGGGGTCGGTGGGATTGAGCCCGAACGCGAACGGGATCCCGTTGTTGAGGGCCAACTCGAGGCATTTCAGCAAGTTCACCTGGTTGCTCACCGCGTGGGGGTTACACTTGCCGGGGATCGTGATCTCGACGCAGCCGATGGCACCGTAGTTCCGGGCATCTTCGATGGCGACGCCGCTGTCCACCAGCGCGGGAACCAGCACGTCGTCGTTGAAGAAAAACGGAACACCCATCCCCTTCTTCACGACCTCGAGCGCCCGCCTCAAGAATGGCCCGGGCGTTCCCTTGTGGTACCGGACGGACAAGCAGCGGATGAACGCGAGGGCCTCGGTGGCGTCCAGCATCATGTATGACAGGTCGTTCGTGCCGTCCTGGCCATCGGGCCGCAGGCCCCCGATCTGGACTTGCTGGACGTCGTAATCTCGATATAGCTTGAGCCAAAGGCTACAAACGATCTCGAACGCCCTGTCCTCCGTGAGCTTGCCCGTCTCCATGTCGTGCTTATAATAGGGGTAGAGTACCTGGTCTAGCCTTCCCAGCGAGTTCGCATTGATGCCGTCCTCCCACGTGTTGATGATGTGGGCGAACCAGAGGGCTTGCACGGCATCGCGGAAGCTGCGGGCGGGGTATCGCGGGACGCGCCTGCACGTTGCCACGATCTCCTGGAGTTCGCGCTTCCGTTCCTCGGACAAGATCTTCTCGACCAGCTTCTCCGCGGCGTCCGCATACCGGTCACCAATCGTGCAAGCGGCCTCCACGACTTCCCGGATGCACCCGATGAGGTCGCGCTTCAAGAATGATGCGGGATCCCGCCACGACAGAGCCTTTTCACGGGCGTCCAGCTCGTCGAGGATGCCCTGGAAGCCGAGCCGCAAGACCTTCTCGTATCCGATGATCGTGTGGTTCTCGGGCGTGGCGTAGGCAACGTAGAGCCCCGCGGCGCTCGCCTTCGACGCTTCGGTCGAGACGTCCGGGAAGTACTCGCCCCGGGGGAGGATGTCCTCAAGGTCCTCCTGGAGCGTTCCAATGCAGAAATCGATTTGCGATGGTGTTAACAGTCCTTTTGAAAGGTATTCTGTGAACCGGACCTTGTGGGGCGGGGCGATGCTCAGTTCGAATCCCATCGTGGCGTCGTCGAGGTAATAATTATATCCCACGAGTAGCTCGCACACGTCTTCGGTCACGTGAACGTGCGGGTTGAAATGAGCGACGACCGAAGCCAGGCAATGGGAAACCTTCCGGTACCACGTCCAGTTCGGCATGGTCTCGACCAGGCCTGCGAGATACCAATAAATGCGCTGCCCAATGTAGGGCGTTTGCGTCTTTTTCCCGTTCAGCGTGAATTCCCGCAGCGCTTGGATTTTGCTCGTGAGATGTTTCATGGTCCACGGGGTGGAGTAGATAATGGAAGTTAATATGTTCTCGGCCGTCGATCCATTTCAACTAGCAGCCTCGTGGTCAAGAAGCCTCTATTTTCATCGCAAGGTCTTTCATTATCTCCGATACCCGGCCGGCATCTTTTTCAGCGTACCTCAAGTCGAGCGCCCACATCAGCGTGCCGAGTGATTGACCCACCCAGGGTTCCCCGTCCCGGACATATTTACCTTCTTGGCGGGGCCGGAAGACGGCGATTTGCCCAGATCTCGTCGGCTTTCCGAGCCCAGCCCTCGAAGTCGCCTGGTTTCTCCGGGTACTGCTGGTAATGCTTCTTGATACGTCCAGCAAGCCCGTTGATCCGCAGCACGTGCTTGATGCTTTTTAAGGACACCTTCCGCCGGAGCAGCCACCCGATGACCTTGAAAAGGATCTTGACGAGCATCCCGAAAGATAGCGCGAACTCCTCGGGAGCGGAGTCGTCGTCGCTGCGGGGGGACGTGTCGACGATGGGGCGTAGCTGTTCGAAGAGTAAATTTATCTCCTTCTCCGAGATGAAGTGGACGAACGAGGCGATCATGAGCGTGTGGGCTAAATCAGCACCTTCGTTGCGGAAATGCTTCACGTTCACGTTCCAGAGGATTTCCTTAGAGAGGTACTCCCCCGATTTCAGCGCGTTGTCGAACTCTGGTTCCACGTTCTTCAGCAGCGTCCACGTCTCAACGATGCCCCGCGCCGCCAGGGGATTGATGATGGAGGCAGAGTCTCCCGCGCAGAAGAAACCGTCCCCGACGAGCGAGTAAGGCGGCGGTGACAAGGGGAAGTAATTGAATTCCCGTTTCTTCAACTCGAAGGGGGGATAGTGATATCTCTCTATGATCTCCGCCATCATCTTTTCCGCGTTCTCGAATGAGTCCGGGACGGCAATGCCCATGATGCACTCGTCCCCGCCATAGCCAGGGTCGAAAAATTGGAAGTACGAGGGGATGATGTCCCCCACCTTCGGATGGGGCTTGTCGGGTTCCTTCCATTTGATGTAGTGGAGGATCACGTAGAACATCCTGGTGGGGTCGTATTTCCACGTGTCCACGCCATACTCCTTGGGCAAGGTCGAGCGGACGGCACAAGCAATTCCCGAGGCATCGATCACGAGGCGAGCGAGTATCTCGCGTCGTGCACCATCCTTCTCCACCCGGGCACCCACGATCCGGCCGTTCTCGAAGATCAACTCCTTGAACTCGCACGAGAACTCGAGCCGGGCACCATCGGCTTCTAGGACATTGTACATGCGTTGCAGCCAGAGTGGTAACCTCGATACCGCGATGTCCTTGTAGCGCAGCACAAACTCGGGCGGATCCGCCGGGACCGGGATGCCCAGCTGCTTCATGACCCGCGGCACGAAGTGGATGATCTCCAGCCGCTGGTCCACCTCGCCTTCCACGCCGAGCTCTCGCATCATCCGACCGATCTGTTTCGTGATGCCGAATTCCTTGATCTCGAGGTGCATCCCTATCTTCCCCTTGCACAGCCGGAAAACCTCTTCGAGGGTCGGGATGACTTGGCCATTCCCGAGATCGATAGCCCGGAGCTCGTTCAGCGTGCTCCTGTCCGTGCGGACGTTGGCATTCCCGCAGCGCTCCAACGACGCGTCGTGCGACACGACCAGGATCCCATCATTCGAAAGCCGGACATCGAACTCTATGTAATCCGCTCCAATTTCCATGGCCTTCTCAAAAGCAAGCAAAGTGTTTTCGGGATATCTGGAGCTGTAGCCCCTGTGCGCGATCACGGTCATCGGGCGCCCGGAAGCCCTTTTCTGTTGGTACATCATTGATCATTTCTTGGCATATGGATTAATGACTCTAAGCCTAGAAGCAATTAGATGATCGTTTTGCATCCTTCATTGCAGCGAAGGTAGATGGATATTGAGACGCAAGATTTTCGTTCTGGCGACGGTTATGCTCGTGGTGGCGTTTGTATTCCACGGCTTTTTCCTCCCGGGCATGCTTGCTGATAAAACAACCCAGCACGTGGATTTACAACGTTCGTCGCCTGGTTCGCTTGTCAATTGTACGGTTGCCGGACAATCCATCACCCTCAACGATCGACCGTTGTTCAAGAACGCGAGGATCGACTTTGGATACATCCCGGCGGGGAACACGAGCGCCCGCTCCTTTGCAGCCTCGGCGACAATAGAATACGTCGCCAATTCCTCGTTTAGCGACGGGCGGGGCACGGGCATCCGGTACATCATCGAGTACAACAACACAGACGTGCGGCTCGTCGAGGAGATCCGCATGTATCCTTCCTTGAATGCCGTGCTGCTCAACGCGTCGTTGTTCCCGAAGACAAACCTGTCGTTCAGCGGCGGGAGATTCGACTTAATCACTTGTGAGAAGTCGGACGTGCTCCCGTTCATTGATCCCGCAAATAAATGGCTTTCATACTTTGAAGGCCTCGATATATGGGGCAGCTTCGCCGTCAAGCTCGTTCGCGATGCCGATGTCGATTTCGCCCGCACGCCAGCGTTGATCCATAACTCCTCGGTTGGTATTCTCGTCGGAGCGGTGACATCGGAGCTCCTAGAGACCGAGGTGATGCTGCACGGCTCGTCGTTCACGATCAAGATGCCCATCGTCGATGGCTATCGGGCGTATAACCAAACGCCGATATCGCTGGAAGCGTGCTGGATCCAGTTCGGGAGCAATTTCTCGGGCATGTTCATGTCCTACGCGGAGCAAGTCCGGTGGTTCAACCCGCCCGTGAGGGCGAGGACCGTCGCTAATTTCTTCAACGCGTCCGCCGGGGCCTGCGACTGGTACAACAGGTACGGGAACATTGACGAGAACACGGTATCGGATGACATCGACAAGACGATCTCGCTGAAAGATGGCGGTTACGGTTACTACATCATCGATTCTGGCTGGTGTTACGAGGGAACAACCGGCCAGGATTACAACTGGAGCACGTGGAACGCGGTCAAGTTCCCGTCGGGCGTGGGCGCGATCGCCGCGAGGGCACACGCTGCCGGGTACAAATTATTGCTCTGGAATCGCATCGGATGGGCACCTGTATGGGTTCAAGCCAATCACCCGGAGTGGGTGCGTTGTTGGGGTGGCTGGGGGTACGTGCAGATGAACTTGAGCATGCCCGAGGTTCGGGCATACATGGCCGACGTGTTCGAGACGTGGGCGGCGCAAGGCATCGATGGCATCAAGGTCGATTTCATAACGGACACGATCTACCAGGACGCGTGGAACGCAGCATTGTGGAACGTGGACAAGACGCGGGCAGAGCGAGCCAACCAGTATTTCGACTTGCTCGACCAGTATGCATCGACCTATAACTTGCCGGTTCTCTTGTGCGGCACCCCGATTGGCTTGCCATCGCTTGCCAGGTACCCCAACCTCGTCGCTTCACGCGTCACTTGCGACAGCGGGTGGCAGGGTTATTTCAATGACTGGCAAATAAGAACATCGCTGCTCCGGTCGTTCTGGTGGGGCGCAGCGTTCAATACACCGGATCCAGACGCGTTCGACACGAAGGATCTCCGCAGCGTGATGGTCGCCTCGGCATGCGGGGGAGCGGTGTACTACGGGGACAACTTTATCGATTTGAACGTGCCCAACGCGAAGCTGGCATGGACGCTCCGGTGGGATGCCCCTGCCGTGCCCGAGAACGTCGCGTTCATGGGCAAGGACATCATCGCCCGCGGCACGTGGCAAGGCCACCCCGTGGTAATCGGCGTGAATCTCGACGGACCTGGCGTGCAGTATACCGTCGGCGGGCTTTCGAGTAGTACCTCTGCCATCCGCATCTCGGTGCCCGTCGTCGGCATCTTCGGGGGAACCACGTGTCACGTGGATGGCATCGGCAGCCAGTACTACCTCCATCTGGAACCGAGACATGCTGTGATGCTTATTTTTTACCAAGGGCAGCCCCCTTTCCCCGCGCAAGGCTGCATGGAGACAGAGTTCCTCACCATATTGACCGGACTTGGTATCCCGGCGGCGATGATGGCCATCACGTTGTTGTCTGCCTTCCGGCGGCATCTTGCACGAAAGGGAACGAAAAAAAACTAATCACGATAACAAAAGCGGTGGGTATCAAACGCGTCCTCCAAATCCGAAAATCGGTCGTTTTTTCGTCGTATTCACGTTTCTCCTGGCGATCGCGATGGCGGGAGTGGGGATCGGGTTCTGCATTGAGGAGGCATATTTGCAAGTCACGACAGGCGGACACGTGGAGCGGTCGATCTGGTTCGTGCATCCGACGGGCGACCAGCCCGCGATCGCCATCGTCCAGGACCATTACATTGCCACGGATGCAACCGAGGAATTCACCCTCGTCGTACATGGCCTGGGAACCATGAATATGACCAGTAAAGGCGCCACGTGGCAGCAAGCTGGCGGTGCTGTCCAGGTAGAGTTGTTCGGCGACGTCGCGAGCATCGAGGGTGCATTTGGCTTCAACGCGGAGACCGACCAGTTCGAGCCCTATTTTAAAGCCAAGCTACGCGACAAGGGCGAGGCACGGCTCGTCTGGCTCGCGATTGGCATCGAGAACGCGAGCGAGCCGTGCCCCGTCGTGTCTATCTCGGACCACGAGATCCTCGTCAACAATTCCTTGCGGTTGCACGTGCCAGGGACGGCCGGCCAGGTCTTGACGATCAACACGACGTACCATCCATTGCCCAATTTCCAGTTCCGGGGCGACCTCCTCATGGAACGTGAAGGCACCGGGGCGTTCGTCGCGGGCGCGAACATCGTGAACATCACGTCCGGGGTTCCCACGTCACCGATAGAGACGTTCGAATGTGCAGGCGGCGAGAGGTGGTTGTCGGAAACGGAAACCGTCGAACAGCAGGTTGCATCGAGCCGCACGACCGTTCCGCTCGCCTCGGAAGCGGGGATCGCGGCGCTGTTGGCTACCTTGCCCGCGGGCTCGCCGTTCTTGTTCAGCAACGCGTCGGAACTGCCCGCCTTGCAAGCACGGTACAATGCGTCAGCGCCCGGGATCGACGGGGAGCTTTATACGAAGTTACGAAGCGACGCGATGGTGGCCATGGGACATGACTTCGCCGACACGTCGATCAGCAACGTGATGAAGCGTTCCTCGCGGGCGCTGAGCCTGGCATTCGACGCGTGGCTCACGCAAAACGCCACGAGAGCGGACGTGGTGGCCAAGTTCTTGCTGCTCATTCACGATCACATCAACCGGATCGACGAGGACCCGAAGTACCTCCATCACGGCATAAACCTGGCCAACTATGTCCTTGCATGGGATTTCGTGGAGAACTTACTCTCGGTTGCGAACAACACGGCGATCCGGGGAGAGATCACGGCTTACGCACGGTTCGTCGGGGACTACTTGCCCGGCTGCGGGGACAACAACTGGGAGCTGGTCGTGAGCTCGGGCACGGGGCTCGCGGGGCTGAAGCTGAAGGACGCCTCCCTGGTGCGAGCGACCCTCGAGAAGACGGATCACTACCTCCGCGAGAACGTGAAGCTGGAAGGTGGCATCTACGAGGGCCAGGGATACATCGGATATGCCTTCTCCAGCCACAAGCGGTTCTTGATCGCCCTTGCACGGTTCGCCGGCCTCGGATTTCCCAACTATTTCATCGACGACCGGTTCCAGTCCGTCTACCGGTTCTCCGCGAGGTGCGCAACGCCCGACGGGTACTTCCCGCTCTTCGAGGATGCCGCATCAGAAACTTCGGGAGCGCTGAACGCGATGATCCTTGCACCATTCTTCGCGCGGATGGGTGGCCCTGGCGGAGACGAGCTCGCCCAGGAGTTGATGTGGCTGTATTACAAGCACTACGGCGACACGTCCGCCACGTCGCCCGTCGATCATTTCCTGTTCAGCAACCATTCCATCGTGCCTCGTGAACCCGTGCTCGAAGCGAAGGTCGCCCCTAACCCGCCATACAGCGGTTGCAGTTACGTTGCACCGGGGTCTGGCCTGGCGATGCTGCGCACGGGATGGGCGGACGATGCCTCCTACCTCGCGGTCACGGCCAAGACATACGAGCAATCGCACGTGCACAAGGACGAGTTATGCTTCGAGTTCTGGGCGAATGGCATGAAGCAGTTGACAATGCCCGGTTATCCTGGATATGGACTCGAGCACCATGACTGGACGCGGACGACGGAAGCATCGAACGGCGGCGTGCTCTTCGATGGGGACGGCCAGACCGGTGATTATTGCAGGACCGGCATCATCCAATGGCTCAGGGGCAGGTATGTTGATTACGTCGAAATAATGGGCGACGGGATATACGACGCGAAGCACAACTTCCTGTTCGGGAGCGAGTATGCCTGGATCCTCCCGCTCGGGTTCGTTATTTGCGGCTTCGTGGTCGTGCTCGACATGTTCTTGTGGAAACGGAAGCCAAGACCCTCTTGATCGGTTCCATCACGCGTTGATTCATGGATATCCCTTGAAAGGTGCGATTACCGTGGCAAAGGCCTCGATCCCCGTTCATCTCGTGACCGGCTTCTTCGGCAGCGGCAAGACCACGCTCATCAACCACGTCATTTCCTCAATGGAAAAGGATCGACGACGCATCGCGGTGCTCGTCAACGACTTCGGCGACGTGGACGTCGATTCAGCGGTCATAGCTGGCGGGGAAAGCGGGGGCCCGCAAGTATATGGCGTGGCCGGCGGCTCGATCTTCTGCTCGTGCCGCCACTGGGAATTCGTGACCGGCTTGCATGCCCTCGCGGAGCACAAGCCCGATCTCATCCTCGTCGAGGCTTCCGGCATGGCAGACCCTTCCCCCATCAAGATCGACATCAAGATCGCCTCGGATCTCGACAAGGAACACGAATACTCGTACGAGGGGGCGATCTGCCTCGTCGACGCTTCAATATTCGCCAACCAGCTCGAACTCTTCCCCGTGGTGCGCCGCCAGGTCAAGCACGCTGCCATCATTGTCGTGAACAAAATGGATTTGCTCACCGGGCCGGCGGATCCCAAGAAGGACGCGATCCTCAATAGGATCCGGCGGATCAACAAGGTTGCACGCGTCGAGTTCACGACGGGAGCAGCGATCCCCCTTTCCAAGCTACTCCCCGCGGGCGAGGCTGGCGAGGACCAGGCCCGGCCTGACCGGAGCTTGAACGAGCCGGGGAACCAGCCTGGAAAGCTTGTCTTAGAATCAAGACGAGCGCTCACCCGTGATGTAATCATTCGTTATTACAACGCGGTGAAGGAAAAGGTCTTGCGGTTCAAGGGCTTTTGTATGCTCGAGGACGGGTGGTATCACGTGAATGCTGTCGGCGATCAACTGCGATTCTCGCCCAATGCGGCGCGGAGAGAGAAGTCCGAGCTCATCTGCATCTTCATCCCCGCGAACGAGGCCAAGCTGGCCGAGCTGCTAAGTCTCTGGCAGCAAATCATCGGCTGATTAAAATGGTTTGCCCAGATCGAACAGCACGTCGTAAGCGATGCTCGTGAGCAGCGCCTGCCGGCGACTAGCCGTGGGTTGGTACACGACCGACCCGCCTTGCCGGCATGCCAGGAGCAAGTCACGTAGACCAGAAACGCCATGGGCGGGTCCACCGTAGATCCAATTACCGTAAGAGTTTTGCCAGGTACCCACGCCGTTGATCCACGAGTTTGCTTGGAATAAACGGACCATGTTCGCTCCCGCCGCGAGCGACAAGTGGACGTCGTTCACGACGCTGGGGATATCCGGGTATGGCGTGTAGTTGATGCAACCAAGACAAACTGCCACGATGTCGCCCGGCCGATTGTTGATTAGAGCGTTCATGCGGGCGTAGTCGAAGACATAATCGGTCGTCGCGGGAACTCCCCCCCATTCGCATCCGCGGTATATCATCATCGAGATGAAGTCGAACGCGTCCGCTGCATCCCACACGGGAAGCCCCAACAGCTTCTGCCCGTCGGAATCGCCGTCGAACACGTCCTCGATGATCGTGTGCGTGGTGGTGCACATCAAGTGGCCATCAACCCTGCATTGATCGCCGAGGGCGCGGATCGTTGCCAGCGCGCCAGGCCAGATCTCGTCCATTTGCTTGACACGCAAAGCGTTCCGGCCGTGCTCCGCGAGTGCCCTGAACGGCTGGATCCAGTCCTTGATGTCGTCGTTATTGGCCTCCTCGCCCCCTGCCTCGATGTCCCACATCATGTAATCGACTGTTATCGCATTCCGGACTGTCCAGTTGTGAAATTTCTCGTAGAGTATCGGCCACCTGTCGATCTCGCTGATGCTCGGGTAGCTCCCCTCGTCCCACTCGAAGAGCGGCCATACCTCGACCTTGATCCCGCGGGCGTTCAAGAGCGCCGTCTTGTTGGCTGCCAGATCCCCGTTCGCATCTCCCACGGCGAACCTATCTTCTGTGAGGGGAAACGACAAGGTCGCATTCGCTTCATCAAAAATGTCGCAGATCGTGTCGTTGATAACGCTATAATCGGGGAAATAAACGAATAGATCATAGTTTTCAGCCTGCAGCGCCGTTATCGTGAACGTTTCAGGGGCCATGTCGGCGTTCTGCGGCGCGGCGACGAGGAATCCCATGCTCCCGTACAAGCCAGCGAAAACGAGCAGACCCGCGACGAGGCGCTTCCTCGCCGCTTTCACCCCCTTGACCTCCTTGTCCTTGAAGATGGCCCAGAACGCCTTGCGCATCCGCACCCAGTTCATCACGCCATCCTTTTTCCGGGCGCAATCCCAGATGTTGTACCCGGCAACGACGTCCATGAACACGGTGCTGATGAATGCAAGGATATAAGCCTGTCCATAACTCCCGAAAAATATCGTGAACACGGCGATGGAAAAGATCATGAAGATTGTCGAAAAAATGAATTGGAATAGCGGGTGCTTGATCAGCAGCCCGAGCAGCACGAAAAAACCAGCGACAAGAAAACCGTATCCAAGAAAGCCAAGGCCGATCGCCGGCTCGATGGGCCAGGCGGCGGCTGCACACCGCGTGATGAAAATCCCGAGGATCGCCACGAGGGGAGAGGCCCAGATGATATAGTGGAGGGTCTTCATTTCAGTCCTCATTTGCCAGGATGGTAATAATACGTTCCAGAGGAAAATTAAATATCGCCGGCATGGAGATCAATCGACATCGGCGATGCACATGAGCGATCTGGTCCAAGATCTCAAGAAAAGCAAGCTCGTCGCCGTCGTGGAGATCGGCGACGCGGGCTTAGCCGTGCCCCTGGCACGCGCGCTCCTGGACGGCGGAGTGCATTTTATCGAGATCACCTTCCGCACGGAAAGCGCGGGGGACGCGCTGCTGGCGCTGAAGGACGCGGGAACCGGGTTGCATTATGGCGCGGGCACGGTCAGGACGAAGGAGCAGGCCGCGCGTGCCATCAAGGCAGGTGCCGAGTTTCTGGTCGCGCCCGGCTTCAACAAAGATATAATCAAGATCGCGATCGATGCCGGGATCCCTTTCTATCCGGGGGTCGATTCGACCCTTGGAATCGAGGCTGCAGTCAACATGGGCATCGACACGCTGAAGTTCTTCCCCGCCGAGGAGTCAGGTGGCATCAAGTGGCTGAAGGCGGTGCTAGGGCCGTATCCCGAGCTCAAGTTCATCCCGACGGGTGGCATCTCGATTACCAACATGAAAGAGTACCTCGTAACACCCAACGTGCTGGCCATCGGCGGCAGTTTCCTCGCCCCGAAGCATCTCATCAAGGAAAAAAAGTTCGGCGAGATAACAGCGGCGTGCCAGAAGGCATCCGGGGTCGTGAAATCACTATAACATCGATGGAATACAATACGGGGAGAACGAGATGGTTCAAGCAGAAAAGAAAAAGGTCGTGACACTCGGCGAGATAATGGTCCGGCTAAGATCCCCCGGGAGCGAGCGGCTGTTCCAGTCGCCCGTTCTCGAGGCGACGTTCGGTGGCGGGGAGGCGAACGTGGCAATAACCCTTGCAAATTTCGGCATCGAGGCAAGTTTCGTCACCGCCTTGCCCAAGAACGCGATCGGTGACGCCGCCATCGCGTTTCTCAGATCGATGAACGTCGACACGACGAAGATCGCCCGCCAGGGAAAGCGCGTTGGAGTGTACTACATCGAAGTGGGTGCAGGTCCCCGTCCATCGAACGTGATATACGATCGCGAGCACTCGGCGATCGCTGAAGCGAAGCCCGGGGATTTCAACTGGGATGACATCTTTTCTGGCGCGGGATGGTTCCACGTGACGGGCATCACGCCGGCGATATCGGCATCGTGCGCGGCGCTTTCGGTCGCCGCGACCAAGGCTGCGAAAGATCGCGGGCTTACCGTCTCGTGCGACTTGAACTATCGCAAGGCCTTGTGGAAGTACGGGAAGGCAGCGCCCGAGATCATGAAGCAGCTGATGCCGCACGTGGACGTCGTCGTGGCGAACGAGGAGGACATCCAGAATTCCCTGGGCATGCAGCTGGACCAGAAAATCGGCGGCGCCGAGCTGTCCACGAAAAAATACGAGGCGCTCGCGAAGCAAGTGCTCGCCGCGTTCGGCAACGTGGAGCTCGTCGCCATCACGCTGCGCGAGAGCTACTCGGCGGATCACAACGACTGGTCCGCGATGTGCTGCTCGAGACGGGAGGGAAAGGTACTCGTTTCCCGCAAGTACCAGCTGACCGACATCGTGGATCGTGTCGGAGGTGGTGACGCGTTTGCCGGGGGCCTCATCTACGGGCTCGTGAAGAAGTTAGACTTGCACGACGCGCTCGAGTTTGCCGTGGCAGCATCGGCGCTGAAGCACACGATTCCCGGCGACGCGAACCGGGTCTCGATCGAAGAGGTGTTGAAGCTCGCGGGTGGCGATGTTTCGGGCCGTGTTCAGCGCTAGGCATCGATGCGTTTTCCGATCATGCCCTTTCCTTGAGCATGCAGCATTTCTTGTACTTCTTGCCGCTACCACAAGGACACGGGTCGTTCCGGCCTGATTTCTTGTCAACCTTTTTGGTATGGATCGAGAGCTGCTCGTCGATCTTCCCTTTCACGTCCTCGATCTTTTCATCAACGACATCGGCAACTTTCTGGATGAAATCCAGCGTGTCTTTGACCAGCAGCAATCCTTTCTCCGGCTTGCCGATTTGCGAGTAGAAGATCCGCAAGTTCTCCATGGCGACCTTGAGATACCGCGAGTAAACGTGGGGCTCCTGCTTGACCAGGCCCTTGTAAAGGTCATAACCCTTCAGGAACGCCCGCTCGGCCGCTTCGATCTGGCCGTTGGCCTGGTAGGCGCTGGCCATGTTGTTGCAAACCATCGCCATTTCCGGGGTTCGGGACACGGTTCCCGTGCCGCCCGCCTTCTCGTAAATGGCCAAAGCCTTGCGGAATGATGCCAGCGCCCCCTCGAAGTCTTTCAAGTCGTTTTTCACGATGCCGAGATTGTTGAACAAGTTGGCACGCGTTGCCATGAATGGCCCGGCCTGCCCTGCTGGAATCTGCTTGTGGGCGTCGAGCGCGGCCTCGAAGGCGGCCTTCGATTCCTCGAGTTTCCCTTGCTCCTGGAACAGCGTGCCCATGCTCGCGTGCGTGTTCGCGAGGTCATGGTGGTTCTCGGGCGTGCCCGAAGCCACGAGCAACTTCCGCATCTCCAGGGCGTGCTGGTAGGCCTTCAGCGCGTCGTCGTGCCTGCCGACCTTGCGCAAAGCGGTTCCGAGGTTGTTCCACGACTCGGCGAGCTGCGCGTTGAACGTACCGGGGTCTACATCGGCGAGCTTTTTCCTGATGTCGAGCGCGGCCTCGAAGTGAGGAACGGCAGCGGCGTATTGCTCGCGCTTCCGGTCGACGATCCCGAGCTCCGTGTGGATCGAGCTAAGCACGAACATCGTGCTCGCGTCGACCGTGCTTGGCGCCCTTGTTTCCTTGAAGTTTACTGCCTCCTTGTACGTTGCCTCTGCTTCGTTTAGATGCCCGGTGAGCTGGTAAAAATCGCCCAGGTTGCTGAACGCTTTGAGCAAGCGTTCAAGCCCGGCGCTGCTCCCGTCGAATTCCGCTATGTCCTTTTCGACCCTCTTCAGCAGCGCGTGCTCCTCTTCCGGGGTTCCGTCGGCCTTTGGATCCACGATCAGCACCTTTTTTCCATTACATCAAGGAACATGTCGGGTCGAGGGAAAACCTTTCGCTTGTCGCGCGGCATGCGTCTTCAGCCACCGATCGTGAACGAGCTTGCCAGGGCGGCGTACATCGCCTGGCGGTTGGGCTCGGAGACCACGGGCTCGTTGAAGAAAAGTATCCCGTCAAGGTTCGAAACGGGGGCGTCTTTAACCCAGGACATGACTTTCTTGATGATCTTGGGCGTCTTTTGCCAGATCGGGTAGTTTTGAGGGGCACGGTCCCTCAGGTCGAAGTGTAATATCATCGGGTTCGGGGTGAGGCGCGCCCAGGTGCTGTACAAGTGTCGCTTGCGGGCCTTGTGCTGGATGGTGTGTGGCTGGATGTAATCGATCCCCCATTCGCGGAACCTGGCGGGATTATGTCCCCAATGCGGGTTACCTACCGTGGAACAGCCGATCTTGATCCGCGGGAACCATGCCTTGATGGACGACGTGTACTCGGTGATCTTCCGCCCGATGTTCTCCTCCTTCCAGCGAACCAGCTCGGTTTCAGGTACCTTATCGAGCGGTTTGGGCGCTCGGCCGGCAAACACCTCTCGGGTGTGCTTGCAGTAGCATCCGCCCCGCCCGGCATAGCTGATGCGCTCGAAGGCAAACCGCTTCAAGGCTGGGTGATTGCCGTAGAACGATAAGAGGTCGGCCACCTCGTCGAGGCCGAGCTGCCACGCGCCCGGCGAGTCCGGGCAATGCAAGGAGTCTAGTGGTTTCCCGCTTCGATCCTGCTGGAGGCACGCGTCGGGGTAAGACATCGAAATGCGGTCATTGTTCCAGATGCCCCAGTTCAGCGTTAGCTCCACGTCGATCTTGAAGCGTTCAGCATCCTTCAAGATCTTTGAAACGAACTCGGTCTCTTTCCTCGCGTTGATGTTCTTTTCGTCGACGTACCCGGAAAGCCGGGGATTCGCAACAGGCCAAGCATAGCCGTCGTGCTCCGGGTCGTAATAGGCGTAACTTTGCATCATCAAGCTGAGATAATTCATCCCGTGGGAGCACATCTCTTCCAGGAGCCGGTTTAAATGGTCATACGTGATCCCGCCTGACCCGGGGGCGCAATACGAGATCCCCACGATCCATCCGCAATGACGCAGCGTTTTCTTGTTCCCGGGGCGGTTCAACATGCAGCACCTCGGCATCCCCTGTCTCGCGTTGAAGTCTCCTCGCGCCTTGTTGACTTGTGAGATCCTAAGATTCATTTGTTTTCAATGCGTCTCTTTAGAAACCCACGCGGTGACGGCATCCATGGCTAATGGGGAGATATTAATCGAGGGGCGGTGTTATCCAAATTTGGATTTTTCCATCCGAGTTCCATTCGGCACGAAGCGACTAAATCTTAGCAATAAAATGCTGATGGATCTCGACTTCGACGCGATCGGCTCGCTCCGCTCCCTCGAAGAGCTCGATTTGAGCGGGAATTATTTTCATGACGTTAATGTCGACCTGCGGAAGGTCGAGGCATGTCCTTTACGATCTATCAAACTCTACGGGGACATCACCTTGGCATCTGCCGAGCCCTGCGTGTATAACCTCACCCTTGGCAAGTTCCCGGCTCTCGAGTTCCTCGAGCTGCGCGATAACGCGCTCACGAGGTTGGATCTCGCTCCTCTTGCATGGTCGGAGAAATTACGCACCCTTGACATCTCGTGGAACCATCTAGTCGACCTCGAGACTTCGCCCCTCGGGAATTGTTCGGATCTCCAGAAGCTCAACCTCGAGACAAACCAGCTCCGCGAGGTCTCGGGAGAAGTCTGCCAGCTCCATAACCTAGAGGTGCTGAAGTTGAGCTACAACAAGCTGGCGTTTTTGCCCGAGCACCTGGGATCTTTGGAGAATTTGAAGCGTCTCGAGCTATCCAGCAATCCCCTCGACAAGATTCCCGACTCGTTCTCGTCATTGGAGAAACTGGAGGCATTGAAAATTGCCAGCATCCCATTATGCTCGATACCAAAAACCCTACCGAATCTTGCGTGGCTCCTCGTCTTGGATGCTCGTTCCCTGGTTTGCGAGAAGTCTAACCAGCCGGTCCTCACCAAGATTATCGACGCGCTCTACAACGTTGCTTACGTCGACATCGGAATGAACAAACTCAAAGAGGTGCCCGGACGGCTCTGCGAGTGCACGGACTTGAAATACCTGGATCTAGGGTTTAACGAGATAGAGTTCCTTCCTGGCTGGTTCGACGCGCTGCCCCAGTTAGAAGTACTCGGCCTGGACAATTACAAGGGCCGCGCCTTTCCCGATGTAGTCCTTGGCTTGCAGCACCTCAAGCACATCACGATGACGGGCGTCACGTGCCCGTTCCCCGAAGCGCTTCTCGAGCTACCGTGTCTCGAACGGATGGCAGTGTCCAGGGAGCGGATGGCGGACCCAACGATCAAGCGGTTGATCGACAAGGGAATTTCAGTGTACGGGTCTTTCCTCGGCCACGACCGCTTCAGGCAGTCGTATGGGGCGTTGCCCGAGTTGGACAACCTTTAACGAGCTGCCGGTCTTCGCTTGTTGAAGAACCTATGAATGCCCGTGACCACCATCGAGACGAATCCTTTTATCGTTTCCTTGTTGCAGAACCGGGCGATGTAGAACGAGAGCCTCCTTGCGCGGAGCATCCTGACGATCCTTTGTCCAGAGCGCGAGAAAAAGGGAACCTCCTCGTAGGCCTTCAAGTGGTACTTCACCAGCTGCCCGGAAGTCAAGTTCTGGTAGCGCATGGTCGGGGTCACCCAGTTGAAATCGCGCCAGTCTGTCTTGATGAGCAGATCCTTCTCCTTGACATCGCGCATAAGATCGGTGCCCGGGAGGGGAGTGAGTATGGTGAACGTGGGCACGTCCACCTCCAAGTGCTGAGAGATCTTGATTGTTCGCTGCAAGTCCGCCTCGGTGTCCGATAAACTCGCGCCGAGAATCACGTTCCCTTGGATGATGAAGCCGAGGTCGTGCAAGATCTTGATCGCGGCCGTCGTCTGCTGGAAATGCAGCTGTTTGTTGAGTTCTTCAAGCGACTTGTTTGAAAAGCTCTCCATTCCTATGAACACGAGGATGAACCCTGCTTCGGCCATCTTCTTGAACACTTCTGGATGCTTGACCACTGTATCTGCCCGGGTCGTGGTCATCAATACCATGTTCAAGCGTGCTTTGATGATTCCATCGCAGAGCCGCGCCACGTGCCTCATGTCTACCATGAAATTGTCGTCGATGAAGTACGCGGAGCGACAGTTTTTTCGGATCTGGCGCAGCTCTTGCAATATGTGTTGCACCGATCGGTGCCGGTACGTGTTTCGATAGAATTTGTGGATCGCGCAAAAAGAGCACTTGTACGGGCACCCGCGGCTCGATTCTATGATGTCTATAGGATACCCCATTATACCATAAACATTTCTTGAGCTGTTGGCGCGGAGATCCCGGGCCGGCAACTTGAACTGGTTCATATCAGCGAGGGGACGATCCGGGTTGGTGATGACCCTGCCATTTTGCTTGTAGGAGAGTCCCGCGACACCGACCGGGGTACCGCGCTCTACAAGTTCCCGGAACGTTAGCTCTCCCTCCGATCGCACGACGATATCCACAAAGGGGGACGACATGATCTCCTCCACGAGCATCGTGGGGTGCCAACCGCCGAGCACCGTGGTCGCGCCGTGCTGCTTGGCGACCCTCGCGATCTCGAGCACGCGGGCTATCCCCATGCTGAAGCAACAGCTGATGCCCACGAAATCGGGACGAAACCGCTGGATTTCCGCGCCGATCCAGGACAAGCCGTGCAGCCGGTCATCGACGATGCGTGTCTCGGCTATGTCTCGCACATGTGCAGCGATGCACTCGAGGCCAAGTGGTGGTAGCACGAACACGTTCTTCGGATTGTACTTGTGATCCAGCGGGTAATCCGGTTGGACGAGGAGAACTTTCATGTAGATGCCCTGGCGCTTCGCATGATCGTCGTTATTCAACTTCCACTATCGTATCAAGATCCTCGTCCACGGTTTAATATGTTATGATCCCCCACGGGCGCCTTCCACGGGATTAGCAATCACATTTTTGTGCCAGCCCGTGGAGATCATTGAATAACACGAGGGAAAAAAGGCAAGGATCCTATGGAACTCGTTCTAATGCATTTTAACGCCCAACAGGGACCTATCGCGTTCGATGCCATCCCGAAGGCAATTTCAAAGGAAATCGAAGCAGCACTCATCCGGTTGTTCGATGTTTCCGAGGGCGAGGGCTTCTTCGAGCACCAATCAAAGGTTCGCGGCGAGCCTTTCACGTGCGCGAACTACCTCTTTTTCATGGATAGTCAATGGGCTCGGGGAAACAAGGAAATGGCCATGCTCAGCCTCACGGTCGACGACGGCCTCAAGCCATCGATCTTCGAGTCGACGCTGTCAAAGTTTGCCGCTGCACTTAAAGGAATAAAGGATGGATACAAGGGTTTTTACGTCAAGAGCGACAAGAAGGATCCCGGCATTGAAAAGGCCAACAAGCTGATCAAGTTGCTCATCACGGACTGTTACGAGGCGTGCCGGCGGAAACCAGAGGCGCAGAAGCCCGGCAAGATGCTGATCCTCGGGCTCCAGGCCGTCGGCAAGTCCTCGATCATCAACGTGGTCACCGGTAAGAAGTTCAACCCCGGGATCAAGCCGACGCTCGGCATGCAAATAATTAAATCGGCCGTCGATGCATTTAAATTCAATATTTATGATCTAGGAGGGC
>JAUQYZ010000010.1 GCA_030587475.1 Candidatus Sigynarchaeum calidifontis
GCGGCTGACATCGCTGGAAAAACAATCGGGACAGCAGATCAAAATGTTCGAGAGGGCGAGAACCGCACCAAACGCCGTTTTAATTACGATGGAAACTCTATGCTCCTTTTTTTGCACGTGTTTTCGTATCATGATGAATATGGAAGAGCAAAACGTGCTGAAGAAGATGATGCTGCTTGAAGTAGATGAAAGAAAACCATTATCTGAAACAACCGGATGATCGGTTTCTCAGACAAAAACCGTGGCTTCCGTGCAATAAGCCGTTCGAATAATAAAGGTGTAAACAGCCTATAATTGTCAATGGGAAGAAAGAATAGAAACAATAGCCCCGTTAGATTCCGTCCTCGATAATTTCATTCGGACATAAAACTAGCCGCCGTGAACGCATTATTTATTTTACATCTTATGAAGATCGTGATCGTGATCGTGCTCGTGCTCGTGATCTCGTGATCACGAGATCATCATCTCGTGATGATACGCGCGCCGATCCCGCCCGGCAGCGCCACGTCGCCGGCGATCGATCTATCCAGCACCGCGTCGAACCCCCTCACCGCCAGCTCGCGCACGAGTTCCTTGTGGAACAACGCGCCGGGCCTCACGCGAATGGCAGGTCCGGCATCTTGCTTGACCACCTCCAGCTTGAGCCGCCGCACGTTGTAGTAGATCCCCGGCAGCCGCGCCAGCTTCGCGTCCAGCACCGCCGCGTGCACGGCGTCCGCGGTGCTGTTCGCCAGCAAGATCGCCACCGTCCCGTCCCGCCGCCGCCCCGCTCGCCCTTGCCGCTGCACGAACTGGATCACGCACGCCGTCGCCTCGTAGAACACGACCAGGTCGCAATCAGCCACGTCCAGCCCCTCTTCTGCAGCCTTCGTCGCCACGAGCACGTTGAACGCCCCTTGTTTGAACTCGCGCAGCACCGCTTGCTGCGCCTCCCGGTCCATGCCCTTGTCCTTCTCTGACGAGTCGCCTTGCCCGACGAACCGCCTCGCATTCACCCCCGGCACCCCGCCGAGCTACTCGAAGATTATGTCGCGAACAGATCAAGGCGCATCTTAATGCAGATGCGACCATCTTACGTGGCGGTTACCTCCGATAGACTCCGGTAATTTTATTCCAAGATGAGATGGTACGGTTTTCAGAATTTCTGGAGAACGATAAATATAATGATCTCGACCTTAGAGCTTTGAAAAAAGTTTAAATCTATAGAGATTCGATACCTTTAACTCGACGACGAGATTCCAGGATCCCAGCCAATCATCATCAAGAATCGCCGGGACAGGCATTCTTGCGCACGCCCTTTTCGTGATCTCCATGTCCCCAAAACTGATATTTTTCGGCGGCAAAGGTGGCGTCGGAAAATCGACGACATCAGCTGCAACGGCCACCTACCTCGCCAAGCTCAAGCCGGAGAAGAAGATCTTTCTAATTTCCTTCGACATTGCCCACAACCTGGGAGATCTGTTTGACATGGAGATCGGGGACAAGATCACGCAAGTTTTGCCGAATTTATGGGCGATGGAACCGGATGCGGAGCGTTATACCGAGGACTTCGTCAGGGAATTCGTCGAGAAGGCCAAGAAGCTCGCCCTCGACATGCCCCTGGTGAAGAAACTCACGAACCTCGAGCAATACATCGAGGAAAGCTTCTCCGCGGCGTCCATCCCGCTCGCAGTGAAGAACTCGATCTTCTTCGATCAAATTCTAGAAACAGAAAACGAGTTTGACATATTTGTCGTCGATTTACCTCCGACCGGGAACATGATTTCTATCTTTGAAGTCCCGAAAACGACCATGCAAGTTTTCTTGAAAAGTACGCTCGAAACCATGGACAAGGTGCTCGAATTCGTCGCCACAATGCGCAAGTTGAACCCGGTGAACTGGTTCCGCCCCGGCGCGTCCGCGCAGCGAAGGAACCAGGCTGCCGAGCTGCTCGGGATGCTCAAGGAGCTCGACCGGCGCAACGATCGCATCATGCGGATGCTCAAGACGCTGTCATCCTTGCGATTCGTGACCATCGCCGAGCGACCGAGCTACGAGGAGATCCGCCGGGCCGCCGACCTCGTGAAAAAATACGTGCCGCTCGACGGCGTGGTCATCAACAAGATCAACCACGAAGGAATCGACTGCAAGTATTGTGCCACGGAGACTGTTCACCAGAAGAAGTATATCAAGATGATACAAGAGGACGAGCACTTCAAGGACAAGAAAATCTGGCAAACGTGGCGCATGGAAGACGAGGTCATCGGGATCGAAAAGTTAACAGAATTTGCCAAGTCATTGTACAAGGAAGACACGTTCGAGATGATCCTTCGCCCGTAGAGGCCTAGCGACGCGTGAAGCAACTTGAAACGGAGATGAGGGGGATGCCCGTCGCGTTCAACGTCGACCGCATGCAGGCCCTGGGACGCTCGGGGATCCTGCGCGTGACCGGCACGATGGACGTCAAGGAGAAAACGCCGCTTTTCGTTCCCACGCTGCACGTGCCCTTGCTTGGCATGCCGGCATACGCCCGTTTCATCGAAACCCTCGTGGCCGGCGGGAAGGTCAAGATCGTGCTCGTCCCGCCGCAAGCCGATCCCGCGGCGCTACCGGAGGCCATGGAGAAACACGCGTTCCTGGGCAGGCTCGTGCTCCTCGCGGAAGCACCCGGCACGACGCAGCCCGCGATCCCTCCGTGCGCCAACGCCATCCCGATGTTCCGGTCGCCATGGCCGTCGACCTCGTTGGACGCAGCCTTCTCGATCGGCCACGCGCGGCATTTCCTTGAGGCCATCAAGCAGGCCCGCGTCGGCGCTTCGGATCCGGTCGCGCTGGGGATCGACGACCACGGCTTCCCCGACGTCCTCGAGGGGCTCGATGCATCATTCATCAACGAGTCCGCGTGGGGGCTCGCGGTCGAGAGTTTCGACGCCGGCGGCTACGCCGTCGACGATCTCGTGCGGAAATCGATCGCGATCCACGAGCGCATCAGGCTCGACATCTGCCGCCTCGCCTGGGCGGCCGCGATGCCCCACCAATTCAGCCACCTTGCCGCCGCCGGCTTCGACGCTGTCATCGAGACGGGGTTCCTTGCTGACGCGAGCAAGGGCAGCTATCATTTGCCAGGCAAGTCGATGCGAATCGATGATCTCACCGAGCTGCCTTGCAGCTGTCCACATTGCCAGCAGCTGGCAACGGCCGGCGGCACGGCCAGGCCCGGGACACTCGATGATCGCGTGGCGCTGTACTGCCACAACATTACGGTCGCGCTCGACGAGATGGCGCGTGTCCGCCAGGAAATGCGCCTCCGCACGTTCCGCGATCATCTGGAGGCCCGCAACCACGGCAGCGGCTTGTTAACCACGTTCCAGCGCAAGCTCGACGCCCGGACGACGGGCATCGCCACGGCGGCCACCGACCTTGCGGCCAGGGCATCGATCAACTTCATCGGGGCGGACTCCTACACGAGGCCCGAGGTCGTCAAGTTCAGGCACAAGGTCACCGCGCACTTCCGCTTCCCGCCCCGCACCCGGTGGGTCGTGCTGCTCCCTTGCAGCGCGCACAAGCCGTATTCAGACTCGCCATCCCACGCGCGCTTCATCGCCGCCATGTCGCATGGTTGGAAGGACTGGCGCAAGCACTGCTCGGAACTCGTCATCACGTCGCCGATCGGCGTCGTCCCGCGCCAGCTCGAGTGCTGTTTCCCCGCCGCGCACTACGACGTGCCAGTGACGGGCTACTGGGACGAGCAAGAGCTGCGGTTCTCGGCCGGCATGCTCTCCACGCTCGTCAACGTGTATCTCGCGTCGGGTGGCACCATCGACGGCATCGTCGCCCACGTCGACGGTGGCTACAGGGCTGCGTGCGAGCTGGGGGCCAAGGAAATCGCCGTTCCCGTCACGTTCACGGGCAGCTTCGAATCCGCCAATTCACGGGAGGCCCTCAACGCGCTAACCGCGACCATGTCCACCATCTCGACCGAGGTGGACTACAAGCCAGGCACCAGGCCAGGCGGGTCGCCACAAGACGAGGACACGCGTGTCCTCGTCGACTACCAGCTCGAGACGCGGGGCGCGGGCAAGGTGCTGTTTCCCGGGGAGATCAAGATGCGGCAGCTACAAGGCGGGGCCGTCCAAGCCATCGACAAGACGAACGGCCAGCCGATGCTCGTCATCGACGGGGGCAGCGGGCACATCACGCTCGACAAGCAAGCCGCCGATCGCCTCTGGCAAGCCGCGCGATCGGATCCCACCATCACGCTCAAGAAAGTACAATTTTGCGACAAGAAAATAGCAGGCAGCTCCGTGTTTCCAGGCGGGGTTGACCAGGCAGATGATGGCATCGCGGTTGGCGACGACGTGTTCATCCACGACAAGAATGGATGTCTATTGGCCTACGGCACTGCGGTGGTGCCTGGGCGACGCATGAAGGATATGCACGGCGGCCCGGTCGTGGCGATCGTGAAAAAGCTGGAGGGGAAATAGGGCAATGATCCCAGGCGACTTGGAAGCCATCGCCCGGCAATGCCGCGATCGCGCGGGCCGGGACAAGAAGCTGCGGAACGCTGCCAGCCCGGCGGAGATGGTGCACTCGTGGTTCTCGCCGGCCATGCTTCACGGCAAGCGGGGGCACGAGCTCGTGGCTATCTTGCTCACGCGTGGCTGCCGTCATTACTACTCCGACGAGCTCGGCTGCACCATGTGCGGCTACAACAACGACAGCGCCGGGGAGCCGGTGCCCCCCGATGCCGTGCTCGCCCAGCTCGAAAGCGTGCTGGAAAGGCACGACGCGGGTATGCAATCGACCAGCGACGTGGTCGTCAAGATCTTCAACTCGGGCAGCTTCTTCGACGAGCATGAGATCCCGGCGAAGACGCAAGAGGCGATCTTGGGGAGACTCGCGGCTATACCCCAGGTGAAGGAGGTCGCCGTGGAATCACGCCCGGAGTTCGTCGACGCCGCGTCGGCCTGCCGCTTCAAGTCCTGCTTGCGCGGCGACCAGGCGGGCGAGGTCGGCATCGGGCTGGAGACGTGGAACGACGAGGTGAGGGCCGAGTTCATCAACAAGGGCTTCACGCGCGGGCAATTCCTCGCCGCGCACGACGTGCTGCGGTCGGCAGGCATCGGCACGAAGGTCTACTTGCTCCTCAAGCCACCATTCCTCGGCGAGCGCGCGGCGTTCGACGACGTGGTGTCGTCGATCGAGCACGTGATGGCGCTCGGCGTGTCGACCGTCTCGATCAACCCCGTCGCCATCCACGCGCACACGGTCGTGGAGCGGCTGTGGGAGCGGGGAGCGTACCGTCCCCCGTGGCTGCGCACCGTCCGGCTCGTGCTCCAGCGCGCGTTCACCTCGCGCGTCCGCGACGATCGCACGCTGGTCATCTGCGACCCCGTCGCGGGGGGGAAGCCGCGCGGCGCCCACGATTGCAGGGACCCGGAATGCAACCAGCGGTCGCTTGACCTGATCAAGGCCGCCATCGAGGCCCAGGCCGCGGTTCCTGGCCTCGACCCGCTGCGATTCACGGGCGACGACCCTTGCGGGTGCGGATTGCAATGGCTCGACGAGATGCGGCTGTAGGATAGTGAAAAAGAAAGGATTGCAAGGGGGAATGGTCTCAGCAACGACTCCTTACGCGATGACTCGTTTTACAGATTCGCGTTTACTCGCGAACGGCGCGATCGCTTTTTTTTCTTTCCTACAGTAGCTCGTAACCATGGCGATTAACAAGCACATCCCGGTCTCGGCCACGTGGGCGGCATCGATAGCCGCGTTCGTGGTCGTGATAACAATGTTCATAAGCGCTGATACTGTTGGCAACAACTTTGACCAGGATCGGTATTATACCGCCAAGTTCGCGATCCCGGCGCTGTTAATGCTGCTCGGGATCATCATCTTGCAGCGCTGGGTTTCCAAGCGCGTGCTCTTGACTATAATACTGTCTTTCGAGGTCGTCGCACTGTTCCTCTATGGCGGCATAGCCCTGACGTTTGCGACGTGGAACGGTGACAATGTCATCTTCATCGCATCCTACGTCGAAGTCTACTACGGGTATATCCTCGGTGCAGTGATCGCTGGCCTCTTCCCCTTGATCTACCTCGCGTCCCTCCAACGCGTCGCCGAGTTGAAGCGAGTTCATGCCACGGGCGAGATGCTGATCACGATCATGCGGGACGTCGCTTTTGCAGTAGCGATGGCCATCGGCGTTCTATTGATCGCCACGCGCGTCACCCTTGGCATCTCTCACCTTGTGCTCGGTTCTATAGTTGGCGTGGCGTACGTTGGTGACTTCCTTCGAGAAGGGAGGGATGAAGGGACGGCCGGTTCATCCGCACGTGAAGAACCCGTCGGCATGAGAGATCATACGGCAACGATGCAGTCGTCGTCAAAGGCGAAGAATGCCTTCGTCGTCATCATCGTCGTGCTGTTCACGCTCGGGGCAGGATTCTTGTGGCCGAATAACTTCATCAAGGCCGGAGAGGACCCCATCTTCTACCAGGTCAACCCGCGCGTGATGCTCGGCGAGAACCTGATGGCCCTCGTCGTGTTCGAGATAGGCTTGTTGCTTGGCCTGACCTTGTTCAAGCCCCTCGTCCAGCGGCTCAACAAGGTCGAGGATTTCGAGCGGCTGGCTGGTACCGCGTCGGCAACCATACTAGCGGCGATCTGGGCGCTGTTACTCCTGGGATGGCCGGTCTTGCCCATCAGCATCACGACGGCACTCACGCCCTGGGGATTACTGTTCCTCTGGGCCTGGATCTCCGCGTTCGCAGCACGCCGCCAGCGGGCGTCGCCCGGCTTGCTTGGTGCGTTGTTTCTCGCCGTGGGCGGGGGAACATGGCTCGGGTTACTCGTGTCGACAGATCCCGGCATCGACGGCATCCTATACATCGTCACCGGGCTGCTTGCCATCATTTTCTTATTCCAAATCCTCATCTACGCCGTCATCAACCCGCGGTTCGTGAATGGAAGGCAAGACCCAGATGTCCAAGCATCTGAAGGGCGCCGTGCATCGCACGTGCAAGCCGGCGTGCTGGCAAGCATAAAGAAACAGCGGATCCCGGTCGCGGTCATCGCGATGGCCTTGCTCATCGTGCCACCCGCCTTCATGATCGGTGAGGCCGCCGCGAGCCCGTCGAATTTTCAGCTGCTCGCGAACGTCAACAACGACTGTATCTTCTACCTCGCTGACCCGATGACCAGGATCGACCGGACCTACATGCCGAACTTTGGTTTAAGTGCATATGACAGACCTAACAACAACATATCCATCTGGGCTGCGAAAGGCGAGTATGAGCCCGTTCAGGTCGTGATGCGTCCGCTGAACGTCCCGCACTATAGTATCTACGACATCTCGTTCTCTAACCTCTATCATACCGCGTCTCCGGCTACATTCATCGATAAATCGAACTTCGTGGCATTCAGGAACGAATACGTGGAAGGCCTTTCCAACATCGTGCCGGACATGCTCGTGAACTTCAGCATGCTCGTTGTGGCCGGCAACATCAACACGCCCATCTGGCTCCGGTTCTACATCCCGAATAGCACAACGGAAGGTGATTACAGCGGCACGGTCACGTTCAAGATCGACGACAAGTCGATCCAGCCCGCCGAGTTCATCAACTTCAAGCTCGTGACCTTCAACATCAAGCTCCACGTGTTCAATTTCACGATCCCCCAGGTGCCGACGCTCAAGAGTTTCATGGGCTTCAGCGGCACGAACTTCAACGCCACGATGCGCATGTTCCAGCAATACCGGATGATGTACTGGGTGCACGTGCCAATGCCCACTTGTACCATATACGATAACGGAACCGTGAATACGATAGATTTCACGGCGATGGATGCCACGTTCAATCGATACCATGCGTACGACATGCATACGTTTGATTTCTCATACTCGTGGCCATTCAGCATGTGGAGCAGATTTGGTGTCGTGATCGGAGGAATCAACTATACGAACAGTAATTTCTCGCTGCTGCCTACATATAACCAAACGCTTTCGCAATACATAAACCGGGTCGAGGCGCATTTGAAAACAAAGTTCTACATTGATTCATTCGGGCACAATATCACGTGGTATGATGAATTATATTGCTACGGCTTTGATGAAGTGGATAATCATCCCGAGGAAAAGATCCAGGAGATAATCGGCACCTACAATTGGCTCAAACACACGGTCAACATGACGTTGCCAATCTTGCAGACCACGGCTGGCGGGGGTAGGGAGGACCTGGCTCGAGCGGTGGACATCCAGTGCTTCCACAACACGGGGCACGAGCCCGAGATCATAGGGAAGTACAGGAGCCATTTCGAGGAAGTGTGGATGTTCTCGACAAGAGGCCCGCGGTTCCCGAACCCGTCCATCTCCTCCGGGGGGTTCCAGATCCAGTCGAGGGCGATCGCTTGGGAATGCTTCATCTACAATTACTCGCACTACCTCATCTGGGATACGGCTACGCAAAGCAACGGCGGGTACGGGTACGGGTACCAGGGGTGGAATGGTGGATCGCTGCTATACAACGTGCCAGGCGGCTACGCGCCGTCGGCGCGCATGGAGGTGTTCCGCGACGGCTTTGAAGACCACGATTATTTCACGATACTCAAGAACAAACCCGCATCACCTCAACGTGATGCACTGCTGTCTCGCGTGGACGGGCTGATGAGCGGCTTCCAGCCGACGATGGATTACCGGGATTTCGCGAGGCTGCGCATCGATATCGGGACATTCTTGTCAGTATGACCCGTTTTTATTACTCCTTTTTTTCCAACGACCTTGATCGATGCCATGCTTGATTGGCGTGGTGGCCACTAAAGACTGCATATATTTATCAACAGCGCCGCCGAAGCTATCCCTGGTAACAAGGGCGTTCGAAATCCAGCGCCGAAATGACATGCCAAGTCGAAGCGTGGATCCGGATGAGTACAACAACGACGAAGGAGCACAAGCTGGTGATCTTGAGCTTCAGCGAGCTGGCATCGCTTAAGAAACAGATGAAGGGGCAAAAGGGGACATTGGGCGGCATCGAGACTAACCACAAGAATTTGATGCGGGGGCTCGCGGCCCGCGGGCACACGATCATCGAGAATCGTCCCGTGCCCGAAGGTGTTATCCCGGACATCATCATCTGCCCCACGTTTGGCCCGTCCGCGCTGTTCAACATCTGGCAGAAGAAGAAGAAATACAACTGCGCCTGCGTGCAGCACGCGCACACGACGCCCGAGGACATGAAGGGGGGTTTCATGCCCGATGGCCTCGAACCGCTGGTACGCATTTACCTCCGCCAGCTGTACCGGTTCAGCGACATCTTGATCACGCCGTCGAACTTCTCGAAGCAGATGCTTACCCGGCTCGGCATCCCCACCGGGGTGAAGATCATCCCCGTGTCGAACGGCGTCGACTTGGCGAAGTTCCGGTACAGCGACGAGCGGCGGGCCAGGTTCCGTGAATTCCTGCGGATAAAGTTCGGGATCGACCCGGCTAAGCCCATCATCGTCTGCGTCGGCGTGATCTGGGCGCGCAAGGGGCTGGACGTGTACCACGCGGTCGCCAAGGCGCTGCCGCAGTACCACTTCATCTGGGTCGGCAATTACATCACCGCGAAGGCACTCGTCGACCAGTACAGCGACTTGCCGAATCTCACGTTCACGGGGTTCGTCGACGACGTTATCGACGCGTACTGCGGCTCCGACATTCTCTTCTTCCCATCCCGTGCGGAAAACCAGGGCATCCCGCTGCTCGAAGCGGCCGCGTGCAAGCTGCCTATCCTTTGCCGCGACCTGCCAACATATGATTGGCTCGAGAACGGCGTGCATTGCATCAAGGAAACCACGACCGCTGGTTTCAAGGCCTCGCTCGTGCGACTGGTCGAGGATAAAGGGCTCCGGGAGACGCTGGTATCGAACGCGCTCGAGAACGTGCAGCAGCACGACCTCGAAAGGATTCTCGACAAGGTCGAGGCCATCTATCGCCGGGCGATCCGTCTTCGCAAGATAGTCATCGAACGGTATGTGAAAAAGTAAGAAAAAGCACTAGAATTATCGCTTTTCGAACATTAAGTATGTAATTCACCCCGATTTATAGGTTTCCATCAAGCTGACCATATCTATCGTGCATGTTTTCAAGGATTCATACCAACGGGAGATAAATACGGGTAAAACCGGCGAGAAAAGGTCTTCCCGAGGAACTCGTCCAGTTCGAGCGGCTCTGCCGTGGGATCTGCCCTCGCGGCGAGCAAGCGTTGTACCTGCCAGATGTTGTAGATCAAAGCCTTCGCGCCGAGGATGCCAAGCCGGCTATCCCGGCCGCGGAGATGGGACGAGATGCCGAGCCGGTTCATCTCGCGGAAGGCGATCTCGATGAACCATCGCTGACGATATAGTTGTCGGATGTAACTCTCGTTGCCACGGATCTTCGTGATGCCACGGCTTCCAGCGCGCAGGACGACCAGCGGGAAGATGCGTTTCTTTGCATCGGTGATGGACATCTTCTTGGCATCGAAGTCACGCTTCACTTGATCCAGATGGTGCTTCCGCTTTGCTGCGAGGAGGAGATCAAACTCTAGCAAGGGTTGTCCCTTCCCGCGGACGTATGGCAGCATCATGGAGCCTCGACCGAAGCGTTCACATTTGCCTAACAAGTAATCCTCCATCAATTGCTCGGTTTGCCTGCATTTCCGTCCCGGCGTGATGACGGTGACCTTCCAGCGGATGAAAGCTAGGAACAAGTCCTTTCGGTAGAATTCCCGGTCGACCAGCGCGTACGTGACCGTGAATCCATTCGCTCGTAGCCGGTCCATCACGGCCTCGAACAGCGGCAACCGCTTCATGCCCTTCTTGAGTTTGTACATGGCGATGACCTGGTGTAGTTCACCCGATATCACGGAGAACACGAGCGTCTTGTGGACGGTCTTTCCTTCTTTCTGGCCGAAACAATACGGGTCGTTCTTGTCCTTCTTGCACGGCTCGTCGTGCACGTCAGCGACCATTTTCAAGTTCTTCTTGACAAGTTCTAACTTTCGCAGCAAGAGGAAGTGCGCGAAATGGACGACGTTCCAGAACTCTTCGGCCTTTCCAGCAGCGGCTACCTCTTTCAAGTGTCGAGATAGCGCTGGCTGGTCTGGAAAATATCGGCGTTCCTTTCCGTTCGAGAACACCTCTATGTGAAACGATTGGAATGAATATCCTTGTGTTTTACACGCATTGTTCAACCACTCGGCTATAT
>JAUQYZ010000194.1 GCA_030587475.1 Candidatus Sigynarchaeum calidifontis
AACGACGCAACCAGCGGAAGTGTATCGAAGGCATAATCGGGATCGGCGAACAGCATCTCGGCTTGGAGCAAACTCGCGTCCGGGGTCTTGAAAACGTGAAAAAAGACACGCTGTTAAAAGCAATCTCGATGTTGTTCCTTGCAGTCGTGTCGGCCGAGACGGGGATGGACGACATGTATTTGAGGCCGACATATTTCTTTGGGTGAGAAGTTTAAAGAGAACGAGGTGTGAATTATTAGTTAGACAGACTCTTAAATAAATGAATTATGGTTTACAGAATTACACTACACCTCCTCCCGGCCATGCGCCCTCGCGCCTCCTTTTACATCCGCGTGTTTCTTAATCCGCGGCGCGTTTTAAAAGGTGATCTAAGACACGTCAGATCGGACTTGCATGGAACATGGGTGACTCGCAAAAACCGCCGGTGGTGAAATCCCAAAAACCGCCAGCATCGAAATCCCAGAAGGCGCCGACATCGAAAGCCCAGAAATCGCAGGAATCGAGTTCACAGAAGACGCCGGCATCGAAAGCCCCGTCATTCAAGCCACAATATCTCAAGGAGCTCGACGGGTCGAAATCGTTCGTTTTGCCAGACAAGGAGCTTGAAGTCTTGAAGTGGTGGCGCGATAACAAGATTTACGCCGCGCTGAAGGAGCGCGAGCAATCCTGGCCCGAGTTTCGTTTCATCGACGGGCCGCCTTACACGACCGGCGCCATCCATGTGGGCACCGCGTGGAACAAGGTCTTGAAGGATATCGTCATACGGTACAAGCGCATGAACGGATTCCGCGTCACGGACACGCCAGGTTATGACACTCACGGGCTGCCCATCGAGGTCCAGATCGAGAAGCAGCTCAAGACCAAGAACAAAAAGGAAATCATTGAAAAAATCGGCACAGACAAGTTTATCGATTCATGCAAGAAATTCGCGATCGACAACATGCACCTGATGAACGACCAGTTCCGCAGGCTAGGCTGCGAGTTCTGGAACTGGGACCGGCCGTACGTCACCCTCACCGAGGGCTACATGGCCGGGGCCTGGTGGATGATAAAAAAGGCACACGAGCGCGGGCTCCTCTTCATGGGCCACCGCCCGCTGAACACGTGCCCGCGGTGCGAGACCGCCCTCGCCAAGCACGAGTTCGAGTACGCGAACCGCAAGGACACGAGCATCTTCATCAAGTTCAAGATAATCGGCAAGGAAAACGAGTACCTCGTGATCTGGACGACGACCCCGTGGACGCTCGTGAGCAATGTCGCAGTCATGGCTAATCCAGACTTGAAATATGTCCGGGTGAAGGTCAAGGGCGAGATATGGATAATGGCGGAGGCGCGCCACGCGATGTTCATCCAGGCCGAGATAGGCGAGTTCCCCGAGGTCATCGGCTCTCTCACGGGCGAGGCGCTCAAGGGCACCAGGTACATACACCCGCTGCTCGACGAGGTGCCCAAGCAGAAGGAGTTTTTCGAGGCCTACCCCAATGCGCACTCGGTCATCCTCTCGCGCGAGTTCGTGTCCGCGGACGAGGGCACCGGGCTCGTCCACTGTGCCCCCGGCCATGGCCCCGAGGACTACCAGGTCGGTCACGTCGAGGAGAATCTGCCTGCCTTCTCGCCCGTCGACGACCAGGGCAAATACACGCCAGAAGGCGGCATTTTCGGTGGTAAATACGTGTTTGACGCCAATGATGAGATCATCGCGATCCTCAAGAAAAAGGGCACGTTACTCGCCGAATCGGTCATCGATCACGAGTACGCGCATTGCTGGCGGTGCAAGACTCCCCTCGTCTATCGCGTGCTGGACCAGTGGTACCTCAAGACGGGCGGCGCGCTCGCCGACCGAATGCTCGAGGAAAACGGCAAGATCAACTGGGTGCCCAACTTCGCGGGTGGCAAGACGTTCTACCAGTGGCTCAAGGGGCTCCAGGACTGGTGCATCTCGAGGCAGCGCTTCTGGGGCATACCGCTGCCCATCTGGACTTGCAACACCAAGGGCTGCGACAACGTCATCGTCGTCGGATCCCGTGCCGAGCTCGAGCAAGTATCGGGGCAAAAGGTCGAGGACCTGCACAGGCCATGGGTCGATCCCATCAAGTTTATGTGCCCGAAATGCAAGAAAGGTACCATGAAACGGGTCGAGGACGTCGTCGACGTCTGGCTCGATTCCGGGTGCGTCATGTGGGCGTCCAACGAGGCTATCTACGGCGATGATTATGCGAATGGCCCGAAGGAGTACGAGGATTGGCGCCCCGCGGACTTTATCCTCGAGGGCAAGGACCAGATCCGCGGCTGGTTCAACTCGCTCATGTCGTGCGGCATCCTGAGCTCGAACCGGCCCACCTACAAGAACGTGGTCATGACAGGCTTCGTCACGTTCGAGGGCGAACCCATGCACAAGAGCCGCGGGAACGTGGTCTCGCCCGAGGAGGCAATCGAGCGCCGCGGCGCGGAAACATTCCGCATGTACTGCACGATCAACATGAGCATGGGCGAGGATCTCAATTTCTACTGGCGCGACTTCGACGACTCGTACCGTATCGTGAACACGATGTGGAACTGCTACGTGTACGCCAAGGACATGTTCACGCTGACCGGGTTCAAGCCCAAGGCCAAGGACCTCGCGGCCCTCCTCAAGAAGGACAAGAACGTTGAGGACAAGTGGATCGCGTCCCGCCTCAACACTGCCATCAAGGCAATGACGGCGAGCCTCGATGCCTATGACATGGCGAGGTACGCTAAGCTCTTGCGCGACTTCATCATCGAGGACATTTCTAAGGGCTATCTCAAGATCGTCAAGGACAGGCTGTCCGAGGATGCCCAGGAAAAGGACAAGACAAATGCGATGGAAACGATCTTCCAGGTGCTGCGCGTGTTGAGCCTGCTGGCAGCCCCCATATTTCCCGTTCTCGCCGAGCTGGTGCACCGCGATTTCTTGTCCAGGCTGCTGGCAAGTCCCGCTCGGTCGATCCACCTCGACGCGTGGCCGAAGGTGACCGAGAGCCTCGTCGACGCCAAGCTCGAGGCGGATTTCGAGGTCATCGAGAAGGTGCTCGAGACGACGCGCATGATGCGGGAAGAGGCTGGATTGAAACTCAAGTGGCCGTGCAAGGAACTCGTGCTCGCGGGAGAAAAGAACCTCGAAGGTCTTGAGCATCTCGTGCCCATCCTGGAAAAGGAGGCCAACGTCAAGAAGGTCACGTTCACCGCGTCGTTCACGCCGGGCGCTGACCACCTCGCGGGCGAGGCAAGCGGTATCAAGATATACATCGATAAGGCTATGGACGGGGCACTCTTCGCGGAGAAGTTCTACCGGGACTTCTTCCGGCAGCTCCAGTTCATGCGCAAGGCTGCCAAGCTCAACGTGGGGGACATTATCGACCTCGAAGTCCGCACGCCATCGGCCGTCGTGAAAGAACACTTGTCACGGTTCGTCGACGACATCAAGAAGAATGCTTACGTCGCTGATGTCAAGTTAACGGCCAAGAGCGAGCTACAGAAGGTTGATTTCGAGCAAGAACTGAAATACTGTCCCGACGAGACGTGTCTCGTGCCGCTCAAGGCCAAGATGATCGAGAACGCGATCAAGGCTGGAAAAAAAACCGTCACGTGTTCCTATTGCAACGGGGAGCACCCGATCGACAAGCTCATCCCGATCTCCATGCGGTTCAAGAAAAGCGGCGAGTGATTCCCCGCGATCGCTGCGCGTTGATGGATATTGCGTTTTTTAATTGTCCTTTCCCTTCTCCTTTGTCCATTTCTTGCACTTCATGTCCTTCGCGGCGACAACGTCGATCTCGATCAGCGCGCCTTTCGGCAAGGCACCAGCCTGCACGGTCGTGCGGGCCGGATATGTCCCGAACGGCTTGAACACGGCCTCGTATTCGGCGTTCATCCGCCCGAAATCGCCGAGGTTGGTCATAAAAACCTGGCATTTCACGACATGAGCAAGCGTGAGACTCGAAGCAGCGAGGATCGCCGAGATGTTTGCGAACGCTTGTTTCGTTTGCGATTCGATGTCCTGGCCGCATATCATGCCGGACATGTCGAGAGGGAGTTGGCCCGACAAGAATACGAGCGGGCCAGCGTCGATTGCTTGGCTATACGGGCCGATCGCAGGCGGTGCCTTGTCAGCGGTGATTTTCACCTTCATCGTGGATTCACACTATTCGCTATCGAATTGCTATCGGTCTAGTATACCGGATTTGATGATTTCCTCCTTGTGCTCTATGCATTTGTTGAAAAAATCGTCCCATTCCTGGTAGGTCAATAGCATCTTGTCGCCGGCAGCACTCAAGACCATCTCGCCTCCACCACCCTTTCCACCCTTGCGGGTCTCGACTGCAGGTTCGCCAAGGCGTTCCTTCATCTTTTGGGTGCGATCCCATGCATACTTGTAACTATAACCTACTTTTTCTGCGGCGATCGTGAGCGAATGCGTTTCCTTGATTGCTGACAAGAGACGGGACACGCCAAGGCCGACGATGAACCTTTTCGTGTCCTTCTTGTGGCGGCCATTCGCTGCGGGCTTCTCTCTTGGCGGTTCGTCTATTTCGATCCAGATGCGATAATTAACGCGTATGGGTTTCATAGGTAAAATCAACTACCAACACGTTTTATAGATGTTACCCAGTCGCTTGGTCGTGAAATTGAAGGGGGGAAGTGATTGTCCCTCGACCATTTAAGTTTTTCCCCGCGATGCTTAAATATTTCTCGCCACGGATGAAAACATCGCCATGCGTGACTGTGGCGGTTGTAGGAACAAAGCAACCTTTATATATCGATCATAGCTCTCCACATTTGACCACCAAGATAGGAGCCAGAATTGCGCTGGAACCCCGAAATAAAAAATCGAATGAAAAAAACATCGCGCACGCGAAAAGACCCATAATAAAAGGCGATATTGGCGACGACGAATTCATCGGCGAAAATCGCGTAGATAACGTCGGCGTCGTGTCACATGGATGGAAAATTGTTCAAGGAGGTCCGAACATGCCCGCAAAAAAGAGAAAAACCGCGAAGCCAGCGAAACCCCCTGTACCAAAGCCCCAGGCAAGAAGTGCTGCAAGCAAAGGGAAAAAGGGGAAAAAAGGCGCAGACGAGGACCTCGGAGCTGCAGTCTGCGATGATGATATTGAAAAGATCGGAGGAGAAGGCACAAAAAAAGCTCCGAAGAATGCAAAAAAAACATCGACGATGGTTCCATCCTTCGACGAGGGCGACGAGTCCAAAGAAGATAACCTCGAAGATGAAGAAAAGGAGAATGTTCCAATCAAACGAGGCAAGCCTGCAAAGTTCACAAGTGGCACGCATTCCAAGGAGGAAGAGGACGACCTGGGGGAGCAAGGGGAAGACATGCCCGATGACGAGGAAGTCGAGGTGGAAGAGGAGGGAGAGGAAGAAAAGGACCTGGAAGAGATCGACGAAAAGATCCCGTGCGATTTTTGCACCAAGAACTCCACCCACGCGTGCTTCAACTGCGGAAAGAATGGTTGTGATGATCACGTCCTCCCGGTAATGATCTGGGTTAAGAAAGGTAAAGGCCGCAGCAATAAAAAGGAAAAACAAAGTGTCATGTGTTGTATCGATTGTGTCTCAAACGTCGAGGTCGTGGATGAAGATGAAGAGGAAGAAGACGAATGGGAAGATGTAGAAGAGGACGATGATGAAGAACCCGATGATAGTGAGGATGCAATCGAAGAGGAAATAGATGAAGACGATGAGGATGACGAGGAGGAAGACGATGAGGACGAAGATGAATTACTCGATGACGAGGATGAAGAGGACGATTTCTATGATGATGACGATGACGACGAAGAGGACGATGACGAGTTTTTTTGACGCGCTGTTCCATTGAGCATCTATCCGCGTCAGCAACGAGTTCTCGCGTGTTTGTTTTGAAAATCTCCTGGCCCCCAATCGAAGGCAACATTCTCGACCTTGTTTTTTCTCTGGTTTTTTTCCGTTTCAGACACGTTGAGCTGTCCTAGCCCTTTCTTCGTGTCAGGAATAATTATTGCAAGCATTCTACTCTTGTATTACTTTATTTTACCACGTATTAAATCCGGGGGTAATTATCGGAGTGACACGAAGTATAATTGCGTTGAATAGTATGGTCTTCGACTTCGCTGGTTTGCAAAACGATAATAAATGAACACTCGAAGAGCAAGAAGGAAAAAGCTTACAGAGATGATGTAGGTTCATGCCTCGCTAGGCGTCGGCAGGCCAATCTGCTTGCGGATCTCCTCGGTCTTGGCCTTCAGCAGCACGAGGCGACATGCCTTGGGGAACTTGTAGGATGCTGACTTGAGCGCGGCCCGGATCTTGGGCTCGTACTTTATAAACGAGCTGGCTTCAAGGACGATTTGCCCGGCACGAAGCAGCGCACAACGGCCAATAGGTTTACCGAAGGACTCGCGCATGCCCGAGGAAATGCGATCTGCACCGGCAAAACCCATCAGCTTGTTTTCCCGGTACACCCGATACGGGTGGGGGCGCACCTTGAATAAAAAGCCCCCCTTACCGATATCCTCGCGCAAGGCACGGTTCACGCTCGATCGCGCGGCCTCTAGCGTGGCATCCGAGCAAAGAACAGTGTGCAATATCTGGACACCAATTGTCACGTCAAAATCATCCTTCATGGTGCCTTTCAAATCGCCCATCTCGAAGATGCGGATTTTCGGATCGGCACCACCATGGATGAATTCCTTTCCTCGCGCGCCGCGTCTCTTAATATACGGTTTAGCGTGAATTTTACTCGCATAACATCTCCAAGGCCGTTTACCCATGTTATTCACTTCCAGAAGCCATCCTGTTCAAGACATCTTCTCGATCATAAATCTTGTTGGTGCTTCTGAACGCATAAACCCAATAGTATGTTGGATAAAATTCACGGCTGTATTAAACCATTCCTTTGCGGCGCCACGACCCGTGAAAATCATCCGCACATTGCAGAAGGACATCTATCTCCATAGATCGCCGCATCGTGGCTCGCAGACGCTCCCGCTATGAAGGAAAAGACCTTTGCGCGCGTATTAGTTCAGGAGGTCATTCGACTCGAGCGACCGGTGCCGCGCGTCGCGAGGAATCTGCTACTCGTGTTGCTGTCGTAATGTTCTAAAGTTGTTGCGTATGTACGGAAATCATGGAGCGCATCTTGGCTTCTTTCCGGGAACTCGTGTCAGCCTTGGGCCTGCAAGATAGGGCTACCGAGATCGAAGCGGAGGCCGTGATGCTCCTCAAGGCACATGAAAACGCGGTAGCAAACGATGGGGACATCGGGCAAAGGGCGGAGAACAAGGCCCTTGCGATCTGTTACATCGCCACCAACCGCGTCTTGCTCCCAAAACGCGTCTCATACGATGACTTGATACGGGCAGCTGCAAACACGCCAACTTGGCGGAGCGAGCCCGTGCCTGGCAAGAACGGAATGGCCAAGCTTATCAAGCGATTCGCCCGGCGTATCTGTCGGATCGAGCATGATCCGGAGATCGTCGAAATAGCGGGCTTGACCTTCATGATCTGCAAGCATTGCCACTATATCTTACAGACAGGTGGGAAGGTCGAATGCGCTATTGGCGAGGAGCTCGAAGATGTCGAACCTTCGTCTCCTGCCCGGCCGGGTCTATATGGGCATTTCACAGGCCCAAACCTCGATCTCGAAGAGCCGGTGGAAGAGCAGCCATCGAACGCCGACGGAAAGGCCACAGTTCAGCACGTGGGAGCTGGTGGCGGGATAGAGATGCGCGAAAATGTCGAGGCAGGACCAGAGACGGGAAACACTGCAATTCCGGAGGATGCTAAAGGAACGCCCGATGATGCGTTGACTAGCGAAGACGAGTCAGACACGTCAGGCTCTGGAATTGCATCCAACGTGCGCAAGAAATGGCTCGCCTCGGCAATGCTGCAGGTGAATAAGATCGTGAAAGAGCATTCCGTGTTGAAAGCTGCAGTGCCCGGGGCAATGGTGCTCGTCAAGCGATCGATCGACAATTACATCACCTCTGACAAGGTCCTGGGAAGCCTGGTGCAGAAAGTAGTCAAGATGGCACTTTTGCACGAGAGCAAGGTGCAGAACTTGCCCGTGACATCGAAGGACTTGAACGTCCAGCCATCTGACTACTTGAAGTTCATCGCCGCGTCTAGCACGACCGTGGCGCAGCCCTCCACGACCAGCGACGCATCGATCATCGAGCGCGCCCTCAACATTATCGCGGCCCATACGCGCACACCAATCGACGAAGCAATGCGGGAGAGGATAACCCGCTTCCAGGCGGTGGCGCGCCGCAAGCTCATGGGATTTTCACCCGCGATGGCGGCGTCCGTGATCGCATTCATCGACATCGCTCGCCACGACCCGTCCGTGGTCTTGAGCAAGGTGGCATCCATCGCTGAAACAAATACATCGTCGCTGTACAACGCGACCGGCCGGTTCCTCGAAAAAATCGGACGTGCCGGGGAACCAAATGCATCGCTCAACGAGCGGGTCGTCGCCGCATTTCCCCCAAGGGAAAAGTAGCACGATGACTTGCATGATAATTTTCCATCCAGTTAAGAAAGTCTCATAGATTATGAAAAAAGGGGCACCAAGATGGTTCAAGAACAGCTGGCAAAAACTTATTTTTCAGGCTTCGATCCCGTTCCCAGCGACGTGAAGGACAAGCTATGGTTGGAAGGGATGCCGTTTCACTCGAAAGCCGCCGGTGGTTCAAAAGCGGTCGTGGTCTGCTTTCACGGCTTCGGCGCGACACCTTACGAGACCCGTCCCGTGGCAGACGCGTGCGTTAGGGCGGGCATCGACGCGGTGGCACCCCTGCTCCCGGGCCATGGTTATGCCCGGGATGACGACCAGAAGCGGGAAATCGTCAAGATGACCAGGGACGGGGTCCTCGAGGCAGCACGTCGCGAGGTGGCGCGGGCGCAGGAGCGATACAAGACCGTCTTCGTGTATGGCCAGTCGATGGGCGGGGCCATCGCCCTTTCCATCGCGGGCGAGGGGCTCGTCGACGCCTGCGCCACCACGGCGCCGGCACTCAAGCTGCCCGCGGGGGCGGGGTTCATTATGGTTTTCACCGCCCTGTTCTTCAACAAGCTGAGCTTTTTCATCAAGAAAAAACAGAGATCCAGGGAGTTCGTCAATTACAGCTACTCGTACAACAGCAGCCTCGCCGGGGCGCAGATGCAGCGCTTGTCGCTGCACGCCAGGTCGATGCTTAGCTCCATCGCGTGCCCGGTGCTCGTCGCGCACTCGCATCGCGACTCGACGATCGATCCCGTCGTGACCGACTGGGTGCAGTCGAGAGCCAAGGGTATGGTCGAGATCGCCTGGTTCGACAAGTCGGATCACACGATGCCCCTGGACGTCCAAGGCGCCGAGGTATCCGCAGCGATCGCCACGTTCTTCACCTACCACCTGTCATGAGCGGGTCCACCGCTTCTTTGCGGCCCGGACAGCGCATGGCGTCTTCCGATGGTCAAGTTTTTCTGGTCTCCCTTGATTGCTTAGGACAGGTAAACAGAATGAATATTAATATGAAGAAGATATTCGACATTAGCTACGTGCCAGGCGATATGGGCGCGTTTTTCAAGCAATTCGTGCACGAGTTTGAAAAAAGCATATTGGGTGGCGGGCAAGGCGACGTGACCATGTTCTCCGAGGATGGGCCGCGCGAGGGATATTCCACCGTATTCAAGTCCGTCGGCAACGTCTACAACAAGATGTGGGTGAAGATCCAGTTTTCGGTCGTCGGTGGACACATCGACGTGTTCATGGGCTTCGAGTTCCAGACGTCGGGGCCGATGGCTGGGCTCGTGCGCGGCATGATGAACTGGTCCAAGGACATCTACGAGGCGGGCATCGCCCAGTTCGTCGAGGCCGCGATCAAGCGGGCGCTTCGTGAAATACAGGATGCTTGAGCCATAGTGGCAGCGCGTTCGTTTTTTATATCTTACATTGTTAAAAAGAGCAAGTTCAATCTGTCATTTTTTTTTCCCATTTACAAGCGCAATTCGCACACGCGAATTTGGTCTAGACATGTTTAAGGAAAGAATAAGCCCTCTGACATCGAGGGTGAAAAAGCGTGCTACCGAGACCGAAGCTGCTTAATCCTCCGCCTTCCATTCGTGATCGCAATTGCTACATACGAATTTCTTGTGATAAAGCGGTGTCAATCCAGAGCCTGTCATAATCGGAGGCCGACTCTTGTCTGCAACTTCTTTTACAAACGGTCTCATCGCACCACAAGCTGGGCATACAAATTTTCTTGGAGTTTCTGACATTATCATCAACCTTGTTTAAGTTATTTGCTCTATCTCTCACTTTTTTTAGGATCTTTACTCTATCTCTTCGATTTTGATTAAGGATTTTAAACTTTTATGTGTCTATATCTTTTGGATTCTATTAAAAACTAGCGCGTCGCGGAAGGAGTATGTATGGCTTTCGATTCGAAAACGGGCGTCCAAGACAGCAAGCTTGCCGGCACGGCAAGGATTGCCCTTGCGATGCAACGCGAGCCGGCACTGCTCGTTCGCGTTATGCACGAGCTTAACAAGTCGGAAGATGCCTTCCCAGACTTGCTCTCTTGCGTGGACATCCGTTCCAACGAGAGCGTGATCTCGATTCGCGACGTGCAGCCAAAGGTGCTCGATTACCACATCCACGCTTTCCCGGCGATCAAGGCGGTCATCGACGAGATCAAGGGCGTGCTGCCGTGGGCATGCTTGCCCTACGCCAGCACGATGCTCACGCTCTCGCGTGGTTTCTTTCCGAAGCTCTACATGCCGAACGCTCTCCACTCCTACCTAGTCACGTCGACCGAGCGCGCGCTTCACGCAATCGTCCATGCACTGCACCGGGTTGATGACGTCATCGCGCGGGCACTCGCGTTGTTGCAAGACTTACGAGAGGCGGTCGAGTCGTTGTGGCGCATCAAGTTTCCAAAGATATCCATAAAATTCGGCCCCGTGGTCATGCCCGACCTCTTGGCCAGTGTTTCCACGTATGATGACATGGTCGTCTTCCATCCCCTCGCTCCAC
Source organism: Candidatus Sigynarchaeum calidifontis (assembly GCA_030587475.1). Classification (GTDB taxonomy): domain Archaea; phylum Asgardarchaeota; class Lokiarchaeia; order Sigyniarchaeales; family Sigyniarchaeaceae; genus Sigyniarchaeum; species Sigyniarchaeum tengchongense. The sequence goes on from JAUQYZ010000194.1 coordinate 11,033, forward strand.
TCGCGCATTGCTGGCCGGAAATCGCGACCGCCGCCCTGAGCCGTCTCCTTCTTCAAAAGCATTACCCCAAGCTCGACGAGCGTGTAAAGGATCAGCTCTCCATCTTGACGAGTCTCGCCACATTCGGGCGCCCGCTCTTGCTTCCCGGTTCTTGCTACGACATCCTCTCCCGCCACCCCGTCGACCATGCGCAGCACCAGGTCGATAGCATCGCGAAGGATCTCGCCCTTTACGGCGAGTTCGACCACCGGCTTTTACACTTTTTCCCTCCCGCCAGCACCGGCGAGAACTACAGCGTCGACATGATCGGATCGATCATTACTTTCATCATCGACGACGACGTCGACGAGCGTGAACTCTTTGCACGAATCAGTGCATCGAATGTTGGCTATCGCCCGTTCGACCTGAGTTTTATTTTATTTCAAAACGCCCTTACAGTTCTGGAGAAAGGAAAGATCATTAAAAGGGACGAAAAAAACAACCAGGTCATCGTGATCGATGAAATAGTCGATGCAGGGTTACGCCGCGTCACTTGAGCGACCCGTACTCGTGGCGGAGCAATGCAGCGTTCAAGCTCGCGAGCACGTCCGGGTCCACGAACCCTTCCGGGCCCGACAGGGAGGAATACCCGAGGACGACCGCTTTCGTTTCAATGTCCATGTGCACGCTCACGTCGAACTCGTGGCAATGGTCGCAAAATGCGAAGATGGATTCAGGTTGCTCGTCGATTTTCAAGGTGCCTTGGCATAGCGGGCAGGTTCTCGCACTGAGATACGGGATGACGCGCTTCACGGACGCGTCGTTCAGGTCCTGGAGGCTCGCGCGGGGGATGAGGGGTAGTGGGGGTGCATGCAGCTCGATCATGGTGGCATCACGCGGCGGAAGGCTGGATGCACCTTCGCGCCACCACTACCTCCCTCCACGGGTACATATCGGAAGGGATCATCCTCGTGTCCCGCGTGGCATCCGCCAGGATGCTATTTCCATATGCGAGCGATAGTTCGCAGCCGGGAAAAAAGTGAAGGAAAGGGATCAAAAAATGACCATGTTGCCCAGGCACGTTAATATCCACGCGATTACGAGCGTGTTGAAAACAATTTCTTGGATGACGCTCCTGAAGTAATGATAGCTCACCGTCGAGATGAACACGTTTAAAGCCATGAACAAGATGAGTGCCATGAGCGTGTCTAGATACATGACGCCGACATGCAGCGTCCTCGTGGATAACACGTTGACAAGGTACAATGCACCTATGACGATGCCCCTGCCGAGGATCCCGAGCAGCAGGGTGGCCCACGAGTCTTGAAAATAGCGCCGCGGGAACTTGGTCTGGATCCCCTCGAACGTCAGCAGCGCGCATGCAAGGTTCGGGACGAGCAGCAATAACGCGAGGTAGAGGAAGAGGAACATCCTATTCGGGTTGAGAAAAGTGTTTGCAAGCGGGAACGAGATGATCCCGATGACCGCGTATAACAGCAAGAAGAAACCGGCACCGAGCCCGGCGCTCGTGAGCCCCCTCCCTTTCACCGACGTCTGGTAGGCCTTGCTCGCCCACTTCTTCCCGCGCTTCGACCATTGCTTCATGATCACTTTCCGTATCCCCCAGAACCCCAGGGCGGCCCCGCCGATCACGAGGAGCGGGACGATGCTGTAGTAGACCAAATACGTAGTAGGAACCAAGGTTCCAAACATCAAGATGTCGCCCCACTCGAGATCGAAAATTCTGAGCAAGAGGATGATGCCGGCAGAAACCCCGCCTATGGCCGCTGCAAAAGCGAGCGTTTCCAAGGGCAGCAGCTTTTTCCCCGTGGATTTCTCCCCCTCCACGCGAGCCGGGGTATCGTGTTTTATCACCTTCTTGGCATCGAGCACGTGGTGCACGGCGAATATTGCCCAGAAGAAACACAAGATGCCCAGGCCAGCGGTCACGGCCATGACGGCGATCTGCGCCTCGTACGTGGTCGAGACTGGGTATCGCACGCTCCCGAAGAACGCCATCTCGAACCATTCCACCGCTTCAACGTACGTTTCCTTCATGAACAGTATCTTCGTGTGTCCCGCGTCGACCCAGTGCAACTTCCGGGCAGTTCCCAGGGAAAAGCTACCGTATAACAAGTCAGGGGTGTTCCCCCCGCCCGTCGTGTCGTTGAGGATTTTCAAGGCCTCGTACGGCGGCACGTTCACGTCCTCGTCCCCCGCGATGACGAGCAAGTTGCGCGGCTGGGTCGTGTTCAAGGTTACCATGTTGTAGGCCGGTCCCGCGATGTCCACCGTGGCAGCGATCTCGGCTGCGTGGAGGTTGGACAGCTGCATGCTCGTCAACCCGCCGCGCGAATGCCCGAGCAACCCGATCCGCGAGTCATTCACTTGCGGGATTATGTTTTTCACGTGGTCAAAGATGGCCTCCGTGTCATACACGTTCCCGACACTCCCCGGCTCGTTCCCGCTCTGGCCGTGGTTCCTGTAGTCGTAGGCAACGACGATCCAACCACGTTTTACCAGCTCCTGGGAGAAGAGGCTCATGACTTCTTTCATGGCTCCATCCCCGTGGGACACGATGACCGCCGGGTACGAGCCAGTGGGCGTGAACCCGCACGGGTAGTACACGGTCGCCGACAAGGGCACGCCATCGATGTTGATGACCGTGATGTCTTCCTTATAAGCGTATGATTGTTGAGCGAGCAGCATTCCCGCCAGCGCGAGCGAGGCGAATGCCCCCGCAAGAAAAGCGCCCGCCACGAGCTTGATTTTCATTCCTTTTTCCATAATGACCCGTCTCGCGTCGAATCGACGAAGAACCGATGGGTTCGCCATTATTTTTGATTCGGAACATGGATTCATGCGAATGGAACAGAAGCTCCAATCGTCCTCTAAACGATACTCTATTTCTTCTTATCCCTATTAAATGATCATCTTTGGGAAGGAGCGACGTACATCGATTCTAAAGATGAAAAAAAAAGTCTTGAGCGCAGCGTCTAGTCATGCTTCAAATGATCGCGTCGAAATCCCCGTCGACGTATGCCTCGTATTTCTCGATAAACGCACAAAGACTTTCCATGTCCGGCGAGATGCCGGTGCGGACGAAGTAGGCGGTGCACGCGTTCGCGAGGATCAACGCCTCGTCCGGGGTGAACAAGCCGGACGCGAGCGCGATCAACCCGCCGGCGTTGAAATGATCCCCCGCCGCCGTGGTGAACCGGGGCCTGGAGGTGAAGCCTTCCTTCACGTGCCACGTGTCCCTCTTGGTGGAGATCGTCGCGAAGTGGGGATGGTGGATGACGAGGGCATGAATGTCGAACCGCGCCATCATCTTCTCGCCCGCGCGATAGTAATCTTCGAACTTGCCGATCTCGCACGTGCCAGGGAAAGCATTTGCGACCTGGATGGCCTCCTTGTCGTTGAGCGAGAGCACGACCTTCATCCCGCTGACCTTGTTGATGGCCTCGAGTTGCGCCATCATCTCGGCGAGTTGCTGGGGGGGACGCTTCGACATGTCCGCCGGGTCGACGAAGAAATAGCGCTCCTTGGGCGCGAGGGACGGGAAGACCTCGTTGATCCACGCGGCCCATATCTCGTTGAGGTGCGGCACGAGGGCCCAGTGGCCCTGGCCGATGGCGTCTGCCTTGTCGAATATGTCAAGCAGCTTCTCCTTCCCGATCTTTCGCTTGATGAGATCCCATGTCACGTTGTTGACCGGGGCGAAGTCCGTGATCATGACCTTCCCGTCGTTGAATTCAAGGGCGCAGGTGGCGCCCGGTTCGGAAAGCGAGTGGAAGGAGACCGATTCCGGAAGGCTACTCGTGAAGATCTCGTCCGGGCGCCCGATGCAACCGATCAAGTCGACCTTGGCGCCGAGCGACCCGAGCGCGCGGGCGATGTTCGGGCCGAACCCGCCGCCGATGTGTTTCTTGAGCACTCGCTCGATGTTGCAGCTGGAGCCGGCGGTGTCCGAAACCTTCTTGCCGAATTCCGACATGGACGCCATTACCGTGAAGCGTTCGACGTTTTCGCGTTTCGACACGAGAGAATACAAGGAATCGACGTAACCATCCACGCCGACGCACGTGTGGATCTGGTTGAACCTGGCCCCCAGCGCCTTGCGGTCGACCAACTTCCTTTTCACGCTATCGAGGGCCTTCCACGTTGCATCATTTCCCAGCGTTGCCGGGTACTTCGTGTAATCCATGACAGTCGCCAGGATTCAAGTTTTTTTATCGAGGGAAGGGATGTATTTTTCGATGAAATTCTCGATCTCGGTTATCACGGCTGCGGGGTTTTCGAGCACGATGAAATCGCCGCCATCCAGCTGGGTGACTCGTGACTTCGGGATGCGACCCACCGTCCCCTCGCAATCCTTGAGTGTCACGAAGCTGTTGTCCTTTCCGATTATGAAATCGACGGGGGTTTCGATGTATTCCGTGCTCGTCGACAAGTCTATGGAAGCGATTTCCTTCAGCCACCCGTCGATGAGCACTTGCTTTTTCTCGAACTGCTCCTTCAAAGTCATCTTGTCCACCATCTTCAGCTTGGTGTTATCGACGACGTTCTTGTAGAGCTGCTTGTACTTGGCCTTGACCTTGAACTTGTCCGCGATGTTGATGGCGATGATGCCCTTGCAGCGGATGAGATCGTCGATTTCCGCTTGGAGGGCCGCCAGGGCGCCTGCATTATCCGCGATGATGTACATGTCCAATTTTATATTGAGCTGTTCGACTATGGCTTTCAGTTCCTTTGCGAGGATGTTCGGGGCGAAGCTCGAAGTAACGTTGAGCCGGCTCTCGCCAAATCCCTTCCAATCGAATCGATAACACTTGAACTTGCTGCTGAAATGGTCGATAAATGGTTTCCAGACGGTGAGGTCGGCACCGATGCCGTGGATGAACAGCATAGCGCCATTGCCTTGACCCTGGACGTCGAACGAGACCTCGTTTGCAGCGACGACGATGACAGGCATGATTCAATAAAGCCTCTATGAAGTTGCACGGGTAAAGAGCATGTTACTTGCTTTCATCTCCATTCCCGGCGATATAAATCTCGCGCAATTCACTTGTCCGGCACGTCGACTTGAAAGGGGATGCCGATGACCGTGCCATCGAGCACTTTCTCGCCGCGCTCGTTGAAACAAGACATGGAAAACGTGACGCGCTTGTTTTCCTTGTCAACGGCGGTCACGGTGCCAACGGCCGTGATCTCCTCGTCGAAATATACCGGCTTGATGAAGGAGAACGACATGCTCTCGGCAAGATACCCAGGTCCAGGGAAAATATCGCCACCAAAATGGCATATCATGCCCCCAACAAGCATCCCATGGGCGATCGGCCTCTTGAAACGCGTGTGCTTTATGAACTCGTTGTCGTAATGGAAGAGGTTGTGATCTCCGATCAGATCTCCCATCATCCGGGTTTCCTCGGCGGTGAAGCGACGCTTGAACGTTCGCTGCATGCCCACGGCGAACTCGTCAATCGAGCGGCCGATGCGTACCATGAGTATCACGAGTGCAATAGGTACTTGAATCGCCGGGGCCTTTTCAATGGCGATGGACGCGACTTGCTCCTTTCCCGCATACTTGACCCTGGACGACGCGCCGTCGGGGGATACCGTGCGGAAGCTGGAAACCCTGGAAACACGCGGCATCAAGGCCATCTGGTTCTGCCGGGGCGAGTACCTCGACCGGCGGCCCGATGTCGCCGTGGCCATCATCCGGAAAGGGCATATCATCGGGAACCACTCGTGGAACCACCCGTCGTTCTCGAGCACACGGCTCTCGAAAGCAAGGATGCAGATCCAGCGCACCGAGGTTCAAATCGACCTTGCCTATTCCCGGGCTGGCGTACCCCGGCCCATCAAGGTATTCCGGTTCCCGTGGGGAGACAAGGGCGCGGGCACGCATCTCGAGAGCCCGGTCGAAGCCGATGGCATCGCGCGGGTCAGGGAACTGCAGTCCGTGTTGCGCGAGTTCGGCTTCGTGCAGCCAGCGTTCGAGCGCGTCGAATTCCCCGCCTATCCTTCGTACGACCTGGCCGGGGATGCAGACACTTGGTTCACGTTCGATGTAATGGAATGGGTGCTGGTGAGCAAAAAGCCCAGAGGAGGCATCGACAGCCTCGATGCCGTCCTCGCCAGGATCGACGCGCATTTCCAGGCGAATCAAGCCAATGCATCGACTCGCGGCCGCGGCGAGATCGTCATTGTCCACGATTTCGAAGCAACGGCAGCCACGTTCGAGCCCATCATCGATCGCCTTTCCGCAAACGGTGCCAAATTCTCGTTTCCTTCGTTTTCCATCGATGCCCGGGCTATAGTCACCAAAAAAGAAATAAAAAAGGGTGATTGATGCTGGCGGGAATCACGCGACCATGTCAGCGAGGATCACGCGTGGCTTGCTGTCGATCCTGCGCGGGGGCATATAGCCAAGGATGATCGTGATGATCTCGGCCTCGACATCTGGAGGAATGGCGGGGATGAAATCGTTCCCGTAGAATTCCGTGAACTCGTGCCAGTTATGCATCTCGGGCATGGATTGCTCGTCGCCGAGGGTGCAGCCCTTGTATTCATAAACGCCGCTCCTCGGGTACTTGATCACGTGTACGAGACACCCACCACAAGGGCAGAACACGATACCACCTGGTTCTATAGCGCCCGTGGCGTCGTCTATCGTGGAAGGCCTGATCGTGGCGCGGGCGAAGCCATGTTCGATCCCGTCAGTAGAAGTGCTAGGCTCGACCATGGTGTTGCATGTCGACGGGGATTATAAACCCCGAGGATACTCTGACCGCGGGTCCTCCCGATGCCGCGTAACCGCGGTGAGGCGGTCAGAAGTATTCCTGGAATTCCTTGATGCGGGACCGTAGAGTAACTTCCGTTATACCGCAGGCAATGGCAATATATTTCTGAGGTTTGTTTTCCCCTGTAGTCTTTGTCGCCAGATAGATGGCAGCGGCGATTATGCCCTTGGGATCCTTGCCCGTGACGTTCCTGCTGCTCTCGAATGTGGCGAGCATCCTCTCGGCAACGCATTGAGACTCGGCCGATACGCCGATGACACTGGCATAGCGGGGCAAGAGTGCCACGGCGTTGATCTTGGGCACCTTGATGCCGAGCTCGTTGATGAGCACGCGGTAGCAGATGCGGATATCGCGGTCGGTCGTGTTCGGCATCTCCCCGTAGACCTCGTTCACGGACCGCGGGATCTTGCTCATGCGGCAAGCGATGTACACGCAAGCCCCGACGAAACCGTTGATGGAACGGCCCCGGAGCACGTTGAGCTTCTGGATTTTCTTGTAGATCGTCGCCGCGGTCTCGGCAACGACCCGCGGCAATGACAAGTTCGTGCAAACGCGCTTGATCTCGTTGACAGCGATGAGGAAATTCTTCTTCTCCCACGACAGGCGCGAGTTCCACTTGACCGCCCGCTTCAGCTGGGCGCTGCTGTTCTTGTCGGTTGCGCGGACGACGGTCGTCCAGCTGATGTCCGAAAGGGGCGAGATGGGGCTGCCGTTGTGCTTGCGATTCTCCACCTCCTCTGCGGTGAAGGCGCGCTTCTCTTGCGAGAAGTCATACGAGCCTTGCTCCACCACGGTGCCACAAACCGAACAGATCAACTCTCCCCTGTGCAGGTCCTCGATCAGGTTCCTGCCACCGCACTCGGGGCATGCACCGGAGTCCTTCCCGAACAAAACCTTCTCGTTCAGTACTCTTACAGCTGATTGTTCTGCCTGCATTCTTACATTACACCTTTGATTTGTTGTTGATCATACCTTATCGCCTAGGGAAATGGGTTCGACCCGCATGTTATATCGTTTGCCTATATAGCATATGTGAGCCATTTATATAGGGTGGCCGGAGCAATGCCCGATGTTCTCATGTCGTGATAGCGATCCGACTGCTGCGAAGCGTTCCACTCGATGCCAACGTCATTAAGTTAAGGTATCTTTTGGATTGAGGTCGTAAAGATAGAGTTTGTCCATTTCTCGATCGATATATAGTATCACGCTTCCATAATTGCAGTTTAGGCTTAAAGAAAAGGTTTAGTTCTTTATTCATCTGATCGGGTTTGAACCGTGGCTGATTTCTGGATCAAGTTTAAATTTCCGGCACTCTTT
>JAUQYZ010000226.1 GCA_030587475.1 Candidatus Sigynarchaeum calidifontis
ACCCGGCGACGTCGGCGAAGGCGTTCACGGTCACGGCCGCGTTGGCGGGGCTCGTGTCCGGCGTGACGGCGAACGGGTCGGCGTCGAAGACGATCAGCGGCGCCGGGTACATCGACTTCTTGATCACGATCGCGGCGGGGGTGGCGAGCCAGGCATTGTCGATCATGGCGACGGCCTCCGGGAGCGAGGAGATCACGGCGCGCGGGTTGAGCGCGGGGCCGAGCGCCGCGTTGAACATCAACATCAAGGCACAAGCCAACCTGCAGATCTCGGGCATCACGTGGCGGAACGGCACGGGCACCTACGTGGCAGGCATGAAGTTCGTGCTTCGTGTTTCGTTGACCAACCCGGCGACGTCGGCGAAGGCGTTGACGGTCACCGAGGTCTTGTCTTATGGTGGCTATTCAGGCCTGTCGTCGAACACCTCTGCATCGGTGACGGTCAGCGGCTCGAATTACATCGACTTCTTGATCACGATCGCCGCCGGGGCGAGCACGGCGGCGGTGACGATCACGTCGACCACGTCGGGTGCGAAGGAGGAGATCACGAATCGCGCGTTGAGCGCGACGGGCAACGTTGTCGTGAACATCCAGTCGCAGGCAAACATCATCATCGACACGGTGATAACGAACACGACGATAGTGCGGCCGGACCGCTGGGTGATGGCGGTGGTGAATGTACGGAACACGGGCGGGACTGCGGTCAATCTTGGGACGATCACCTTGACGTTCACGGGAAATGGCTCGTCGTATGCCGGTTCGCAGACGGCGGTGAACGTTACTATGGGGTCGATAACCGTTCCTGCGAATGGCCGCATCGGGGCGCAGATCCGGTTCTTGGTTTCCGCTTCTGCGCAGAACAACACGGTCATCTGGGTGAACGCGACCTTCTCCGGGACCGAGGCGATATCGGGTGCGGCGAGGAGCGATCTAGCTGCGGACATCACTGCGAAAGTGACCGTGATCGTGGGCGCGATCAGTTTTACCATCGTGATCGTGGGTGGCCGCACGACGTACGTGCGTTATGGTTCCGATTATTTCGTGGTGCGCGCGACGATCGACAACTCGGCCGGAACGACGAATATAACGAGTGCATCCATTGGGCTGGGCTTTGGCATAGCCACGGGCTACAACGTCAACACCACGTATACCGGCCAGACCATTTTAACAAATACAACGGCCACCTACTCCTTCCGAGTGAACGTTACCTCCACGGCGACGACGGGCAGCGTGACCGTGCTGGGAACCTTGAATGGGAATAACCCGAATCCGCTATCCAAGACATCGCAAGTCGGCATCACGACGTACAGGCCATCGAACGTGGTCCTCACGACCGTGACATTCCTCACGGGCAATGGCACCTACATTGCCGGCACGACGTTCGTGGTTCGTATGACGTTCACGAACAATGGTGGCGCAAACGGGTTAGGAGTCACGGCCAGCGTGAATTTTAACGGCGCGTTGGGATTGTCATCAAACTCGTCCAACACGATTACCGTCGTCGCGAATGATACGGCTTATATCGATTTCTTGATAACGGTGAGTTCAGGCGCAATAAGCCAGCCTTCGGTAAACATCAGCGCGACATGGACTGGTACCGGGCAATATTCAGGTCGTTCCATAAGTGGCGCAGCGGTGACAAGTGAATTCGTCGCGATCAAGGCACATGCCAGTCTTGTAATCACGAGCTTCACCCGACTAAGTGGTAATGGCACGTATGTTGCGGGACAGGATTTTGTTATCCGCATCGCATTATCAAACCCCGTGACCTCAGCGAAAGCATTATCAGTTTCAGCATCGATTAGTTTCGGTGGCGCGTCGGGCATCTCTGCAAACGCTTCGGCGTCCATAACCGTAAGTGGTACAGGATTTATCGATTTCCTGATAACTATCGCAGCTGGTGCACCGAGCCAACCCACTGTTACGATTACAGCGACGGTTAACGGAACTGAAGAATTATCTGGACTAACATTGGGTCCCTTAGCAAGCGCTTTGAATGCTACTATCAAAGCACAAGCATTCCTCGAGATCACGAGTTTCACCTGGATCACGGGTAACGGCACGTACGTGGCAGGCACGACGTTCGTCGTGCGGGTTTCGTTGTCCAACCCTGCAGCATCGGCGAAGGCACTAACGGTGACCGCTCCCTTGTCGTTCGGGGGAGCAAGTAACATTTTTGCAAACGCGTCAGCATCGAAAACGGTCAGCGGCGTCGTGGTCATCGACTTTCTGGTAACGATCGGCGCGGGTGCAGCGAGCCAACCTTCAGTTACTATCACGACGAATGTCACGGGCACGGAGGAGATCTCGGGCCGCGCGTTGGGCCCGCTAACGAGCAACCGGGTGATCACCATCAAGGCGCAGGCGTTGCTGACGATCACGGGGGCACCGGCGTACCGGACGGGTAACGGGACGTACGTGGCCGGGACGACGTTCGTGGTTCGGGTGTCGTTGAACAACACGGCAACGTCGGCGAAGGCGCTTTCGGTCACGGCGGCGTTGGACTTCGGCGGCGCTTCGGGCCTATCCACGAACGCGTCGGCGTCGAAGACGATCAGCGGCGCCGGATACATCGACTTCCTGGTGACGATCAGTGCCGGTGCAGCGAGTCAAGCAGTCACGATCAGCGCGACGGCCTCGGGCAGCGAGGAGATCACGGCACGGGCGTTGAACGCCGCGTCTGGTTCAAGCTTGAGCGTGAACGTGAAGGCGCAAGCGGCGCTGGCGATCACGGGTTTCACGTGGAACACGGGCAACGGGACGTACGTGGCGGGCACGACGTTCGTCCTGCGCGTTTCGCTTTCCAACCCGGCCACGTCGGCGAGGGCATTATCGGTCACGGCATCGTTGAACTTCGGCGGCGCTTCGGGCCTCTCCGCGAACGCGTCGGCGTCGAAGACGATCAGTGGCACTGGATACATCGACTTGCTGGTGACGATCGCCGCGGGCGCGGCGAGCCAGCCGACGGTCACGATCACGGCGACGGTCACTGGCACGGAGGAGATCTCGGGCCGGGCGTTGGGCCCGTTGACGGGCAACCGGGTGGTCGTAATCAAGGCGCAAGCCGTGCTCGCGATCACGAGTTTCACGGCGTTGAGCGGCAACGGGACGTACGTGGCGGGCACGACGTTCGTGGTTCGGGTCTCGTTGTCCAACCCGGCAGCGTCGGCGAAGGCGCTAGCAGTGACCGCGCCCTTGTCGTTCGGTGGTGCGACGGGTATCTCCGCGAACGAGTCGGCGTCGAAGACGATCAGCGGCACGGGATACATCGACTTGCTGGTGACGATCGCCGCGGGCGCGGCGAGCCAGCCGTCGGTCACGATCACGGCGACGGTAACGGGCACGGAGGAGATCTCGGGCCGCGCGTTGGGCCCGTTGACGAGCAACCTGGCGATCGCGATCAAGGCGCAGGCGTTGCTGACGATCACGGGGGCACCGACGTACCGGACGGGCAACGGGACGTACGTGGCCGGGACGACGTTCGTGGTTCGGGTGGCGTTGAACAACACGGCAACGTCGGCGAAGGTGCTCACGGTCACGGCGGCGTTGGACTTCGGCGGCGCTTCGGGCCTATCCACGAACGCGTCGGCGTCGAAGACGATCAGCGGCGCCGGATACATCGACTTCCTGGTGACGATCAGTGCCGGTGCAGCGAGCCAAGCAGTCACGATCAGCGCGACGGCCTCGGGCAGCGAGGAGATCACGGCACGGGCGTTGAATGCCGCGTCTGGTTCAAGCTTGAGCGTGAACGTGAAGGCGCAAGCGGCGCTGGCGATCACGGGTTTCACGTGGAACACGGGCAACGGCACGTACGTGGCGGGCACGACGTTCGTCCTGCGCGTTTCGCTTTCCAACCCGGCCACGTCGGCGAGGGCATTATCGGTCACGGCATCGTTGAACTTCGGCGGCGCTTCGGGCCTCTCCGCGAACGCGTCGGCGTCGAAGACGATCAGCGGCGCTGGAACCATCGATCTCTTGATAACGATCGATTCAGGCGCGCCGAGCCAACCGACGGTCTCGATCACGACAACGGTCACTGGCACGGAGGAGATCTCGGGACGTGCAATAGGCCCTCTGACGAGCAACCTGGTGATTGCGATCAAGGCACATGCGTTGCTGACGATCACGGGTGCTCCTACCTATTTGTCGGGCAACGGGACGTACGTGGCGGGCACGACGTTCGTGGTTCGGGTCTCGTTGTCCAACCCGGCGACGTCAGCGAAGGCGCTTTCGGTCACGGCGGCGCTGGCGGGGCTCGTGGCCGGCGTGACGGCGAACGGTTCGGCGTCGAAGACGATCAGCGGCGCCGGATACATCGATTTCCTGATCACGATCGCGGCGGGGACGGCGACCCAGGCACTCTCGATCACGGCGACGGTCTCGGGCAGCGAGGAGATCACGACGCGCGCGTTGAGCGCGGGGCCGAGCAGCGCGTTGAACATCAACATCAAGGCTCAGGCAGCGTTGACGATCACGGGGACACCGACGTACCAAACGGGTAACGGGACGTACGTGGCAGGCACGACGTTCGTGGTTCGGGTGTCGTTGAACAACCCGGCAGCGTCGGCGAAGGCGCTCACGGTCACGGCGGCGTTGGCGGGGCTCATGGCCGGCGTGACGGCGAACGTGTCGGCGTCGAAGACGATAAGCGGCACTGGATACATCGACTTCTTGATCACGATCGCGGCTGGGACTGCAAGCCAGGCACTATCGATCACGGCGACTGCCTCCGGGAGCGAGGAGATCACGACGCGCTCGCTGAGCGCGGGGCCGAGCACTGCGTTGAACATCAACATCAAGTCGCAAGCTGCGCTTGAGATCACGGATTTCACGTTTACGAGCGGAAATGGCACGTACGTTGCTGGAACAACTCTCGTTATCCGGATTTCAATGTCGAATAACCCGAGTTCTGCAACAGCACAATCCGTTACCGCTTCATTAAACTTCAACGGAGCCACGGGATTCTCAACCAATGCCTCAGCTTCCCGGACAATCAGTAACACGGGGTATATTGATTTCCTATTAACGATCGCTTCGGGAGCACCAAGCCAACCGGCGGTCACGATAACTGCGGCGATATCCGGTATCGAGGAATACACTGGCCGTGTATTAGGGCCTCTCACGAGAAATTTGAATATTGCACTCAAGGCACAGGCCAACTTGCAGATCTCGGGACTCTCGGTGCGAACGGGTAACGGCACTTACGTTGCTGGTATGACTTTCGTGCTTCGTGTCTCGCTGACCAACCCGGCGACGTCGGCGAAGGCGTTGACGGTCGCCGAGGTCTTGTCTTATGGCGGTTACACGGGCTTGTCTTCAAATGCATCAGCATCGGTGACGGTCAGCGGTTCGAATTACATCGACTTCTTGATCACGATCGCCGCCGGGGCAAGCACGGCGGCGGTGACGATCACGTCGACCACGTCGGGTGCGAGGGAGGAGATCACGAATCGCGCTTTGAGCGCGACGGGGAATCTCGTCGTGAACATCCAGTCGCAAGCCAACATCATAATCGACACCGTGATAGCAAATTCCACGATAGTGCGGCCGAATCGTTGGATAACCACAACCGTGAATGTTCAGAACACGGGCGGTACCGCGGTCACGCTTGGCACGATCACCTTGACGTTCACGGGAAATGGTTCGGCGTTTGCAGGTTCACAGACGGCAGTGAACGTCACGATGGGATCGCTATACGTTCCCGCAAATGGCCGCATCGGGGCGCAGATCCGGTTTTTTGTTTCCCCTGCAGCGACGAACAATTCGGTCATCTGGGTGAACGCGACCTTCTCCGGGACCGAGGCGATATCGGGTGCGGCGAGGAGCGATCTAGCTGCGGACATCACTGCGAAAGTGACCGTGATCGTGGGCGCGATTAGTTTTACCATCGTGATCGTGGGTGGTCGCACGACGTACGTGCGTTATGGTTCTGATTATTTCGTGGTGCGTGCGACGATCGACAACTCGGCCGGAACGACGAATATAGATAGTGCATCCATTGGGCTGGGCTTTGGCACGGCCACGGGCTACAACGTCAACACCACGTATACCGGCCAGACCATTGCAGCTCTTTCAGTGGCCACCTACTCCTTCCGAGTGAACGTTACATCCACGGCGACGACGGGCAGCGTGACCGTGCTGGGAACGTTGAATGGCCTCAACCCGGGCGCGCTGATAAAGACATCGCAGGTCGCCATCACGACGTACAGGCCATCGAACGTGGTCCTCACGACCGTGACATTCCTCACGGGCAATGGCACGTACGTCGGTGGCCAGACTTTCACGGTGCGATTGACCTTCACCAACGCCGGTGCCGGCTCTGCAGGGCTGAGCGTGTCCGGAACGTTGAATTATGGTGGTGCAACCGGCCTATCGGCTAACAGTTCTGCAGTAAAGACGATTTCGGCCAACGTCACGACTTACATCGATTTCTTGGTCACGGTGGCTGCGGGCGTGACGAGCCAACCGTCGGTCACGATCAGCGCGACCTGGAGTGGGACAGAGCTGTATTCAGGCCGCGCGATAAGCGGGTCGTCGGCGACCAACCTGGGTGTTGCGATCAAGGCACAAGCAGCGCTAGCGATCACGGGTTTCACGTGGATCACGGGTAACGGCACCTTCGTCGCGGGCACGAACTTAGTCGTTCGCATCTCGTTGAATAACCCTGCAGCGTCTGCGAAGGCAATTTCAGTCAATGCTACGTTGTCTTATGGTGGTGCAATCGGTCTTTCTGCGAACACGTCCGCGTCGAAGACGATCAGCGGTGCAGGCTACATCGACTTGCAAGTTTCCATCCTATCGACGGTAATGACTCAAACGGTCACGATAACGGCAACGGTCGTCGGCAGGGAGGAATTCACGATCCGTCCTTTGGGTCCGCTGACGAGTAGTATCGGAGTCGCGATCAAGGCGCAGGCGTTGCTGACGATCACGGGTGCTCCTACCTATTTGTCGGGCAATGGCACCTTCGTGGCGGGCACGACGTTCGTGATGCGGGTGGCGTTGAACAACCCGGCGACGTCGGCGAAGGCGCTTTCGGTCACGGCGGCATTGGCGGGGCTCGTGGACGGCGTGACGGCGAACGGGTCGGCGTCGAAGACGATCAGCGGCGCTGGATACATCGATTTCCTGATCACGATCGCGGCGGGGACGGCGACACAGTCGCTCTCGATCACGGCGACGGCATCCGGGAGCGAGGAGTACTCGGGACGAGCATTAAGCGCGGGCCCGAGCACCGCGTTGAACGTCAACATCAAGGCGCAAGCAAGCTTGACGATCACGAGTTTCACGTGGAGCGCGGGCAACGGCACGTTCGTGGCTGGGACGACGTTTGTCATGCGTGTTTCGTTGAACAACCCGGCAACGTCGGCGAAGGCGCTCGCGGTCACGGCGTCGTTGAACTTCGGCGGCGCATCGGGCCTCTCCGCGAACGCGTCGGCATCGAAGACAATCAGCGGTGCTGGATACATCGATTTCTTGATCACGGTAACTGTTGGTGCGCCGAGCCAGCCTTCGGTCACGATCACGGCGACGGTTAACGGTGCCGAGGAGATCTCGGGCCGGGCGCTGGGCCCGCTGGCGAGCAACGCGGTGGTCGCGATCAAGGCGCAAGCAGCACTAACGATCACGAGTTTCACGGCGTTGAGCGGGAACGGGACGTACGTGGCGGGTACGACGTTCGTGGTACGGGTGGCATTGAACAACCCGGCCACGTTGGCGAGGGCGCTAACGGTGACTGCACCCTTGTCGTTCGGCGGTGCGACGGGCATTTCCGCGAACACGTCGGCTTCGAAGACGATCAGCGGTGCAGGATACATCGACTTGCTGGTGACGATCGCCGCGGGCGCGGCGAGCCAGCCGACGGTCACGATCACGGCGACGGTCACGGGCACGGAGGAGATCTCGGGCCGCGCGTTGGGCCCGTTGACGAGCAACCTGGTGGTCGCGATCAAGGCGCAGGCGTTGCTGACGATCACGGGTGCTCCTACCTATTTGTCGGGTAATGGCACCTTCGTGGCGGGCACGACGTTCGTGATGCGGGTGGCGTTGAACAACCCGGCGACGTCGGCGAAGGCGCTTTCGGTCACGGCGGCGTTGGCGGGGCTCGTGTCCGGCGTGACGGCGAACGGGTCGGCGTCGAAGACGATCAGCGGCGCTGGATACATCGATTTCCTGATCACGATCGCGGCGGGGACGGCGACACAGTCGCTCTCGATCACGGCGACGGTCTCGGGCAGCGAGGAAATCACGACGCGCGCGTTGAGCGCGGGGCCGAGCAGCTCGTTGAGCATCAACATCAAGCTGCAAGCGACGTTAAATATTAACGGGGCACCGACTTACCAGACTGGTAACGGTACATACGTGGCCGGGACGACGTTCGTGGTGCGGGTGGCGTTGAACAACCCGGCAACGGCGGCGAAGGCACTCGCGGTCACGGCATCGTTGAATTTTGGCGGCGCATCGGGTCTCTCCGCGAACGCATCGGCGTCGAAGACGGTCAGCGGTGCAGGGTACATCGATTTCTTGATAACGGTAATTGCTGGTGCGCCGAGCCAGCCTTCTGTCACGATCACGGCGATGGCCTCGGGTAGCGAGGAGATCACGGCACGGGCGTTGAGCGCGGGGCCGAGCAGCGCGTTGAGCATCACCATCAAGGCGCAAGCGGACTTGACGATCACGGGGGCGCCGACGTACCAGACGGGCAACGGGACGTACGTGGCGGGCACGACGTTCGTGGTTCGGGTGTCGTTGAACAACCCGGCAACGTACGCTAGGGCGATCACGGTCACGGCAGCGTTGAGTTTCGGTGGAACATCGGGTCTCTCTACAAACGTGTCGGCGTCGAAGACGATCAGTGGCAATAATTATATTGATTTCTTGGTAACTGTTTCTGCAACTGTCACGACACAGTCCGTCAGTATCACGGCAACGGTATCAGGCAAAGAGGAAATCTCGAATCGCACGCTGAGCGCTGGACCAAGCAGTACATTGAATGTGAATATCAAGGCACAAGCAGCTTTGTCGATCCAGAGTCTCTCTTGGTTAACCGGTAATGGCACGTATGTGGCTGGGACGACGTTTATATTGCGCGTCTCGTTGAACAACCCGACGATGTCGGCGAAGGCGCTTTCGGTCACGGCGGCGTTGGCGGGACTCGTGTCCGGCGTGACGGCGAACGCGTCGGCGTCGAAAACGATCAGCGGCGCTGGATACATCGATTTCCTGATCACGATCGCGGCGGGGACGGCGACCCAGGCGCTGTCGATCACGGCGACGGCCTCTGGGAGCGAGGAAATCTCCGGACGCGTACTAAGCGCTGGGCCAAGCAATGTATTGAGCGTGAGCATCAAAGCACGAGCCGGATTAACGATCCAGAGTCTCTCGTGGATAACGGGGAATAGCACATATGTGGCGGGCACGACATTTGTGGTCCGAGTCACGTTGGCAAACCCTGCAACTGCTGCGACGGCACAAGGTGTACGTGTTTCACTTTCGTACGGTGGCTATCCTGGCTTGTCGACCAACGCGTCGGCGTCGAAAACGATTAGCGGCACGGGATTCATAGACTTGCTGGTCACGATCGACGCGGGCGCGGCGAGTCAATACCCTGTTGCGATTAGTGCTTCGGCGAATGGAACCGAGGAAATAACCGCCCGGGCGTTGAATGCAACATCGGGAACCCCGCTGAACGTGAGGGTCAAGGCGCAAGCGTCGTTGTCGATCACGAATATCGCGTGGATAACGGGTACGGGCACGTATGTCGGTGGAATGACCTTCGTTGTCCAGGTCACCTTGTTGAATCCCGCGACCGCCGCAAAGGCGGAAGGCGCGACTGTCTCACTTTCGTTCGGTGGCTATTCTGGCTTGTCGACCAACGCATCGGCATCGAAGACCGTCAGTGGAGCCACGACCATCGATCTACTGGTGACGGTGGGTGCCGGTGCGACGAGTCAAAATCCGGTGATAATAAGCGCGTCCTTTACCGCGACCGAGGAGATCTCGCTCCGGATACTCAGCGGCGTGTCGGGTACCAGTCTCAACATTGCAATTCAAAAACAAGCCAGTGTTGCCATCACGAGCATCACCTACAGAACAGGTTCTGGTACCTATGTCGGTGGCATGACCTTCGTGATCCGGGTTGCGTTCGCCAACACGGGTGGTACGACTGCAAACAGCATCACGGCATCACTCGTCTATGGTACTTATACTGCCCTCTCGTCGAATGCTTCTGGGACCATCGGGTTAATATCGGGAGCCACGGGTTACATAGATTTCTTGATTACCGTGGCTACAAGTGCTACGACGGCGGCAGTTGTTATAAACGCCACGTGGGCAGGGACCGAGGCGATCTCCACCCGTTCCTTGAGCGGAAACGCGGGCACGAATACAAGACTCGTGAACATCCAAGCACAATCCAACGTCACCATCACGAGCATCAGCTACACGACGGGTACCGGCACGTATGTTGGTGGCATGAGTTTCACCGTTCGAGTCGCTTTTAGGAACTACGGCGCCACGTTGGTAACCGGCATCACTGCGGCGCTCTCGTTCGGTGGATACGCGTATCTTTCCACAAACGCATCAAACACGATCTCGCTGGCCGCTGGATCCACGGGAGATATCTACTTCCAAATCTCGGTGAATCCAACCATCCTCTCTAATGCGATCGTCACGATTAGTGCCACGTGGGCCGGCACTGAGGCGATCTCTGCTCGTCCCGTGAACGGCAATTCTGGGTCCTACACGTTGGATGCCTCCATCCAGGCTCGATGCGCCGTGTCATTTAATGGTATATGGGACAAGTCCGGGAATCCGAGCCCTGAGTACGTTGCCGGCATGAATTTCACGATTTGTGTTAGCTTCTCGAATGTATATGGTGGCACAGCCGCGGTTGATCTGGGCGCGTTCCTCGATTTCCGGGGAAATAGTTTCCTATCGACAAATGCCTCGGCCTCGATCACGATAGCTGCTGGTACTACGGGCCAGATCGATTTCCTGGTCTACATTGCTGCTGGTGCCAGCAACAGCTTTGTTCCGATCAGCGCGTTCTGGAGCGGTAAGGAAGCCATATCGGGTCGCGAGTTCAGTGATGATGCCTACAACAATTTCTTCATCGTTAGCATCAAGGCACGCGCCGAACCTTCGATCGTTGGTATCAATTTCGTTACAGGAATCGGGACGTATGTCGGCGGAATGACATTTACGGTTAGTGTGGCGTATGCCAACATTGGTGGCGTGTCGGCCAACGATATGATGTCCACGTTATCGTTTGGAGGCTATCCATCCTTGTCCGTCGCGAGCAATCCCCCGGCCATTAGTGTCCCGATAACCGGTGTCGTTTACCAATATTTCGATGTATCGATAGGGGCCGATGCGGCGACGTCTATTGTCACGATTTCTGCCACGTGGACAGCGATCGAGGAGAACTCGAATCGATCACTAAGCGGTGATTCAGGCACGCGCGTCTTGAATGTCCAGATCAAAGCCCAAGCGTCGGTTTCGATCATCAGCATCACCCACACTCAAGGGAGTGGCACGTACGTTGGTGGCATGACCTTCACCTTACGCGTGACATTGCAAAACACGGGCGGTGCGACCGCGAACGCGTTGAAAGCAACCCCGTCATATGGAGGCTATGGATTCGTGTCGAGCAACACGTCCACTTCCATCGTGCTGGCAGCCGGTGCGACGGGCCAGATCGATTTCTTGATAACGATCAACACCGATGCACCGACACGGAACCCGCTAACGATCACCGCATCGTTCAACGGGACCGAGGAAATTTCATCGCGTCCGATCAGTGGCAGTTCTGGCGCCGTTTACCATGACGTCATCATCTTGTCGAAAGCACAGATCACCATAAGTTCCGTGACGACAAACGCCACGCTTTCCCAATCCCAGCCGAACTTGTGGGTCCTCGCAATAATCGAGATACGTAACTTGGGCAGTACCCCGGTCACCGATGGCAACGCGAGCATTTTCTTGAATTCAACGTATGCACAAACACCGATAGCGGTCACCCCGACCACGGGACTATACGTGCCTGCAGGTGGCGCTATAACCGTGCAGATACGGTTCTTCCTGTCGGCCGCGACACCAAACAGTACCAGGATCTTGATCAGCGGCAATTTCATAGGAATAGAAACGATCTCTGGAGCAGTACGGGTCCCCGTATCCATTGCCAACATGACACTCTTAGTGGCGAGAAAGCAAGTCGAAGTGTATTTCTCTATCGTCGGCGGGCGCCAGTATTATGTAAGATCCAGCGACACGTTCGTTGTAAGGGTAACCATCAATAACGTGTTAGGGACGACCGAGGTAACGAATGCCAACGTCACGCTGGTCTTCCCTTCGGCGACCGGATACAGCCTGAACGCGTCCTCGTACACGGGTCTTTATGTTGGCATTGGCAGCGCGCGTTTCATAGACTTCTTGGTTAACGTGACAAGTGCCGCTACGCTGGGCAACGTGAGTTTCTATGCCACGTTCTCCGCCAACAATCCACTTCTAATAACCAAGAATACCGGCACGATGAGCATAGTAACGCAAACCCAAGCGATTGTTTCGATCCTGAGCATCACCTATCTAACCGGCAACGGGACTTACGTGGCTGGCATGTCATTTAGTATCCGGGTGACGTATCGGAACACGGGTGGTACGGCAGCCATCAATTTGGCCACCACGCTTCACTTCGGGAGTAGCATCTACTCGTGGAACGCGACCGGCTTGATCACGGTTTTGGCAGGCAGCACGTGGTACCAGGATTTCGAGATCAGCGTGTGGGTTAACTCGAGTGCCACGCTGGATAGCGTGAACGCGTCGTGGACAGCGGCCGAACAATATTCGGAGCGAGTGATGAATGGCGGATCCGGGGCCATTTCCCTGCCAATCAGGATCTTGGCACAGGCCAACGTGTCGATAACCGGCATCTCGTATTCAGCGCCGAACGGCTTCTTTAACGGTTCCCTTTTCTACGTGAATGTCTCGATCTCGAACACGGGCGGTGCAAAAGGTACTGCTATATTATGCACTCTATTGCCGAGCATCGCCGGGTATTTGAGTTGGTTGCCCCCGGCGACGATAACCGTTATCGGCGGCACCACGCGTTACATAATCTTCTCCGTATACGTATCCAATACCAATGTAACGCTCACCCTCACCGCGTCATTCACGGGTATAGAAGAAATCTCCAGCCGGCCGTTGAGCGGTAACTCATCGGGAATATACTACGTTGATATCACGATCCCTCTACCATCTTTCGTGTTCATCTCGAACGTGACGATCATCTCGCCGAATACAAATGCAACTTTTAATGCCGGCGAGACGTTCACGGTTCGTGTTTGGTTCCAGAACACGGGTGGTCTTGATGGCACGGTTATGACGGTCAACTTGATCTTCCCAGGATATTCCTTTGCTAAGGGGTCTTGGACAGGTACAGTCGTCGTTCCAGCAAATGGCACCATTTATATCGATCTCATAGTGCCTATTTCCGACGCTGGAACCACCCAGAACGTTACGGGTACCATTACTTGGAGCGGTAGGGAGAACAATTCAAACCGGGCAATATCTGGAAGTTCTGGTGCCTACGAGGTCGAAGTTCACATCATAGCCATTCGGAGGGTAAACTTCTTCACGGTGTTCCTGCTCGTCTGTGGAATCGCGGGTATCGTGCTCCTTGGGTTGGTGGCAACGAGGCCGAAGAAAATAAAGGAGCAGATCGTCCCTGGCAAGAAAAAGACGTGCAAACAATGTGGCAAGTACGTGAAGCCTTACGCGTCAACGTGCCCGTATTGCGGCTACAAGCTCGCCGAGGAAGAGACGATGGCCGACGCCATGAACAAGCTCAGCCACTTATTCATCTTCCACGAAGAAAGCGGCGTGTGTTTGTACTATCACGCGTTCACGGAAGCTAAGATCGACCCGCAGCTGATCTCGGGCTTTTTATCTGCCATCACGTCGTTCGGCGGCCAGTTCGATGAAGCGACCAAGAAAAAGACTCTCGCACCAGGCACGGCCGCGAAAAAGACCTCCGACCTCAAGGAGCTGGTGTATAAGGAGTACCGCATCTTGATGGAAACCAGCGGCCCGTGCAAATTCGCCGTGCTGATCACCGGCCAGACATCGAAGATCTTGTCGTTCAAGATCTCCCAGTTCATCAAGCACTTCATGCGCACGTACGACGAGGCCTTGAAGGACTGGAAGGGGAACGTCCGGATCTTCAAGGATGTCGAGAAGATGGTACGACTAATCTTCGGCTTGACCAAGGTACAGCCGGAAGGTGCGAAGCCGGCGCTGCCCGGCAAGCCGGCCGCTGAGGAGGGCGCCATGCCCACGACTGGCCCGAAGGCCCCACCACCTGGATATGGCAGTCTTCCGCCTCAGAAGCCGGTAAAGCCTGTCGGCCCTGCGCCAATGAAGCCCACGTTACCCCCTTCTGGCCAGATTGCACCGATAGCGGCGCCCCTTGTCCAGAAACCAGTGTCACCGACCCCGCAAGCACAGCCAAGCCAACAACAACCAAGTTCCGCCTCATCGCTCTTTGCGTTGAAGGAGCAGATAGGGGCACCTGGAGAGTTTACCCCGGCAGTTCCTAAGGAGCCAGCAAAACCACCTAGTGGCCCGTTAGGCTTCTCTTTACCCGAAAGCAAAATTGAGGGTAAGGAGGACAAGAAAGACAAAAAGGACAAGAAAAAAGGAAAGAAATAGAACACCTTGATGGGCACTAGCTAGATAACTTTTATCCGCACTTTTTTATCTTCATTTTTCAACACAGATTCCCACGACAAAGAATAGAAAAGAAACATCCGCGCAACGCCCGCCCATTACATCGACATCAACGAATTTAACTTGTTCAAAGTTGAATCGATGACCTTGATGTCTTCATCCTTCTTAAGCTTCGTATAGAGTCGCTTTGCTTCTTGCAAATAAACCTTGGCATTGTTGAAATCTTGCACGTTGATATAAGAATACGCGATCTTCATGATGACCTCGGCGTGATCGATATCAGACAAGACTTTTTTCTGGTTATTCATCTTCACGGCTTCGAGGTATGTTTTGACAGCATCTGGATATTTTTGTTGGTTGAATAAGATGTCAGCTTTTCGCTTGATGAGCGACGGGCTCTCTTTATCATCTGGATCGTCTGCACGCACGCCCGCGTCCTCTAACTGGGAGACCTGCTTTCGATACTTGCGATTTCCGAGCTTTTGGCTCTGGCGATAGCAAAACAATGCATACTCCTTTTTCTTCAAGCCTTCGTAGATCTCGCCGAGGATGCCCCACACCGTGCTCCGCAAATCGCTGTCCTTGAAATCCATCTGAAGGATCCTTTTTAAATAACCCATGGCCGCGATGAATTGCTCCCCCTTCATCTCGACCATCGCTAGTTCGAGTAACGCGTTCCGCTGGGTGTCCATATCCTCGGGTTCTTGCATCTTTGCAGAGGCGACGGCCTTTTTAAAACACACGTTCGCCCCGTCGGTATCATTTTGTCGGACTCTGCACATGCCGAGGTAGTACCAACCCTTTGCGGAAATGTCGTTCGTCTCCACCGCTTTCACGAACTCGTCCTCGGCCTCTTCCCATCGCTCCTTGAGGTATTTCTTGATTCCACGTTGCACGAATTTGATCGCCAAGAGATAATCTCCTCCGGGGTCGAGAACCAGGGTCTGAAAACCCGAAATCGCAGCCTCAATTCCCAAGACTGGTGGAGTTCAACCAGTACACCAATTCACATAAGCGGGGTAGATTTTTATAGTTTATCACGATATTAACCCGGGCGAGCCGGCAAGGTTTAATAGTTCCCCGCGGAAACAAAGCTTGCGAGCGGCGGATCCAGCGCCATACAGAAGAGTAGATCGGCATGAAAATCAACATCTCGTGTGCATGGTTGTATGCGATCAGTAAATACGAGTACGTGAATAAAATCGAGGCGATTTATTCGGCCATCAAGGACATGGCTCGGCTCAACTACAAAGCAATCGAGCTCGAAACCATACGTGACGAGAATATGAATGTCCAGATCGAGAACAAGAAAAAATTAAAAGATCTGATAGATTCCTTGAATCTCAAGGTCATCGATCTTTGCGCGGTGAACGAGGCCCTCGTTCGTCCCAATTGGGAAAAGAACCTTGATTTTTTCAAGAAAAGTGCCGAACTTGCAGTGTTCCTCGGGTCACCGATGATCCAGCTAGATTCATTCGTTCCGCCGCTGAAGTTCTGTGGCGAGGCACCATACAAGGATAGCATTAAATTCGGTCTCTCGATGAAGGTCGAGGTCGATCCTGCATTCCAATGGGAAAGGCACTGGAAAATCCTCGTCGATTCAGTCAAGGCTTGCGATAAAATCGCGCAAGATCACGGGTTGAAGCTTTGTATGGAACCCCGCGTCGGCGAGACGGTTGCCAATAGCGATGCAATACTCCGCTTGATGGATTGGGTCAATTCAGACAATTTCGGGGCAGTTCTCGATACGGGGCATCTGAACGGCGGAAAGGAGGTCATTCCTGTATCAGCCGAGAAGCTGAACAAGAAGATCTTCTACGTACACGCGTCCGATAACGACGGCAAGGATAACCGGCACCTCGGGCTCGGAAAAGGGAACATAGACTGGGAAGGACTGCTGCGTGTCTTGAAAAAATACAAATATAACGGCTATATTGCAATGGATATTGGCAACATCCCGAATCTCGACGAGGAAAACATCCGATCGATCAAGTTCCTCGAAGATATCGCGAGTAGGATATGATCGGTGGTTTCGGGATAGGAGACACCCCGCTACATGTACAAGTTTTCGAGCGATTTCTTTCTACTTGCGATGCGGGTCGAGAAATCCTTGAGACTGGCGTCTTTCAAGGCTTCTTTATAGATCAACTCGGCGCTTGCAAGGATAGTCTCCAGCGCCCCGCCCCGGTCCTCGATGTGCATGTAATGGTCTTCGACGTCATTTTTATCAACGGGTTTATCAATGTCGAATTCAAGCTTCGGCAACCTCAGCCTCACGATCAATCGTTTCTCGAAATCATCGAAGGACAACAAGTTCTGGAGAACCAACTCTAGATCCCGGGTGATGGCCCCCTTCCAATCTGCGATTTCATCCTTCGTGAGTTCAGGATACAGCTCGGCGATGGATTTCATGCTCAAGCTCACGATGTCTTGCTCGAACCAGCGAAAAACGATTGCCTTGCTCGCTTCATCAGCCACGGCTTCGTGCGTCATCTCGAGAAACTCGCCCCTCGACTGGCTGAAGGCCTCGATGAACGCATGCAGCCGAGGCATGTCGAGGCCGTTGATGATTTCGTAGAAGTTGGCAATGTAACTCGAGATGATCTCGTGGGCCAGGTCATTATCGAGCTCGATGGATTCCAAGAAGCTGGCAGCCGCGCGCTTCGCTTCCTTGAAGGTGAGATCGCCATCGAGATAGCGACGGAGCTGGTCCAGGAGTTTTTCCTTTATTTCGGCCAAAGAATTCACGGAAAGACGGCTATACATTATAAGCTGATCACGTGGAAACTTCCAGAAGATGGCGTCGAATAAATACAAGATCATGGCGTTTTCAACGTATTCGATCAAGTCCTCGTTTTCCGGAGTCGTGCTTGTAAAATAGCGCGCTAATGTTTTTGCAAATTCATCTAGCACCCCCACGAGCATCTTCTTGATCCATTCCGGGGCTGTGCTGATTCTCGCGTTGCCATTGATCGAACCGGAAAGGCTATTTCTCGCGCCTTCCGGTGCAGTGATCGCTTGGTGAGTGGCGTTCACGAACACGTTCCCGAGCATCTCGCGAATCCCGGCAATGTCTCCGGGCGGGAACAAGTCCGCTATCAAGTGACGCAAGGAAGGCCATGCCACGTACTTGAAGAACCACGTCACGACCGTTCTCTGCTTGTCGTCGGGAAAGCCGATCATGGGATATTGCCCTTGGCATTCGATGCACGGGGGTGCAGCCTGGTCAACTTACCGTGCGCTTGGACGGTATATCTATTTTCATGGAGATCAGGTTGCCGCCATTGCCGCCATTCAGAACGCCGCTGATAATGATTAATGCCATATCGGGATGATGGCAATCCTTTAATAGTCTGGTGAAGGTAATTTGCACAGTTTTCACGTGTCGCGTGCCAGGGTGTGAACTCGTCCTATGAAGAAAAAGGTATTGGAGTTTGCAAGGACAGATCTCATAACAAAGCCGATGACCGCATCAATCCAGGACATCGCGAAGATCATGAAGGAGGGCATCATCGGCTCGGTTTTCTTGACGGGTAAAGGGGGAAAGATAGAAGGTTTCATCGCGGATCGTGCCATCTTTGCCTTGATCGCCGAAGGCAAGAACCCTTTGCTCGCGAAACCCGCGGATCTCATGGAAAAAATAGTAACCGTTCCCCAAGACACGCCGGCGCTCGAAGTTTTGGAGCTGATGAATCAAAAGTCGATCATGCGCGTTGGCATTACCAACGAAGAAGGGACGTTGATCGGCATCGTGTCGAAGAAAAAGCTGCAGTTCGAGCAGCAACGGATCTTGCGGGATGAGCTCGGCATAGAAGATTAAAGATTAAATGGGCGATTCCCTGCCTGGCCGCCCCCCGTTCTTGCTGAGCCGGATCGCGCGTTTCACTTGCACGAAGTGCTGGCCGAATACGCGTCCATCCTTCGTGTATCGCCCGATGACTTTCATTATCTCGGGCGACATCGTCCCCGGCTTCTCGTTTTCGAACATCGTACCCGGCAAGGGCATGAACACGTGACCGTGGATCCTGGTGCCTGGCCTTGCCAGGACTTGCTTGATGAACTCGATGTTGGCTGCATCATCATCGGGTGTCTCGCCCGGCAGCCCGAAGATCATGTCAATATCGGCCTTGCAACCGCGCCCCGTGATAACGTCTATGGCCCGCCATACATCCTCGATCGTGTGCCCCCTATGTGACGATTTGAGAATCGCCGGGCTAGCGGACTGCGCCCCCAAGACAAAGGTATCATTTGTCACGTGGGGCACGACGGCGTCCAAGACATCGTTTGTCACGAATTCAGGGCGAACTTCCGATGGAAACGTCCCGAAATACACCTCCTCCAATCCGTTGATCTGGCGAATTGTCTTTAGCATTCGTTCGATGGCCGCCGGTTCTGGCTTGCTTCCCTTGCTGCCGTACGCGAACGCGTTCGGCGCCATGAACCAGACCCGCTTGTATTTCATCCGCACCGCGCGCTCGATCCAGCAAGCAATGTTCTCGATGCTTCGATGACGGGCAGTATATCCAAATATCCGTGGCGTGAGGCAGAAAAAGCAGCCGTGCGGGCAACCGCGCGTGATCTCGATAGGGCGAAACATGCGGTGATCGACCGCGATCGGCGGGTAATCGTCGAGGTTAACCAGCTTAGCGTCGCGGGTGTACGTTACCTGCTGGTTTGATGGATGCAAGTAATGGCAATTCGGCACGTTTTCAGGGATGAAAAAATTGCTGGGGGTGGGGGTGGATTTTATTGGCTTTTCATTGTTAGCGAAAAATTCATTGAAAAAATCCACGAGGGCGACCTCGCCCTCCTTTGAAAAAACGTAATCTGCCCCGGCGGCGAGTATTTCGGCAGGTCGCACGTTCGCGTGGGGTCCACCCGCGAGCAGGTGCATTTTTCCTTGCAAGCCTTTCTCTATCTTGAAATCGCGGGCTTTCTGGATCCCCTTGAGGATCTTGTTGGCGTGGTAACTGTTGACCGTGAAGAATACGAAATGATGCCTTGCCGTGTTATTTTTCACGCGTTCGAGCGCTGGTAGCAAATCTCCCCGGGTGGTGATGAGCTCGATGTTGTATTTGTCGAAAATGCCGCGTGCTTCCAGTGGAGCGATCACGGATGCCCAAGAGTACTTGTTTTGCTTCCCGTACTGTAGTAAAATGGTGTTTTTGTCAGCGCCAAGCATTTTCGTGTCATCATTTCACGCGTCGAAGAAACGGTTTTACTTTTTCTTTGACCACGGCGAGTAACTTCTCCTCGTTTTCCCTCGAAACGGCGGAATACGGCACGATATCAGTTTCTCCGAGATCGTGAAGGCGGGTAATGATCTCATCGAGTTCTTGTTGTTCGATCAAGTCTTTCTTGGCCAAGATAATGACCCGATCAGTGGTGGGAAAATTACTTGATACATCACGCAAGAGTTCAAGCTGTAGGTCGACAGGATAGCCGCAATTCGGCGTCGGGTCTATGAGGAATGTTATCAAGTTTGCCAGGTGCTTGATCGCCGCGATGGCCTGCCGCTCGATCAGGTTTCTCTCGCTCATCGGGCGATCAAGGATGCCAGGCGTGTCGACGAACTGGATGCGATCAAAGCCTTTGTTATAGAGACCAATGGTGATTTCTTTCGTGGTGAATGGATAAGAAGCCACTTGTATCTTGCTACCGCAGAGGTTGTTCACGAGTGAAGACTTGCCAACGTTCGGATATCCCGCGATGACGACGGCTGGCAAGTCCGTATCGATCACGGGCAGCGACCGAAGCTTGGCCCTAGCCATCATCAAGAATTCGAGGTCGCCTCGCAATTTGTCGACCACGGATTTCATCCGGCCGAATGCTTGTTTCCGTTTCTCGCGGATGTCACTCTCCTTGGCAAGCCGGGAGATGGCACGGAGATGGTCCCTCATGAGATGCTCAAGTACTCTGATGACCCCGGATATCCGGCCGAGTTTCTGCTTGAGCAAGTCGTTATCGACTAGGATTTGTGCCAGTTCGAAGTAGAACGGGGGCAATCGGGCGAGATCCGGGACTCCCTTCACTATATTTAACAGGTAATCCATCAAGTATTTGTATGCAACCTGGATACGCTTGGTCTCTTGTTTTTTCACTTCTCGGATTTTATCATGCTTGTCCGTGATGCTATCCGCCCGCTTATTCGCCTTGCTATAGGTCGTTTCAAGCATCTCGTCGATCGGCATGACGTGCTTGAACTCCTTAAACGGGTCTTCGGGCATGAACACCACAACTCGGTAAATCGTTGACAAGAAGGAACGAGCCGGCCGGCCTTGTGGAGAAATATATGCCGGGTGCTTATCTACTTGTTCGTGAACTTGGCCGTCGCCGGCGACCTTGATGTTCGGGTGAAGTTCTTTACTATGGACTGCCATCTTACGTATAGAATTGTACGCCCGCGTGACGGCATATGAGCCTCGAAAAGAAAAAGCGAGACGATGATCACGACTCTCCTCCCGAAGGGGACGGAAAGGACTTGATGCAAAGCACCTTGATCGCATTGGGATGGGAGGAAAGCGCCGAAGGGGAGGGCCCTCAGAAAGCGCTAAATAAGGATGAAATCATCAAGAAATTGAAGGAAGAGAATCTATTGCTCACCCGGCAATTAGAAGAGAAAGCAAGGGTGATCACGGATGGCGAGGACAAGGTTGTAGGGTTGACGGCAGAGATCGACCGTTTAAAGGCCAAGATCGAACAGCACGAAAAAACGGTTTCCCAACCGGTACCGTCTGGTGCGTCGTCAGCATCTCAAAGCGCTGAACTGAAGGATCTTGCTGAAAAGCTCGCCGTGCAAAAAGAGGTCAACCTGAATCTCGAGGCAAAGTTGAAAGATCTCGCTGCGGCGAGGGAGGGCGCCAACGCCGCTCAAGCAAGGGATAAGGCGGAGCAAGCTAGCAAGAACGCGGAGTTAGAATCGGCATATGAGAAGTTGAAGGAAGCAGTATCAAAGCTAGACGAGCAAGCAGCGATCATATCCGCCAAGG
This sequence comes from Candidatus Sigynarchaeum calidifontis, assembly GCA_030587475.1. GTDB lineage: Archaea > Asgardarchaeota > Lokiarchaeia > Sigyniarchaeales > Sigyniarchaeaceae > Sigyniarchaeum > Sigyniarchaeum tengchongense. Next base: position 21,713 of record JAUQYZ010000226.1, read on the forward strand.
AGGAGCTCATCTCGGAACAAGCCCAAAAGATCAATGACATGGATGAAAGCATCAAGGAACTCAAGAAACAAGTCGTAGATATCATTGGCGAGAATACCGGCCTTGGTGGCGAGGTTCAAGCCAAGTTGGAACAGCTCTCAAAGCGGGAAAGCAGGATAAGCCAGTTGGAGGCCAAGGTCCGACAGCTAGAGGAGGATCTCTCGAAGGCAAAGATCGCGATTGACTCGGTTCGATCGGAAAACGAGGAATTGCACTACCGCATCAAGGAATACGAGGGCATCGTCGAAAAGCAAAAGAAAGACTTGCTGCAAAGCGAGTCTGACACGTCAGAAAGCATGGGCAAGCTGCAGCAGATCATCGACGAGAATAAAGAAGAGATCGCCGCCATGAAAAGAGAAAGGCAGCTACTGGCGAGCAAGGCCGACTCGATGGCCAGGCAACTCGAGGACGGCGAGAAGAGGCGTATCGGGATCGAGGCGGTCCTCGACAAGACCAGTAAGGATCTAACCTTTTACCAGGAAAAATATTTCGAGCAAAAAAACAGGATCAAGTCGCTCGATGCGCAAATAGAGGATCTACAGCGAAGCAACGAGCAAAAGTCTGCATTGATAAAGGATCTCGAAATTGCACGCGCCACCTTCGATGCTGCAAAAAAAGCGATGGATGCCGAGGCCGCCAAGTCTGCAGCCGAGTTTGACAAGCAAAAAGCAGCCTTTCTGGAGAAGTTAAAAGCAGCCGAGGAGGGTGGTGCATTCAAGGCGAAACTCGAGCAAGCAGAGACCAAGATCGCTCAGCTCGAAGCAACTCTGGCCGCGGCCCAAAAAAGCGCGCTAACCGACGTGAAGAAGGTGGGTGATGAAAAGGCCAAGCTCGAAGAGCAACTCAAGGTGGCCCGGTCGAAGATTGAACAGCTCGAAAAGGAACTCGAAAGTTCCTCTGGCGAAGAGGAGCTCATGGACACCGTGATGAAGACCGAGTCTGAAAACGTGAAGCTCAAGGACGAGCTGGCAATCCGTGACAAGGAGATCGAGAAATATAAGCGCCGGATAGGGGAATTGCAAGACGTGGTCAAGGATAAAGAGAAGCTCGACGAGGAAATCAAGAACTTGAAGATCAATACCAAAGAGCTCCGTCGGAAGCTCGAGAAATACGAGAAGCTATAACCTCATTTCTTCATTCCTCGGTCGCCTTTGCCGAGCACGCGCGCTACAACGTGTTTTATCTGGATTAATTCATTCCATCATCTTATTCCAGAATCAACCAAGTTGAGATTTCATGCCACTCGACCCGTGGGGGAACACCCTCGTCGATGATTACGAGCGCTTGTGCCAAGAATTTGGCATCGAGAAGATCGAGACCGTGATGGACGCCACGCTGAAAAAGAACCGATTTTTCAGGCGCGGCATTATCTTCGGCCATCGTGATTTCGGGGTCATCATGAAGGCGATCAAGGCAAAGAAGCCGTGGGCGGTCATGAGCGGCATCAAGCCATCCGGGGCCTTCCACCTGGGTACTTTCACGACGGCATCGGAGATCGTCGAGTTCCAGAAGATGGGCGGTAAAGCATATTATGCCATTGCCGACATCGAGTCCTGGCAAGATAACGGCATTACCTACGAGCAAACAGCCGCAACGGCCGTCGACAACGTGGCGGACATCCTCGCCGTCGGCCTCGACCCGAAGAGCGCGTATATCTGGAGGCAGTCGGCCCAGAAAGAAGTAAAAAACCTTCCGTACCTCGTCTCCCGCGGCTTGACGAACAATATGCTGGATGCTATCTATGGGGAGCGCCAGTTTGGCTTGTACCTCTCCGCATTAGTTCAAGTCGGCGATATATTGTTACCACAGCTCCAGGAGGGACCCGTTCCCACCGTCGTGCCCGTCGGTATCGACCAAGACCCGCACATACGGTTGACGCGTGACCTCACGCGAAAATACTTCCAAGGCGTCCAAGGCAAGCAGGATTTCTTCTTGCCCGGGTCCACGTATCACAAGCTTCTCCCGGGGCTCGACGGCACCGAGAAGATGAGCAAGCGGAACCCGAACAGTTCCTTCGGGTTCGACGAGGATCCCGCGTCGATCAAGCGGAAGCTGCAGAACGCGCTCACCGGCGGGCGCGACACGAAGGCTGAGCAAGAGCGGCTCGGCGGGCAGCCCGAAAAATGCATGATCCACAAGCTCTTGCAATATCATTTCCTAGAGGACGATAAAAAGTTGCAAGAAATTTGGGACGATTGCAAGTCGGGTACATTACTCTGCGGGCCATGCAAGAAATTCGCTATCGACCTGGTCCTAGCATACGTGAAGAGCCACCAGGAGAAGAAGCAGAAACTCATCCCCGTCGCGAAGGAGATCCTCGGCCTGGAAGATATCAAGTGAAATCACTTCCTTTTCCTTCCCTCCGATCGTGGTAGTTCGTGACGTGCCTTCATTCGCATTGTAGCCCCTTGTCGAAAACAATATTATAGTAAATATTGTAGATGTTGTTGATGGTAGAGATCCTTCTGGTTCACACGCCTTTTCGTGAATTCTCAAAAACTCGGTTCAACCCGATAAATAACGGTTCCTTCGAGGTTGAACACCCGATTGGCTTGTGTTATATCGCAGCCGTGTTGGAGCAGCACGGCTTTAATGTAAGAATTTTTGATATGGAAGTCATGAAGGCGTCTAGCGAGGATTTCATAACAGTCGTGCGGAAGTTAAAGCCAAGAATCGTTGGATTCAGTTGTACCACCGTCGCTATCGAAGTTGGATTCGTTTTGGCCAAAAAGACCAAGGAGCTTGATCCGACCATCCAAACCATATTCGGCGGGGTTCATCCTTCTCTCTTCCCGCTCGAGGTTATTGCAGATCCTAACGTGGATTTCGTTGCCGTGGGTGAAGGGGAATATACAATGCTCGAGCTTGCCGAATATCTATTTGAGCACAAAAATATAATTGAGGAGATAAAGGGGTTGGTATATAAAAGTAATTCAACGCCTCCCAGAATTCTCCAAAATCCTGAACGCCCCGTGGAGGCCGATTTGGACAAATTCCCGTTTCCTGCAAAGCATTTGATTCTTGGAAACGTGCAGCGCAAGTATTATTCCTCCGCAGCTTATGAAAACCCGATCTCCGCGATTATCACTACCCGAGGTTGCCCCTTCCGTTGCTCTTTTTGCGCCAAGTTTTTTAAAACAGCCCGTTTTCGGTCTCCGGACAAGGTGCTAGAGGAAATACAATTAATAGTCGATAAAGAGAAGATCAGGGACCTGGAAATCCGGGATTACACGTTTAACCTTCGGCAAAAGCATAACATCGACATCTGCAAGGGAATAATCAAAAACCAATGGGACATCCACTGGCGCGCGCTCGTCCGCCCCGAATTGCTCAACCAAGAATTGCTCCAATATTACAAGAAGTCGAATTGTTATATGCTCTCGATAGGAGCTGAATCTGGTTCACCACGCATTCTGAAATTTCTCAGGAAAGGATATGGTGTTGACCACATAGAACGCGCATTTCAATTAGCAGACAAATATGAAATTGAAACGTCCGCATATTTCATTATTGGCATTCCAGGGGAGACTTCGGACGATATCGCACAAACCGTCCAATTGATTCAAAAAACCAAGCCGACATATTTGGTTCTACAGATATATCAACCCATTCCAGGAAACGATTTGTATGATCTTTTGGTCAAGCACAAGCTTACACCCGCCGAACACCCGCCTTATTCACTATTCAAGGGATTTGACAAACCCTTCTTAAACTTGCCTAATTTGCCAAATAAAGTGTTATCTCGCATGCGGATCTATGCGATACTCAAATATCTCATCAACATGGACTATCTGGCCAAATTGGGGAAGGTCGTCATGAAGGCCCCTCTTCGATTTCCAAGAAACGTACGAACCATGATTCGGTTTTTAGCAGCGTAGTGATAATGCCATCAATCTCGCCTCAGAGCCCCCGGTCGAAAAAGATATGTAGTCACAGAAAAGAGGATTAAACAACACCGCGCATCCGTCGACCATTCGTTAAACACACTCGCTCCCGCTGATAATTCGTATGCCATTCAATATACTCTTGATCCGGCCACCTTCCATGACCGGTAATAGGTTTTCAAGAGTGTCTGGCATTATGCCCCCGTTAAACCTGCTTTACCTCGCCACCTACTTGAAAAATAGATATCAAGGCAAGGATGCCACCATTACTGTGTCCATCCTTGATCTGGAGCTGGAACCGCTGGATGCTCGCGGGTTGAAAGAATTTTTCGATAACCACCCGCCCGATCTCGTCGGGATCACGGCGCACACGAACAACATGCCCGCCGTGGCCCGAATCTCACGTATCGCGAAGTTATCATGCCCAGCTGTCAAGGTGGTTCTTGGAGGCCCCCATCCGACCGTGGAGCCCGAGAGAACCCTTCAATCCGTCGTGGACATCGATTTCATTTCTTGCGGGGAAAGCGAACAGACTCTCCTCGAGCTGGTTGATACATTAAGAACGGGCGGATCCGATTTGCAAGGCATTCGCGGCTTGTACTTCCGGGACGCGAAGACAGGGCGGATCTCTTCCACGGGGCATAGGGACCCTATCCAGAATCTCATGACGGTCGGGCAACCGGACTTTAATTACGTGGACATCGAGCGCTACTTAAAACTCCCGCAATCCCCGGGCATTTGGAAGCGAACATGGAACATGTTTACCCAAAGGGGGTGTGCATTTGATTGCTCGTTCTGTGCAAGTCCAAAAATCCACGCGTACAAGGTTCGATTCCTCCCGGTCTCGATGGTGGTCACGGAAATCAAGGAGGCCGTTCAAAAATATCGTGTAGAACATGTCAATTTCAGGGATAGCAACTTCACGATGAACCGGGCCCGTACCATCGAGATCTGCTTGGAGCTCATCCGGAAAGGAGTGAAAGTCTCGTGGAACTGCGAGACGCGCGTGAACATCGTCGACCCGGTACTCTTGAGGGTCATGAAAGCCGCGGGGTGTTCCAAGATCTCGTTCGGCGTCGAGAGTGGAAGCCCCAGGATCCTGAAAAAGGTCGACAAGAAAATCTCCCTCGCTCAAATCAAAGATGCATTCGAATGGTGCAAAAACATCGACATTTTAACCCAGGCCTTCTTCATGGTCGGGTTTCCAACGGAGAATGATGTAGATATCCAGGCCACGAAGGCCTTGATAAAGCAAATAAAGCCGGATTTCCTCTTCGTGTCTGTCGTCGTCCCGCTCCCGGGCACCCGGATATTTGACGAGTTCAAGGAGCTCGGCCTCATTATAGACCCCGATCGTTATGAGTCGTTTCAATTCTTCTTCCAGGCACCCGCCTGGAGAACACTTCATCACGATGTCAAGGATCTCGTGAGGCTACAACGAGCCATGTATTCCCGGTATGTCTTTTCACTTGCCTACATTTTACGGATGGTGAGGCAAATCCGGGCCTGGTCACAGCTGCGTTATTATTTCGGGGCGATACTTGGATTCATTGATTTCATATCGAAGCGAGGTTTGGAATAATCGACCGCGAGTGGATGTCATGAAAGCCGTCCTAGTAACCGGCTCGAGCGGGCTTATCGGCACCGCCACGTGCGAGAAGTTCGCCCAGGAGGGCTGGGACGTGATCGGGGTCGATAATTACAGCAGGGGGAACATGCTCCAATCCAAGGATGCAGATACGCGCGGCCAGATCCAAAAAATACAAGAGCAATACCCGTCCGTGAAGCAATTAGAATGTGATATCGCAGATCTCGAAAAAATGAAGGAAATCATACCGAAGGTCGACGCGATCGTTCACCTTGCGGCCCAGGTCAGCCATCCGAAATCTATGGAGATCCCCCTCGACGACGCGCGCATCAACATCATGGGAACCTTGAACTTGCTTGAATTGACCAGGAAACTCAACCATGATATTCCTTTCGCTTTTATGTCCTCGAATAAGGTGTATGGGGACTACCCTAACAAGTTTGAATATAAGATATTGCACGATTCGGTGTACAATCGGTACGAGAACAACGTCCAGGATTCATTTAGCGAGGAGCTGCCCATCGACCGTTGCGGGCACACGCCGTTCGGCGTGAGCAAGGCAGCTGCGGACTTGTATTGCCAAGAATATGGCCGGAACTACGGGATGAAGACTGCGACGTTCAGGGGTGGATGCGTTGCCGGGGCGAATTTGCGCGCGGTCGAGATGCACGGGTTCCTCGGGTTCTTCACGAGACAAGTCATTCTAAAAAACAAGTTAAAGATCTTCGGAGAAGGGTACCGCGTCCGTGATAACATCCACTCAAGCGATGTTGCAGAGATCTTCTATTTATGGGTCAATGATCCACGTCCGAACGAGCAAGGAACATACGGGACGCCATACAACATAGGCGGTATGAGGCAAAACTCTGTCAGCATCTTCGAGACGCTCGACGCCCTCAAGGCAAAGACCGGCATCGAGCCCACATTCGAGATGGCTGCGGAGCGGGAGAGCGACCACTTGTGGTGGATAACCGGCATGTCCCGGTTCAAGAAAGATTATCCAGGTTGGAAGGGAATAACCAAGGATTTGGATTTCATCTTCAACGAGCTGATCACTTCGTACAGCGACGCGAACAAGCTTGGTGTAAGTTTGACCGACAAGAACTATTTTAAGCGAATCCGGTCCAGCGCGCGTGATCAAACGAACAGGAATTTCAAGTAATACGCGAGCATATTCGAGATCTTCAATCGTAGCTGGGCAAAGTGGAAATACCTTAGCGACCAGAAAGCGAGGACCGGGAATGTCTTGATGCGTAGTATTTTCGCGGTATAGGCACGCTTATACATCTTGACGAGGTATTCCATCGGCAACTTGCACAGCGCCTCCTGGCTCACGTGCATGTAATCAGTCAGTCGATCCCAATCAAAATTCTTTAAATCAACCTTTGATGACCATGTCATGAAAATTTCGGAACCTGGCAATGGTTTCAAGTGGAAAAACACGCAATACGTGAATGGGATCGAATTGGCATATTGGATTGTCTTCAAGATAGATTCTTTCGTATCTCCGGGAAATCCGATGATAAAGAAGCTATTAATCATGAAACCGAGATCGTGGGCGATGACCGTGTTCCTGAGAATCTTGACAAGGTCTATCTTTTTCTTCATCTCGCGCAAGACCCGTGCAGAGCCAGATTCGACGGCGAACGTCATCGAATAGAATCCGGCGGCTTTCATCCATCGCAGCATTGTTTTATCAAGGGTATCGACCCGCACGCCGTTCGGCGCGTTGAACGCCATCTTGTTCAACCCGCGTCTAATGATTTCCTTGCACAAGTTGATGATATGATCTCGGTTTAGAGTGATGTTGTCATCCCAGAAGTGAATCTCCCGGATGCCATATTTTTCGTGGAGGTATTGGATCTCGTCTACAACGCTCTTGACCGATCGAAACCGGATCCGCTGACCCCAGAACCGGCACGAAGCGCAATACGTGCACGTGAACGGGCACCCGCGACTCGACACGATCGGTGCGACTTCCACGTATTTTAGCAGCACGCCGTGTGGATTCTTCGGGTATCTATTCGGGTTGATCTTGTGCCATGCAGGCATGGGGAGCGAGTCGATGTCCTCGATGAGCTCGCGTGGAGCCGTCGTTTTTACGATTCCGTCCTGTCGATAGGCGATTCCTTTTATGCGAGAAAAGTTCGATTCACCTGTTTCTATGGCTCTCGTCAATTCCAATAATGTTTGTTCACCTTCCCCGATCACGATGAAATTAGCATCGCATTCTAGCATTGCATTTTTTGGTAATGAGCTGGGGTGCACGCCTCCCAGGACCAGGACGAGTTCCTTGAGTGTTGCCCTCAATGACCTGGATAACTCCTTCATTCGCATGTAATAGGCCGTGAGAGCCGATATCCCGACAAGAATTGGATTCCGCCGCTTGATGAAGGCAACGAGCGTGTCCATCGGGATCTGGCGGTTCGCGAGATCCAGGACATCGACATGGTACCCGGCGCGCTCGAGGAATGCGGCCAGGTAACCCAATCCTATCGGGGGGTTCACCTGGTTCGTGTTACCTTTCAGGGCTCTACCCATTTCGGGCCGAATCAATATGACATTCTTTTTCGGCTGCATTACAAGACCCGTCAAGCGAATGTTCGATTTGAATCCTCGTGTTTCTTAAACGGGAGCATTATCATGCTGAATTAACATCGATCATTCATCGTAGAAAATCAGCTATTTCTCCATTCCATTCCTTGTTTTCGTAGACCTATGGGCTTTTATGGAAGCATAGATGGATGCGATATTTATTGCCCTTATCGAATTCAAGAAATTTTGCGGGCGGAATTCAAGCACTAAATGAAAAAGCGTCATGTAAAAATGCTTGTATACTCTTTTCCGATTTTTCTCGATAATCGTCTTGGCATGTAACGAGCGATAAATGGTTATTGGACTTAACGCAAATCGAAGAATATATGTCGATATATCCCGGTTTAAAGCCCGTGTTTTTTTAATTATGCCTTCGCTTGCATTGAAATCCTTGATAGAGAATTTCTGGCGGATCGCGAATTCATCTTCTCCAATGTTCTTGCGGGCCTCCTCTTCGGTTCTCCTGCAATACGGGATGAAGGGCTGGATGATCGCCAGTTCCGACAATGTTCTCGATCCTTCGATGGTCATTCGCCAGTCCTTTCGAGTTTCGTCCGGGAGCCCTGTCAAGAAATAGCTCATCGACATTATATTAGCTCCTTCGAGGATTTTCTTTGCTTTGTAAAAATCTCGTACACTTGTCTTTTTATTACAAATGTCATTCGTTTTTTGATTTACAGTTTCAAACCCGACCATGGCCACGCGGCAACCAGTTTCCCCGGCCATTTTAACCAGATCCGGATTGTTGATGATTGTATCCACCCGGATCTGGATCGCCCACGTGACGTGCATCTTTGCAGCTTTCAAGGCTTCCATGAACCCGATAGCGTGCTTTTTATTAACACCCCACGATTCATCAACGAATAAAAAACCCTGGATACCCATCTTGACGCAAGCTTTGATTTCCTCGATGATCTTTGGAATGGACTTGTATCGCTGGGATTCCTTCCACATGGTTCGTGTCGAGCAAAATTCACAGCTGTACGGGCAACCCCGGGCGGATTCAATGCAAGTGACATGTCCTTTATTTCCCATGGGATAGAAATCCTTCGTGAAATCGAGTTTCGTTCTATCTGGAATCGGGAAATCGTCGAGCGTGGGTAAAAAAGGTCGATCCGGGGCGACGATCGATTGCCGGTCGTAAAAGAATTTGGGAATGTCATATATCGCTTTCCACGCTTTCGGGGAACGCAATTGATATTTTTCAACTAATGGATCTGAGGCTGGCTCCCTGGAATTGATTCTCGCTAACCATTCGGGAGAATATGTCGTGCCCACGAGGTCCGCTTCAGAGATTGTTCCACCGGATTGTAGTTCCTTGATCTTGTTCACGAGGGTCTTGAACGTGACCTCCCCTTCATGGCGAATGACGACGTCCGCGCCGATCTTGATCCATTTTTTATGGAAGAACGTCGCGTGATAGCCACCCATGACGATTGTTGCCTTGGGTGCATAGGCCTTTACGAATTTGACGGTATAAAACGTGTTTCGCGTGTTTGCTGTCGAGTGCGAGCTGACCCCGATGACATTTTCTTTGCTATTATGTTCCATGAGGATCTTTGCAACTTTCTCTTGAGGCCACTTGTCATTCATGCCATCGATGACGAATGTCTCATCCGGGAACAGCGCTGCTAATTGTTGCAAGCCGAGGGCCCTTATCCTGAAGTACCACGTCGTGCAGAACTGGGGCCATTTAACGAAGAATTTAATCGGTTCTATCAGCAGTATCTTCATTGCTATGATGATGATTTCGACGGTATAAAATGTCTAACAACTGCCGGAAAAGACGTTGATTTCGATTAAAGCATCGATTTGAGATTTTTTAGCCTCTGCATGACCACGCGAGGAAATGCTCGCCAGTTGAAGACAAGGTTGTTCATCACGGCGCATTCCCACGTGCACGTGCAACTGCCTCCCTTTATCGCCTTGATGATGCGCCTCGCTCGTGGGGTGGCAAGGATGCGGTGAATGTCGAGATCAAAACGCCGCAAGTTTCCAAAGGTGATCCCCAGCATCTCGCAAGGGGAGACCTCCCCGCGTTCCGAGATCACGATGACCGTCTGTCCTGCCTTGCACGGGTAGACGTTCCTTCCCTTGATGAACGCCTTCATGACGTCCCAAGGTGCCAAGTCATCGACCGCGTTCCGAAACCCGGCTAGCGGGTAGTTGCCATACGCGCCTTGCCTCGCCTTCCATTCTTCCAGGTGCTTGATCGCGGATCGATATTTTTCGATGTCGACGTCCTTGACGCCCGGATCCCTCGCGGTGCCACGTACGAGTGCGAGATAGTATCCGTCGATATCGAAATTCGAGTAGATGTGGTCGATGAGGGAAATCACGCCATCCTGGTTCAATCGATTGAAGACCGTGTTGACCGTGATGTTGACGTTTGCGTACTTACGTTTTAATCTCTCGATCGATCTCAATGCTTGCATTGCGTTATCGAACGCGTCGTCAACACCGCGAATTTCATCATGAATATCCTTCAACCCGTCGACGGACAGCGACACGTTGATCTCCATGCGCGGGCAAGCTCGTGCGATGCCTGCGAGCACGTGGCCTAGTCGTTCCACGAGGAACCCGTTCGTGTGGATCGTCACGTGTCGCGTGCCATTGTTCTGGTAGAACGTGCTGATAATTTCCGGCAAGTCTTCCCTCAAGGTCGGCTCCCCGCCCGTTATCGTGAGCATCTCGACGTGTCCCATTTTTTTGGAAGCGGTGCGGATTTCCTCGAGAGTCATTTCCTGGCTACCCTCCTCGAGGGCCTCCCCTGCCTTGGAAATTTCCTGCCAGTAGAAGCAGTGGCGGCAGCGACCATTGCACCTGGCAGTGACGAACAAGACGACGTGGCCCGGGTGCTTGCTTGCTCGGAAGCTCAAGGCCTTGATACCGCCTCCCCTTGCCAGTTGCTCGATTCCCAGGAAGTCCTTTATCAAGAACTGCATCCCTCCAATCACTTGAGCGATGGACCATAACATGCAAGGTAATATCGCCCGGAGCGCGAAGCCAAACCCCTTTTCTAACTTTAAGAAGGAATAAAACCTCCCGTTGAGGGCGGTCTGGATCAAGAATAGCATTAGCGGGACGAGGGTAAGCCACGAGTTCAACAAGGCGATCGGGATGGTAAGAAACATCAGGAAATCGATGGCACCAATCGCGGCTTCCCTCGGACTCGCGCTGGCCTTTTCGAAGTGCTTCGTTCTCTTGTAAATCTTTGCCCACGTGTACGCCCGGTGATACACGGACCTCGCCCGCGCGACGACGCCCTGGAACTTGTGGTCGACGAGCAGCTCGGGATCTACGTGGATCACGTGTTTCTTTCGCAGCCTCTGGCCGATCTCGAATTCATCACCGAATCCAGGCGGCCTAAAAGATTCGTCGAACCCGCCAATTTCCTCGAATATTTTCCTCCGGATCGAGAAAACGTGCGAATACACGAAGCTTGCCACTCGGATATCTTTTAGCATAAAGTACCATCGCAAGGCCATGAGTTGCGGCCCGAAACCATTGTTTAGCGGCGATTTTGAAGCTAGTCCCTGATATGCGTTAATCCGAGGATCATTATACGCGAACGCAACCTTCTCTATCGTGTCGGGTCGCACGCGAACATCGGAATCGATGAAAAGCAAGATGTCCCCCCGGGCACGGCCCGCCCCGACGTTCCTCGCGGTCGCTGGCCCGTGGTTTGCCTTTATCCGGATGTATTTGAAGCCGTGCTTGTCCACGACCTCCTGCAGCGGGATTGTCGACCCGTCATCGACGACGATCACCTCATAATCCGCGTATGATGATTGGCTGATTGCCGCGAGGCACAAGTCCAGGTAATCGGGCTCATTATACGCGGGCACGATAACCGATACTCTCATTTTCCCTCGTTTTTAAACCGTTTTACCAGGTCGCTTTTCTAATGTTTCTCGTGTCGAACGATTCCGTGCAAGTTATAAAGTCTTTTCAAGTATATGACGCCTTCCCTTACGATTTTCCACTTGGGTAAACCTTTCTGTCGTCCATACCACGAGGTTGGAATGACGACGATACGCTTTTTGGCACGAAGCAGCGCTTTTACCGACAGCTCGATGGTGATGTCGAAGCCGTCCGATTCGATATCCAGGTCTTGCACGAGCCGGCGTCGGTACATCTTGAAGGCGTTGCTCAAATCATCATGCGGGATCGCGAGTAGAACAGAAGCGAGATGGTTATAGAGCCGGTTTACCAGGAATTTCAGCGGGGGATAGTTGGCTGTTTTCCCTCCTTTGCTGAACCGGGTTCCAAAAACGCCATCCACATCCCACTTGCTAGCAATCTGTACCATTCGCAGCGCGTCTCGCGGATCATCGCTCGAATCGGCCATGGTAATGATGATGTAATCGCCATCAGCGGCTCGCAGGCCACTTTTAATCGCTTTTCCTATGCCGTTATCTCTGATTGGTCGGTCGATGATTTTCAACGGGGCCCACGTTTTCAACCCCTTGAGCACCGCACCCGTCCGGTCGGTCGACCCATCGTTCACGACCACGAATTCGTGATCGTGATCCTTAAGCGCATCATCCAAATTTGCGACGCACGAGGCGATGTTCGCCTCCTCGTTGAAGGCCGGAATTATGATAGAAAATTTCATCCGCGAATTGACCCGAGCCGCCTTGTGTCGGAACATTACATTCTTACTAAGAGATGGTCACCAGGTAGATTATTATTTTATGCCATCGGGCTCTCGCATGCCATCTCCACAGAAATCGTTAATATTTCTCCGCAGTTCTTGTTATCTTGCAATGAGCAATGTCCTACTCCTACGACCCGATTTTGGCACGGGCATGGAATACATCTACCGGCAACCAAATCCGCCAATTGGGTTAGGTTATCTTGCTTCATCCTTATCGAAGCATGGCTTCCGGGTAGATATCATAGATTTAACAGTGATGCGCGTTGCACGGGACACGCTTATTGCATTTATCAAGAAGAAACAGCCCGTGTTCATCGGCTTGACCTCCTTGACCGCTTATTACATCGCAATGAAGCAGCTGGCCTTGTTCCTCAAAGCGGAGGTGCCCTCCATCCCTCTCGTGATCGGCGGCGTTCATCCAAGCAGCTTGCCCGAGTACGCGCTGAAGGAATGCAAGGCGGACTTCGTCGTCATCGGGGAAGGCGAGGTAACCGTCGTCGAGCTGGCGAATTACTTGGAATCGGGCAAGGGTGACCCTTCGAAAATCGACGGTATCGCTTATTACAAAGGGGATTCCGTGGTAATGACCAAATCCCGTGAGCTAATCAAGAATCTCGATTCGATCCCTATGCCCGCCTGGGAAAAGATCGACCCGGCCAAATACCCAAAGAACCCGCACGGATATATCATGAAATACAACCGCGTCGCTCCCGTGCTGTCAACGCGTGGTTGTCCTTTTAGCTGCAAGTATTGTGCATCATGCCAGTTCTGGAGGCAGACCATCCGGTACCGGAGCCCGAAAAACGTCGTCGACGAGATACAGTATTTACATGACGTGTTCGGCATCCGGGAAATCCACTTCTGGGATGACAACCTCACGATGAAACGCAGCCACATCGAGGGTATTTGCGAGGAGATCATCAGGCGCGGCTTGCAGCACATGGCGTTCTGCGCACCGAACGGGGTTCGCGTCGATACCCTCGATGAGTCGCTTCTACAGCTCATGAAGAAAGCGGGATTTTACGAGTTGACATTCGCCGTCGAATCCGGGTCGAGAAAGATCTTGAAAGAAAATGGAAAAAATATCAACTTGAGGACCATCATCAAGAACACCCTCCTCGCGAGGAAGGCTGGCATCTTGATGAATAGCTACTTTATGCTGGGCTTTCCCGGCGAAACAGCGGCCACGCTCGACAAGACCATACGTTTTTCCAAGGCACTTCCCGTGCATTATCGGACGTTCTTCATCGTGAAGCCGTTGCCGGGATCGGAGCTATTTTCCTCCTGGTCAAAGTCCGTCGACTTGATGAACTTCGACTGGGACGTGCTTTCGAGTTACATGAAAGCAAACAAGCTCAAGCTCAATGATCTCGATGAAAAATTTTTGACACGCGTGCACAAGCGAGCGCACTATGAAAACAATTACCGGCTCGGAAATTTTCTCGTAATTCTATGGTTAAACATCAAGTTCTTCCACTTCTCCCAATTGAAGTTCAATGTCGAGCGGATCTCCCACATGATAACCGGCTATACCACGCGTATCTTCAAGTGAAGGGAACGATCATCGCTGGTGAGTCCCTATGGAACGTCAAAGATGGCACCTTCTCCTCATGATCGTCATCCACGTCATCATTTGTTTAGGAATACGCGATCATCTTCTCGTATCTGGCCTGGATGGGTTAAGTCGTTTTTTTCACGATGCGACGAAAAACAAGAACGCGCATCGTCGCTCTTGTCATATAACGGGGCGAGATCCTGGCGATTTGGCTTTCGTCGTGAAAACGGGCATGGCACGGGAAAAGATATATGTCGTGGAAGTCCCTCCTAATTCCAACGATCGAACGAGCAAATGCTACCACAACGAGGGAACATCCTGATAAGCATTTTGATACCGACAAGAAACGAGGCAAAGGCGATCGAACCGCTTTTACATCTAGTTCAAAAAGGATTGAAAGAGTTCGATTACGAGGTCATCATAATCGACAAGTCTGACGATGAGACCCCTGATATCATCCAGAAATTCGTTAATACCCGCATCAAGATCATCCACCAACAAAACAAGGGTTATGGCGATGCCTACAAGCTTGGGTTTAAATCCTCTAAAGGGTCATCTATCGTCTTTATAGACGGGGATATGACTTACAATCCCTTGTATATCCCTCGATTCATCCGCCGCTTGGAAGATAAAGACGTTGATCTCGTGATTGGCAGAAGAATATTAACCAAGGGATCCATGCCTTCAACCCATGTATTTGGTAACTTGATCTTGAGTCGCCTTATCCAATTTTTATTTAACAGCAAAATTCAAGATACGCAATGCGGGCTCAGGGCTATCAAGAAACAAGCCTTGCAACGACTTGATTTGCACGAAAAAGGCATGAGTTTTGCTGCCGAGATGGTCATCGAAAGCACGATAAAGAAATTGCACGTCGCCGAGGTCACCTTTTTATATCGAGAACGCGTCGGGAAGAGAAAACTGAACACGATCCGGGATGGCTTTTACATTGGTTACTTTATCGTGAAAAGATGGATTCAAAACGTTTTCCATCAGTTCTCATAGAATTTGATTCGTGGGGGACGCGAGATATACCAAATCACGCGATTTGATTTATATGATAAGCACCGGATCACCTCCTTGACCAACAGAAAAAATGTGAAAAAGTAGCCAAGATGAAGGTATTACTCGTTTATACGAGCACGTTCAGCTTCAGCCAGTTACCAAGAGCGGTGGAAGGCCAGCGCGGATTAAATCCTCCCATTTCACTCGCGTATGTCGCTGCAGCAACGCGCGTTCACGGTTTCGACGTGCGCATCCTGGACATGGATGCGGAACGGATTACCTTTCCCAGACTTGAACGATTCATCAAGGATTACAGGCCAAATGTCGTCGGTTTTTCCGTTAACATCAGCAACTTGATCGAAATCTTGTACCTTGCAAAGAAAATCAAGGAGATCGATCCCGGGATCGTCATCGTCTTCGGGGGAATATTGATGGATATAACCCCTGAAGATATCATTCGTTTTCCACACGTGGACGTGGGTGTCGTCGGGGAAGGTGAACTCACGTTTCCCGCGATGCTCGAAGCCATCGATAGAAACAAGCCGCTCGAAAGTGTTGCTGGTCTTATTTACAAGGACGGCAAAAAGTTGATCAAGACTCAACCGCGCGCGCCCATCGAGAACCTGGACACCATTCCGTTTCCGGCCCGCGATCTGCTGCACAACGAGAAATACGTTTCCCTGGTCGCAAAGCGGACCCCGGTTACGCTGTTCTTTTCATCGCGCGGGTGCCCGTTCCAGTGCACTTTCTGTTCTAAACCGAGTTTCTGGAACCACTGGCGATATGCATCGCCCCGATACGTCGTGGACGAGATGGAGAATTGCCTCTCGTTGGGCATTAACGACATCATGGTGTACGACGACGTGTTCACGTCGAATCGAAAACGTGCCATCGAGATCTGCCTCGAGATAAAGCGCCGTCGGCTTGATGTCGCGTGGAACATCCGCACGCGCGCGGACATGGTCGATAAAACCCTCCTCGACATCTTGCATAAAGCTGGATGCTATCGCATTTCTTACGGCGTGGAATCTGGAGATCCCCGGATGCTGAAGACCTACAACAAGGGCACCTCGATCAGCAAGATTAAGCGGGCATTCGCGATGACGCGGGAATCAGGCATCGAGATCTTGTCCTATTACATGGTTGGCGGCCCTGGCGAGACCTTTGAATCCATCCGCAACACGTTCAACGTCATGCACCAGTTGAATTCGGACTACGTGCACATCACCCACGTCGTGCCCTATCCGAAGACAAAACTGTTTGAAATGGCCTTGGAGCGTCACGTTGCTGACCCGGATGTCTGGCGGCATCTGAGCACATTGCATTACGAGACGTTCCCCATGTTCACAGACGGGGCTCTCACACGCGAGGAAATATTCCGGCAAGTCAAACGCGGGTATCGGGAATATTACTTGCGGCCACGATACATCTTAAGGAGATTGGCGAAAATAAACAACGTGCAATCCCTTTGGAGGCATGCAATGGCCGCGCTCTCTATCGTTTTTCATTAATATCCTCCATACACTTTATCTCGCACGTTTCTAGTATTTCTAAAGGTTAACCCTTTGGAACTACATCGTCTTTCATTCGGGGTGCTTGATCTTTTATCGAAACAAATATCTCCAGAGTAGACGGGCACTGCTCGTTAATAGATAAAGGAAATTGGACGGATTACGAATGATGTATCCTTCAATGATGCAAATAATTTCAATCAACTTCCTTAATCTGAAATAGAACAAAACTTCACCTTTTTTTGAAATTTTTTTCAAGAGCCCATCGGGAAATCGTTTTTTGTCATGTTTCAAGTCTACGGCAGTTAAATCGACGTAAATTGTGAATTCAACAAAAGTAGCAGGGATCGTTTTGCTATAGTTTATGTTGTAATAAATTGAATTCATATTATCGAATGGATGGCCGATAATGAAATAAACCACGGAATGTATCTTGGAAGATTTTAACGTTTTTAATTTCGGGGTTATCAAAGAAAGATCAATATTTTTTTGAAGCAAACGTTGATGCATTGGCAAGCCGGTTTCAATCCCAATGCCGATGATCATACACCCCGCGGCACTCATCAGCGGGATTAAATCATCAGGGATGGTGTCGATCCGAGAATTAGTAAACCACTGAATTCTTAATCCTTTGGTAACAATTTCCTGGCAAAACTGGCGGATCCATTCCTTATCCAGCGTGAACGTATCTGCTCTTAAGAAAAAGGTAGAAACGTGAATTTTTTTAACCACGTATTCGATTTCGTCAATAACTTTCGATACACTCTTTTTTCTGAATTTAGCCCCGTTCAAAAATGGTGCAAGGCAAAAATTACAAGTAAAAGGACAACCACGAGAAATTTGAATAACAGTAAACGGCTTCCCTGTCAATAGAAATCTATATTTCGTGAAATCAATTAAATGATGGCTGCCAACGGGCAATTTGTCAAGATCGGAAATGAAAGGACGCTCTTGATTCTCCATTATACTTGTGACTTCGTCGACATAGCAAATCCCGTCGATTTCATTGAGTTTTTTTCCTTCTAACACTTCCTTAAACGTCATCTCTGGTTCTTTCATGATAACTATGTCGACCCATGGGCAGCGAGTAATGAATGCTTTTTTCAAAGTCGAAGCTTGATAACCAAAAGCGATTGTTCTCGCACCGAAATGCTTTGCCAACCTCAAGGTTAAGAAATCTTCACGTTCTGTTTGTTCCGACGTGTTTACTATTACTACTGATGGATTTAACTGGTAAAACAAATTTTTGAGAATTTTGAACGAATATCCTTGAACAGGACAATCAAGAATGCGCGGCGCATATCCAGCAAGCTCTGCGATTCCTGCGAGAATCATCAACGAAATTGGTGGCCTATAGAATTTCGCGAAAAGCTCATTTGCATCGATCTGGCATCTATCCTCCTTATATACCGCACGACTTGATGGTGCGTTTATAAGCAAGACTACCGGTTTTTTCCCGTTCATACTGGACTTTCAAAGATATCCCTTATATGCTTTCCCAACAAAGGCTTTTACCGAATCAACAAGGCGTATCCCTACGTGTCTCAACTACAAGGTTGATAATTCTTTGCCATCATAAATATTCGCCCCCGCCCCAGATACACCATTGTATGCCCGTATAGTAATGAATTTATTTTACACTACGATAAATTCGAGCCGTGTATGGTTTCAAATCTGATGATGTTAGCGCAATGGGCTA
>JAUQYZ010000276.1 GCA_030587475.1 Candidatus Sigynarchaeum calidifontis
ATTTAGGTGGGCTGCGGTCGGCCGAGGCTCTTAGCAAGCGCGTCCATTCCATATTTTTGTTGCGGAACGAGCCGTCATTGAAGTTGCAAATAAAAGATAATCGGCGGCATCGGGCGGGCGTTCACTTCAAGCGGATAGCTGGGGCAAGTTACAAGGCAGATTGCTCGATCTGCAGCATCAAGGTGCAAGCGAAGGCTTAAAAGATGGAAAAATGAGAGGAGGCTGATCATCATTCGGACTTAAAACGAGCCGAAAAACCGTTTTTCGGGTATTTTCCCTTACGGAATGGATGTGGAGGCATCCCCTCTGAGATCGCGTGGATATCCATCGGCACCGCCGCGGGCTTCGTCGTCGCGTGGACTGCCGTCACGAGGGGCTGGTACAAGTCCCGACCAGGCGCGGGCACGAGGCCGAACAGCATCACGGCCGCGAACGTGATGGACAGCGACACCAGGCAGCGGATCAAGTCGCTCGTCGAGGCCAACCCCGGCATCCACTTCTCCCGCATCAAGGGGATGCTCGGCATGAGCCCGCGGACCATCCGGGACCAGCTCCACGTGCTCGTGAGGTTCGGCCACGTCACGGCGATGGACGTCGACGGGAAAACGTCGTACGTCGTCCCCGGTTCCATGCCCGCGGCCGCGCCCGGCGAGCAGCCCGCCGTGCCGGTGCTCGCCTTCATGCAACGCGGGGGCAGGGAGACCGTCGTGGATGCGCTGCTCGTTCGCACCGGAATGACCTTCGCCCAGCTTTGCGATTTCGTGGGAGAGCCGAGATCGAACGTGCGGCGCAAGGTGGAAGCCCTGGAATCCCGCGGGTACGTCGTCGTGTCCCGGCGGGGGCGCGAGATGACGTCCATCCGCCTCGTCTCGGGAATCGATGCCATCGTGCGCAAGGCGTGGGGGTAAAGGATCATGGCAAGGCGAGGAAGGCGATCGTCCACGGCCACGCGAGCATCGCGAAGAACGGGCACCATTCCAGGAACGGGTTGCGCCAGAACCTCGGCCGCCCGTTCGTCCGCTCCAGTTCCTCCTTGGGAAGCCGCACATGATATCCTTGCCGGGTTCCCGTTCCCGCACCCACTCTTGCCACTAGTCTCGGCATCCGTCGCCCAAGCTGGCAGAACCCGAGGTGGCTCCGACGTGACTTAAGAACCGGCTTCTCGAACTTGATATGGTCTGGTGCAGTACTCATGTCGGTCTCATGACGAACGACGATGAACTGCTTGCAGGGAACGAGCTCATGGCCCTCGTGGACGGCTTCCTCGCCGCGAACCCGGGATTGATCCGGTCGATCAAGATGACGGAATCCCGCGGTGACGGGCTCGTCGTCCGGGCAATGCGCTGTCGTGGCATCGAGGCACTCGCCGAATTGCTGGAGAAGCGAGCGGTCCTCGCGACGCTGGCACACCAGCACGACATGGTGCTCGTACTCGCCAACGTGGTCTTGCTCGGTGGCAACATGGGCAATCTCAAGGTGCGTGCTGCCGATAGCACCGAGATCGACATCGACGATCTCCGTGGCACCATCGAGCTCAAGACGGCCCACGACATGGACGCTAGCCCCGTGCCCGAGCTCGTTCGCGAGTATCATGCCGAGATGGTCGCCAGCAAGGCTCGCAAGAAGGTTTGGTGGCTGTGCTTCTTCGAGCGCCGCCCCGCCCCGAAAGGTAAAATAGGGGATACTTGCATGTACTACTTGATTCTCGTCGAGATCGGGTCGAGGCCGCTGAAGCGATCGGCGGCGGCACGGGCCGAGATCGAGGAGGAGGCGAAGGCCTTGACCGAAGACGTTGAAAAGAAAGTCGTGAAGGAAGACGATGTCGAGGAAGGCTTCCTGGTGCCCGTGAAGAACATCTGGATCGTCGACAAGCTTCGGGGTGACCTGGAGCGCGCCGAGGCAGAGAAACAGCGCGCCGAGGCAGAGAAACAGCAGCTCGCCAAGGAATTGGCGGAACAGAAGGCGAAGAACAAGGCAATGCAGGACGAGATCGCCAAGCTCAAGAAGCGCCTCGACCGTGGGTGAGCCTTAACTAATTTTAGCTGATTTCCACGTGAATTTCATTGATCATTTTCCGCTTGTACTCCAATCTATCGAGCGAGAACAAATCTTCCCAGCCATCGCCTCCGAGATTCGCCCGCCATGGTCATCAAGCAGCCTGCCGTGCCCGCCATGCCCCAATAGATTCTTGCGGGAAGGAGGGCTGCCATGAAAAGGAAAAAGGAGCGAAGTGCTCGGTCGTCCGGGATCAGATCACGCCGAGCGCCGCTATCTGCCCGAGCAAGACGCCGATCTCGTGGCGCAGCTGCATGTAGGGCGCGGCCATGGGCTCGTATGCCCACCGGAACGAGGGCTCGTCCTCGGTGGAGCCGGCCAGGGGCAACCGCTGCAGGTAGCCGGGCTTGTTGTACATGCCGTCGACCCGCGCGAGCAGGTATCTCGCCGATGCCGCCGCAACACTCGCCGCCGGTTGGCCCGATGCGTCCAGCAGGGCCAGCGTGCTGTTGAGCAGCCAGAAGTACTCGTAGTCCTCGATGCCGTCGCGCACGCGCTCGAGCCGCAGCGAGCCGAC
>JAUQYZ010000294.1 GCA_030587475.1 Candidatus Sigynarchaeum calidifontis
AAATCTTTTTATAATCTAGCCATGCAATGAAAATGGTTTGTCCATGAAAGGAGTTCTCGCCAATGACGCCTTCATTCGGTAAGCGGAATCCATTGAGGATTTCAATCTTCATTAGCACGATCATGGCCAGTTTGTTTCTTAACACACCAGTTATGGGGCAAGAAGCACTTCCCATGCTTCCCTATAACGTGTTTCATGTTGGTGATCCAAATGCGCCTTGTGCAAACTCCCCTTGTGAGACGATTGCAATTAGATTTTCGCAGGATTCAATGATGACCTTCGGAGCCAGGAACTTGACGGGACAGAATATCTTCTGGGATTCCACTTTCCAGTTTTCAGACGATAGCTGGACCCAATACGTGCTGGGTTTTTACCAACTATGGATTGATGGCATAATCTGGGGAAATTCCACGCGCAATGCGAGTTCGACTTGTTGGACGAACGTGAAATCGTTTCAAATATCCGAAATAAACGAGTCCTATTCAGGAATCTATCCGCAATTATCCTTTAACATTACTATTGAGGAGATTGAATTGCCTGACGTGGAAGGTAATTCGAATAACGTCACGTTAATCATTTCTCACAAGATAACAGGTAAAGAAAACGAAACTCTTACAAAAATATCAATCTGCCTTGACCTGACAAATTTCACACCCTATTGGAATAATAGTGGCGTGTTAGCCCCGTTTGCTCCTGATCAACATATTTTCATTGGCATCATGTATCGAACAAATGTAATCGCGTCCAGAAACCGAGATGGTAGCGGTAGAGATTGGATCGTTCCAGATTCTTATAACGCGAGCAACGTGAATTGGGTTGTTGATGGACATCAATGCACGTCGATGCAGTTCGAGCGGAACGCAAAAAGACGGGAAAATACAGCGTGGTTCGATGAAAATGCCTCGTCATCCATCAATCCAGGGGGTTTTACAGTTATCTTTTTCAACCACGTGGTTCCAAATTGCTCGGCCAATACCACCTGGGTGTTCATCGACCCGATCATCGCTGTTAATGGAGATTTCGCGTGGTGGTCCGAGGATGGGCGCGGGTTTCCGCCTTGGGCGACGGCGCTTATCATTGCAGCGGCCGGGGTCGTCGTCGTCGTGCTCGTGGTGCTGAAACGGCGTCGATCCTTGGCAAGAAACACGCGTTGAAGGCATGAGATCATGTCTTCACTTACCGACACAAAATCCACGTTAGACGCAATGCGCCGTGGGACTCTAAAACCCCAGATCTACAAGGATCGAGACGAGATCGCAGTAGCGCGATGCAAGGGTCATCCTCTTGCCCGAGTGCAAGAGGAAAAACGAGGCTGTAATGATGTAGTGTTGACCATAAAAAAGACAAAAAAAACGGTCTGTGCATCCTACTTTCACACGCCACGCAAGATTCGATGCTAATCTCGTATTTTAAAAGGGCGCTCGAGAGGATATTTGACCATGATCGATGCTGAGCGGTTGCGTGCCGCGTATGACTCCGACGGGTTTTACGCCCTTCAACTCGAGGTGGGGGACAAGTGCGAGCAAGGCTGCAACTACTGCTACATGAACGCGCTGCCTTACATGAAGAATTCTTTAGGCGACGGGTTGATCTCCGAGATATTGACGGACGCGCGCGCCCTCGACATCACTTCCATCGAATGGCTCGGGGGGGAGCCACTACTCCGCGACACGATATTCGATCACATGGACCACGCGGCCGCTTTAGGGCTTCGGAACAACCTCTGGACGGGTGGCCTCCCCCTTCGGGACCCGGCCATGGCGGACAAGTGCGTGCAAACTTGCAAGAACGGGCTGATCTCCGTGCACGTATCGTCGGTGGATCCTCGGGTGTATAAGACCTTGCACCCGGCCGCGAGCGATCATGACCTGGAAGACATCCTCTCCGGTGTCGAGCACGTACTCGATGCGGGTTACCCGGCGAGCCGGATGCTCAATTCGGTGACGTTCACAGGGATGCAGACGGCCGAGGACATGATACGGACCATCGATTACTTCGAGCGCGAGTATAGCATCGCCACGTCCCTCAACGTCTACCACACCTACCAGCACCCGGGCACCGATCCCGGCGATCTCGGCCGGTTCATCCCCACCCCGGCCGAGGTAGCAAGGACATCCAAGCGGATCGCAAAACAAAGTGGCCACGACGCGGTACCCATGAATTGCGTGAATAAACAATATTGCTCGGCAACGCTGGCGGTCTTATGCGACGGGTCGGTCACCCCGTGTGCGACGATCAGGGAGGCGGGCGCGCCCAACGTGCATTCGGATGGTAGATTGCTCTCCATCGCTACCCGCCACCGGGATCACTTGATCATCAAGGCACTGAAGTCCCCGGGGAATCTACCTTCGAGTTGCAGAAATTGCGAGCTGGGCGAGACGTGCTGGGGGTGCCGGTCACGGGCGTTCGGGGCGGGGCGCGGGTTGCTCGGCAAGGACCCGAGATGCTTCCGGCACATTTGATTACTACTAATACCATGCATTGCATTACCCGTGATGGAGTACCTTTTAATCGAGTTGGCTGGGATTTCATTAACCGCAGTCAAGATTTAAGAGGGAGGGGAGGGGAGGAGGGGCATGGATGGTTCGCAAATCCCGCGTGCTGGTTCTACCCGCGAATGCGAGGAGAGGGTGTGGTCAAGGGGTGACCGTTCCATCATCTTTACCCCGGCACTTCATTGCCTGGTGCGGGCCCTTCCTCCTTTATTTCCTCCGACGTGGCTTCCTCCTTCTTTTCTTCGTTCTCCACGCCCGCCGGGGTCTCTTTCTTCTTTTCGGGTTTCTTGGGCTTTGCTTTTCCGAATCTCACCATGTTCATCATCTCGCGGGCAGCGCCGTGGTTCGTGCCCCGATCACGTCCATGCCGTGCGACCTATATAAGTGTTTGGCAGCCCGGGGAATCGGCGCCTTTCGACTGGCGGGGATGGACTTGTCTCATTACGGGAAACGACACGTGATTTGGGTCACGTCTATCGAACCGAGAGATCCCTTGAGACAATCCACATATATAAGAGACCCCTTCCTCGTACCGGTCGTCGACCTTCGCAAACGACGGATTGCACCTGCTTTGTAACCCGCGATACGGGTGTTCATTTCGAAGAAGAGGCCATCCACCGCCTTAAAAAGCATCACCGGACGGGCTTGGACAACATGATCGTGAATCAAGGAGAGACCAACATCGAAAAGGACATCGAAGGTGAAAATGAGACGTGCAAGAATTGCGGGGCGAACGGGTTCGTGGTGGACGAGTCTCGCGGGGAGAAGGTGTGCTCGGGATGCGGCCTGGTCATCAAGTCAAGAATCGTCGACCCGGGCCCTGAATGGCGCGCATTCGATGCGAACCAGGAGAAAAAACGAGCGCGCGTTGGTTCGCCGCCGGCTTTCACGGTCCACGACAAGGGCTTGAGCACGATCATCGATTTCCGCGATCGCGACGCGTTCGGTAGACCATTATCACCGCGCAACAAGGTAGTGATATATCGCTTGAGAGAATGGCAGCGGCGGGTCCGCGTTTCCAATGCCATGGAACGAAGCCTCAGTATCGCCTTGAGCGAGCTCGATCGCATGGCTTCCGCGCTGTCGCTGCCCAAGAACTCGCGCGAGACGGCTTCCAGAATCTACCGGGCAGCGGCGAAAAAACGCCTCATCCGGGGCCGCAGCATCGAGGGGGTCGCTGCTGCGAGCATCTACGCATCGTGTCGGCTGTGCAAGGTGCCGAGGGCGCTGCAAGAGGTCGCCGAAGTCGCTCGTGTCGACAAGAGGGAAATAGGGCGCTGTTACCGCTTCATTTCACCCAAGCTTGCCTTGAATACAGGGCCAACTTCGCCGGCGGACTACATCGAGCGGTTCGCGAGCAGCTTGAAGTTCTCAGGGAAGTGCCAGTCCACTACCCACCATATCTTGCAGATCGCCTCGGAGAAAGGGCTCACGTCGGGTCGCGGGCCGACGGGCATCGCGGCGGCATCCCTCTACCTGGCGGGCGTGCTCGAGAACGAACGGCGCTCCCAGCGCGAGATCGCCAAGGTAGCGGGGGTCACGGAAGTCACCGTGCGCAACCGGTTAAAGGAATTGGTATCAAGACTCGGCATCAACATCACCGGCGAGTAGCGTGCAGCCGACGACCCGGCCGCGTGCATCGTGGAGAATTACACGATTATTGGATAGGGATACATGCTCGATCACGCGCGCATCGGGAAATTCTGAGCGATGCGGGTCGCCGCCTGGCGGAAGATCCTCACGGTCTGCATCAAGGAACTGATGAGCCGGCTTGCCCCGACGAGCACGAGTCGTCCCGCGCTCGAGACCACGATGTAGCCATTTTCCGCACGCACGATGATCTCGTCGAGTTCTTTCTGGAATTCGCTCATGATCGTCAAGCGGCCGGTCATGGTGAGCGCGCTGGCGAGTCCCGAAAATGCGTCCGAATCCAGATGATAGCTCGGCACGGTAGCAAAAGCAATTTGAAATCCCTCGGTCGTGGTCAACGCGACTGCTTCTACTCCGGTGTTCTCGGTTATGAATGCAATTTCGGGCTCGAGGAGTTCTATATCATGTCCTGTCAGGCCAATCCCTTCACCGAGTTTAAATGTCGTCTTTATCACCAAGACTTGGTCCCTTTCGGATGGCTTCATTCGCGTCGCGCGAAGATTTCTTGGAGGTCACGAGCGATCTTCTGCTTCGGGGTATCAGGGAGGAACTTAAAATCCACGCCAAATTCGTCGATGGATTTATCCCTGTGCAAGAGTCCAAGGATCAACAAGAGCGCGTTTTTCACGACGGTCTTTAGATCGGCGTCCTCGTCTTCGATCTCGATCGCGGAGCAGATCTTGACGATGATCTTCGCTATCTCTTCATAGTCGACATCTTTCCTGGAAAAAAGGTTCAGGATGCTCGAATACACTTGCTCCTCGGCGATCCGCTTCGCGGCCATGTTCGTCCATTCGGCTAATGAAAACCGATTCCTTATATAGTTCCCCCCGCGTCCGCGACGTGCCGCCAGGGCATCACTCATGGCGACTTGATGCGTTGGTGACTCCCAAGGAGTCTGTCTAACAAATAATTCACGCCTCGTTCTCTTTAATCTTCTCACCCAAAGAAAAATGTCGGCCTCAAATACATGTCCTCCATCCCCGTCTCGGCCGACACGACTGCAAGGAACAACATCGAGATAGCTTTTAATAACGTGTCTTTTTTCACGCTTTCAAGACCCCGGACGTGAGTTTGTTCAAAGCCGAGATGTTGCTCGCCGATCCCGATTATTCCTTCGATACACTTCCGCTGGTTGCGTCGTTTCTTTGGAATCTTGACGGGACTCGACTGTCTCTGTGCGATGCTGTTGTTGATACCTCGAATCGCGAGTGCCTTGCCATTTTCTGGGCTTTGGTAACCATTGTCCGCGTTGATATTGCCAACTTGCACACCTGGATGTTCCACTCGTATTTCATCAACCAGGGGAATGAATGTAATGGAATCGTGCGTATTGGCTGGATATAACTCAACCTTTATGGGTACCTTTTTTTGTCGTCGATAAGCAATTGGACGCGGTAACCGAGAAAGACCTCCTTCTTTGCGGCGCAGTAGCCGAGCCGGGCATCCGGATCAACATACGAGAAGGATGTCTGCAGCGCGGCGAATAGACCCGGGAAAAGCAAGTCAACCGACGTATATTGTGGCGTTGAAATCCCGATGAGAAATTTCATAACATGCGACCTAAATGCTTCGAATGCAGGCGATTTAAGCGCCGTCATCAGTTGTTTCTTGAAGTTGGACATCGTTACTTCGGAAGGCGCCTTGGCTCCACCTTGGACAGCTTTCAATAGTGCCGCATGCTCGTTTTTTTCTAGATATTTCGTTACTTTTGCTTGTGACAAGAATCCGCCAATCTCATACAACACCACGAGATTCAAGTTCGTGATTCGCTTCGTGACGTTTCCGGAACCGCCTTTTTTGTAACCCATGGCCGCTATCACGCCTGTCGCGAGGGCTTGATATGTAGGGTCCTCGATAAGCGAGCAAGCAAGCGCATCGTTCAATTTGATCTCCTTGTTTGCCTTTGCCAAGTTCACGAATGCTTTAACAGGTGCGGAGTCGATTGTCACGCTTGCGAAATCGATCCAACCAGCGCGTGCGAGGTGATCGCGCATCGCATTGAAAAACTCGGTCAAAAGCTCCACGGTTAGCCGTTCTCGCTTGAAATAGCTGAAAGTCTGATGACTCGGTATGTCTTCAAATCCAAGTGCGGCTGCGAGATGTGGATTGCGGCGCAATTCCCGCTCCAACGCACGATCTGACATGCTTTTATTCAATTTTGCAAAGATCACGGCTTGATTCATCCTAAAGACGAGCATCGGCAAGATAGCATTCGAGTCCTGGAAGCTATCAAGGATGGCAAGTATGGCGCCGTTTACACGTCTAATTACATCATGGCTGAGACGGCGACCTTGTGCGCCGTCCGGTCCGAAAAAAACCCAAGAGTACTTGAAAAATGCAGAGAATACTTCACCGGGGCCCTGAAAATAGCGATTATCATATATAGCAAGGACATCCACGACGAAGAGGCTTGGGGTTTATTCTTCAACATGAATAAAGACCCGTCCATCAAAAAACCGATAAGTTTTGTTGATTGCAACAGCATCGTTATTGCAAAGCATTTCCGCATCGAATATATTGCATCATTCGATCCACATTTCGACGCGTGGCTAGCCAGAGCATATTAAGACAAGCAGACGATCCATTCGCGAAAAACATCCACCATGACATATAAAACATCCCAGGATTGGCCCGCGATCCCCCTGGTCATCAATGGCTTCATTTACCTGGTCATTGAAGCCCTTGGTATCGAGTCCGAAGCCCATTGAATTCACCCCGGCCTTGGCGACCATTGAAAACCTCGCTCTTTTATGCTGAAAAATCGATGATGCGTCCCTGGAACCTGCAACTCGTGGAAGAAATGCAACCGGGAAATTAGAAATTGTCTGGAAACTCGGGTAGACACTTGATCCCCGTCTTGGTTCTAAAATGTTTATCAAACGTGAAGATTTCATTGATTCCCATCTTTTCCATGATGAGAATCGCAACAACATCGTTCGGGTCTGCCTTTCTCGTCGTAATCTCATCAATTGCCTTTAGATACAGCCCTAATGGTACTTCTATTACATCAATTGCCGGGTTCATCATGATTCCCCAACAAAAATCCTGTAAATCTACCCAAGACATTCCATTCTTCAAGATATTACAGATCTCTGATAATTGAACCAAAGATATGCAGTAACTACTCTTGTTCGTGTCGTTTGACATCCTTGTTACAATTTTTTTCGCTGCATCCTTCATCCACTTGGTCTTTTTCGAGAGTGAAGCGATTTTTTTTGGTTTCCAATAAGCATGGACGAATACATTTGCGTCAACATAGATCATGATGTGCTACTCCATTTTGATATTTTTTACTCTAATTATAAGGTTGGACATAGTTGGACACTTCGCCCGGGCGGGTCGTTAGAGGAAACCCTCCTTTTTATTGATTAGTTACCACGGTATATTTCTTCTTCAATCTCGTCCCATTCTTTATCGTCCAGATCGATGTCCGCACCCAGATCTACCGAATCGAAAAACTTTGTCAAATCTCCTTTTTTCTTTGGTAATATTTTCAAGTAACCCTTTTTCTTGATAACAAGGACCTCGTCGCTGCCTTTCAAGTCACTTTCACGCCATTCGATCGGTAAAACTATCCGTCCTTGGGCATCGACCTTCTTTATTTCGATGTCATTTTCCACGACAATCACCATTTATCTCGAGTAATGCCAATCATAAAGGTTTTTGGGGGTAGTGGGCGGTTCGCTAACATAGCCTATCGACCGCTTTTTTTGCCCTTGATATCCGGTTCATCCCTCGTTCTCGTGGTGCCTACAATCGTCGCATTGATGGTGCAGATCGAGCCTTTGGCCCATCGGTCTCACCCCGACTTTAGCAACCATTGCCAACCACGCTTTCTCGACCTGGTCGTCTTTAACATCGACGATCTTGCCACAAGAGCGGCAAACCAGGTTGATATGAACACTGGTGTCCGGATCAAACCTCGTTGTCCCGTTGTCGAACCCGATTTCTTGCACCAGGCCAATTTTCTTGAGGAGATGTAGCGTGTTGTAGATGGTTGCCCGGCTCATGGAGGGATATTTCTTCCTTATCTCCACGAAAATGCTTTCCGCGTTCGGGTGATCCTTCCGTCCAAGGATGAGTTCGCAGATGGCGAGCCGCTGCGGGGTTACCTTGTAGCCTTCGCTGCGGAGCCGTTCGATGAGGTCATTCCGGGTGAATGAAGACATGTGAAAATCCACGGGAATCGATGTCTAGGCGTTTCCTATCGACTAATGGCAATACTTTTATTAAGACTTGTTACTAGCTTGGACGCGTTCTAAACACGGCGCTGGTTCCTTAAAACCTTTAGTATCATCGCCCGAAAGTGCACGAGGTCCGCTGCCCCCCGTGATGTGGGATTAATTGGGTGGTGGGCTTCATTCAAAAGGAGACGCATCTCGGAGCGCGTGGCGCGGGTGGAGAGGTCGAGCGCCTGTGGTACTTGTAGAAAATCGCTGCTCGAAACACGACACGAAAGGTGCGAATAACATGACAGAAGAAAGAAAGTGCACGGTAACGGGCATGAGCAAGAGACCGGTCGCCGGCGGCGGCACGGCGAACCGGGACTGGTGGCCGAACCAGTTAAACCTCGATATCTTGCACCAGCATTCCGCCAAGTCCAACCCGATGGGCGAGGGCTTCAACTATGCCAAGGAATTCAAGAGCCTCGACTTGGCGGCCGTGAAGAAAGACCTCCGCGAACTGATGACGAAATCGCAACCCTGGTGGCCGGCGGACTTCGGCCATTATGGCCCCTTATTCATCCGCATGGCGTGGCACAGCGCCGGCACCTACCGCATGGGTGACGGCCGCGGTGGCGGTGGCCATGGTAACCAGCGCTTCCCGCCCCTCAACAGCTGGCCCGACAACGTCAACCTCGACAAGGCGCGCCGGTTAATCTGGCCGATCAAGCAGAAATACGGCCGGAAGATCTCCTGGGCAGACTTGATGATCCTCGCAGGTAATGTCGCTCTGGAATCGATGGGTTTCAAGACCTTCGGTTTCGGTGGCGGGCGGGAGGACATCTGGGAGCCGGAAAAGGACGTCTACTGGGGTTCCGAGGAAAAGTGGCTGGCCGACAAGCGCTACTCGGGCGACCGGGAGCTCGAGAACCCGCTCGCGGCCGTGCAGATGGGCTTGATCTACGTCAACCCGGAGGGCCCGAACGGCATCCCGGATCCGGTCGCCGCGGCACGCGACATCCGCGAGACCTTTGCGCGCATGGGGATGGACGACGAGGAGACGGTGGCGCTCATCGCGGGCGGGCACACGTTCGGAAAAGCCCATGGTGCCGGTGACGCGAAACATGTCGGGCCCGAGCCCGAAGCGGCTGGCATCGAGGAGCAAGGACTTGGCTGGAAGAGCAGTTTCGGCTCGGGCAAAGGCGCAGACACGATCACGAGCGGCCTGGAAGTCATCTGGACCACCACGCCCACGAAATGGTCCAACAACTTCTTCTGGAACCTTTTCGGCTATGAATGGGAACTCACGAAAAGCCCGGCCGGCGCGCAACAGTGGAAGCCGAAAGGTGGCGCGGGTGCCAATACCGTGCCCGATGCCCACGACAAGTCGAAACGCCACGCGCCAACCATGCTGACCACCGACCTCTCGCTGCGGTTCGATCCTGCCTACGAGAAGATCTCGAGGCGCTTCATGGAGAACCCGGACGAGTTCGCGGACGCGTTTGCCCGGGCATGGTTCAAGCTGACCCACCGCGACATGGGCCCGCGCTCGCGATATCTCGGCCCCGAGGTTCCAGCCGAGGAGCTCATCTGGCAAGACCCCATCCCCGCGGTTGACCACGTGTTGATCGATGAAAAGGACATCGCCGGCCTCAAGGGCAAGATCCTGGCCTCGGGCCTGTCCATCTCCGAGCTGGTCACGACCGCCTGGGCTTCGGCGTCCACGTTCCGTGGCTCCGACAAGCGCGGCGGCGCGAACGGTGCACGCATCCGCCTAGCCCCGCAGAAGGACTGGGAGGTCAACCAGCCCGCCCAGCTGGCGAAGGTGCTATCGACCCTGGAGGGCATCCAGAAGGGATTCAACAGCGCCCAGTCCGGTGGCAAGAAGGTGTCGCTGGCCGACCTGATCGTCCTGGCCGGTTGCGCGGGCGTGGAGCAAGCAGCGAAGAATGCGGGTCACATTATAACGGTTCCCTTCGCGCCGGGACGCATGGATGCATCGCAGGAAAAGACCGATGCGAAATCCTTCGCCGTTCTCGAGCCGGTCGCGGACGGCTTCCGCAACTACCAGAAGACACGGTATGCCGTTTCGGCTGAGGAATTGCTGGTAGACAAGGCACAAAAGTTGACCCTGACCGCACCCGAGATGACGGTGCTCATAGGTGGCCTGCGTGTCTTGAAAGCCAACTTCGGAGGGTCGCCGCACGGCGTCTTTACCAAGCGGCCCGAGGCGCTCACCAACGACTTCTTCGTGAACCTGCTCGACATGGGCACCGAGTGGAAGGCAATCTCTAAAGATGCCGAAGTGTTCGAGGGGAACGATCGCGAAACGATGGAACTGAAGTGGACCGGCAAAAATTCGGCAGGAAGCTCCAAGATACCGGCGCGCTGCACTTCGGGTTTTCAACGGACTTCGCCGTGGAGGGTTACTTGAGACATAAAGGTCAAGCTTTCACGAAGCGTTTCGACGCGAACGCTTACCTGTACGTTACGAAGGCCATCGATTACTTCGATCTCACGAACGGGGGCACGAGAACGCTAGCCCAGGCATTCGTCACGGCCAAGTCCAAGTTTCTCGTGCTCTCTTACTCGTCCGATTGGCTCTATCCCCCGCAAGAATCCAAGACGCTGGTGCAAGCGCTCAAGGCGAACCACCTCCAGGTGTCCTACTGTAACATCAAATCTGATTATGGCCACGATGCTTTCTTGCTCGAGGCAGCAACCCAGAACGAGATCATCGGTAACTTTCTCAAGACATTGGCACCAGGAGGTGTGTCCAGGTGAATGTCAAGCCTCTTGTTGATCACGATTGGATATCTCGCTTGATTCCTCCTGGATCCCGCGTGCT
The DNA here is from genome assembly GCA_030587475.1 of Candidatus Sigynarchaeum calidifontis. Classification (GTDB taxonomy): domain Archaea; phylum Asgardarchaeota; class Lokiarchaeia; order Sigyniarchaeales; family Sigyniarchaeaceae; genus Sigyniarchaeum; species Sigyniarchaeum tengchongense. Next base: position 11,160 of record JAUQYZ010000294.1, read on the forward strand.
TGACCTGGGTTGCGGGACCGGGACTTTACTGGCAAAGCTCGAACACGAAAAAGGCGTGCAAGGTTCTGGCATCGAGATCTCGCAAGATTGCATCCAAGCTTGCATCGCAAAAGGGTTGCCCGCGATTCAAGCAGACATCGACGAGGGCCTTAAAGACTACCCGGATGATGCTTTCGATTTCGTCATTCTCTGCCGCACATTGCATCTCGTGCATCGACCAGCATATGTCTTGTCGGAAGCCTTGCGCGTGGGCAAGCACGTGATAATCAGCTTCGAAAACGAGGCTCACTGGAAGAATCGAGTTCGATTTCTGTTTAGCGGAGAAATATCCCTGGATAACGAGCCTCACGATGTTCTCGAGCAAGATCATTCTCGAAACTACTTGACGGTGAAAAGGTTGGAAACGCTCGTCCAGCGCATGGGTATCAAGATCGAGAGAAGATACTTTACCAGGATCCTTCATGCCGGTGAAGTCCTTTTTCTTCCGAACGCTCGTGCATGGCTCGCCTTGTTCGTGCTGACTAGGAATGATGCTTTGATTGCCACGTCCACGGCGAATAAAAATGATTTCGAGACGAAAAAAAGCGAAAACATCATCAACAAGAAATGCTTTACATCGATAAAACCCCGGTTAACATGATTCCCTTAGAGGTGCGAATCAAATGCCATCGAGGGTCTACAATTCCATCTTGGAAACCATCGGGAACACGCCACTCGTCCGCTTGAACAAGCTGTCCGAGGGTTTACGAGCCGCGATCTACGGCAAGGCGGAATATTTCAACCCTGCCCACTCTGTCAAGGATAGAATCGCCCTTGCAATGATCGAGGAAGCAGAAAAGTCACGTATAATCAAGCCGGGCGACACGATCGTGGAGCCCACTTCCGGTAACACGGGTATTGGCCTTGCATTCGTTGCCGCCGTTAAAGGATACAAGATCATCCTCGTGATGCCCGAATCAATGACCATTGAACGCAGGAAAATACTCAAGGCGTTTGGTGCCGAGATCGTGCTCACGCCAGCTGCCGAAGGCATGGAGGGAGCCGTGAGTAAGGCAGAGGAACTGCACCAGCAAGGGGCGGCAGCGTACATCCCCCAGCAATTCAGAAACAAGGCGAACCCGGGCGTGCACTATCGAACGACCGGCCCGGAGATATTCGAGGCTTTGCAAGGCAACATCGATGTCTTCATCGCGGCGGTCGGCACGGGTGGTACCATCACCGGGGTTGGCCGGTACTTGCGTGAAAGGCTCGGATCCAAGGTTCGGATCGTCGCGGTCGAGCCGAAAGAATCCCCCGTCTTGTCTGGCGGAAAAGCTGCCCCGCACAAGATTCAAGGGATCGGCGCTGGCTTCGTGCCCGACGTGCTCGATACACGCATTTACGACGAGGTACGCGTCGTGTCTGCCGATGATGCCATGGCCACATCGAGGCGATTGGCCAGCACGGAAGGGATCTTCGTGGGCATATCCGCGGGAGCAAACGCGTGGGTTGCGCTGCAAATCGCCAAGGAGACGAATACGCCTGCGAACATCGTGACGATCTTGTGCGACACGGGCGAACGATACCTGTCCAACCCATTATGGGACATGTGAACTCCTGGTGAAGATCATGAGAAACGACAACCCCATCACCAAGTGTCTCGCTTGCGGAGCAACGACCAAGGAGCACGGGGAGAGTCTCTGTGTAAACTGCTTGTTGGGAATAGAAATCCCGGAGATCGACCTGACATCATCCGAGGTGCATGACACGTTCAAGTCCATCTTGGAATTCTTCAAGTCCGACGTGCATGCTGCGTTCGAGAAGGATCCCGCCGCGTATTCCGTGACGGAAGTACTGACCTCCTATCCAGGCATCAAGGCGACACTGATGTACCGCGTCGCCCACCTGCTCTGGGTTCTGAAGGTTCCACTCGTCCCGAGGTACATGTCCGAGATGGCGCGGGAATTGACCGGGATAGACATTCACCCGGGCGCGAAGATCGGCAGGGAATTCTTCATAGACCACGGCACGGGCCTGGTCATCGGAGAAACGGCCGAGATAGGCAACAACGTCACGCTCTACCAAGGAGTTACCCTCGGCGGCGTGAGCTTGCAGCGCGGGAAGCGCCATCCTACATTAGGAAACAACGTGGTGGTTGGTGCCGGCGCCAAGATCCTTGGCCCGATCGTGATCGGGAACAACGTCAAGATCGGGGCAAATTCGGTCGTGACCAGCGACGTCCCGGACAATTCAGTCGTGGTCGGGATCCCTGGACGTGTCATCGCCCGCGACATCGAGAGCATTCCACGCATCGATTTACAACATGCCAGCCTGCCGGATCCGGTTGCCGACGTGATTCGCAAGCTTGAAAGCCGCATCATCTTACTCGAGAAAAAGCGAGTGTCGGAAGATGAGGCGTTCCGGGACGCGGGCCAATTTACCATGGGCTCGGGGATCTAAACCTTTTTCCTACCGCATGTATAACCCGGCCTGGAACGGCGATGCCGTGGCCATGCAATGGGCTTTCGACCCGGAGTTTTATCAAGTCCAAAAGCTATAGCATCTTGACGAGATATAGATCTTCGGTCTATACACCTTTTCTTCCGTTATTTCATGACCCGGCGAGCTTTGATATCAAGGACACGTCCTTCCAAACGAAGGCCTGCCGATCGGTCAATGCAAGCAATCGATGAGATAAATCCAGCAGACCATTTTGCAAACCGTGCAAAAAGGAAAGAAAGGATTGATAGAAAAAGTATCAGGAGGAATAACACGTCCGGTTGATGATGCTCAGCTTCAACTCGTCTGAGAGCTCGTTGAAGTAGGCGCAGTACCCGGCGATGCGGACCATGAGGTACTTGTGCTTCTCCGGGTGCTTGTAGGCGTCCAGCAATACCTCCCGGTTGACGACGTTCGGTTGCAGCTGCATCCCCCCGGTCGTGAGGAACGTCTTGAATATGCTCGCCAGGTTCTTCGCGCCGTCCTTGCCCTGGAACAGCGATGCATCGATCGTGAACGTGACCGTCGTGCCGTTCTCGGCGTGCTCGACGAAATCGACGCCGGAGATGGCGTTGAGCGCGGATAGCAGGTCGTTCTGACGCATCCCGTAGTGCGGGGTGACGCTGTTGGCAAACGGCACGCCTTTCAACCTTCCCGAGGGCAGGGCTTGCGTATTTTGCCCGTACCGGTGGGCAACGTTCAAGGCGTAGTAACCAGCCGAGTACCTGCCATTCCTCGGGCAATTCGGGACCGATTCAAGGGCCTTGTTATACATTGCCATTACCTTGTTCACCCATTCGGTGGCCTCGCGGGACGAGTCATCGCCGAATTTCGGCACCGCGAGCAGCGCGGCCCTGATGCGCTTGTTGTAATCCCCCTGGAAGTTGGCATCGATGGCCTTGATGACGTCCATGATGGGGTACAGTTTCTTCTTGAACACGACCTCGTCTAAGGCATGCAACGAATCCGCGACGTCAGTAACGCCCACCGCCTGGATGCCGCTGCTATTGAATGTCGTGCCGCCTTCATTCACGTCTTTCCCGCTTTCGACGCATCCCTTGAAAAGGGCCGAGGAAAGAGGCGTGGTGAAGTTCTCGCGGAGTGCCTTTTCAATTGCCTGATGATCGGCCAATATCGATCCTGTTAGGCGGTTCAATCGCTTCTGGAAGCGGGCCAGCAGCTCGTCCATGCTGGATGGGGGGTTGTACTTGTAACGCCCCTTCTTCGCGTGGCGCATTTCAATTGCCCTGTTATAGGCCGTCACGATGCCCCTGGAAAGAGCATCCTTCCCCTTGATGAAATACGGCACGAACCGGTTCAACAGCTTCTCCACGCGATCGAGGAATCCAAAGTTCCACAAGTCGTACTCGTGCCCTTTCAGGGCTTGCAAGAAAGGCTGGGGCAGGCACACGTTGGCGCAGTCCGTATTGCCGAAATGGTCGTCCGAAGCGTTCGGCTCGACGCATCCGACTATCGCGTAATTCCTCGCGTTTTCCAGGGAAGTCGGATAGTGTCTCATGATGGATTTTATGTAAACATCGTCGCTGTTCAGTTTCGGCTGGGGGCAGCCGCTGATGTACACTTCCGCGAGCCGCTCGAGGTACTTGGCAGGACTGCCCTCGTGGATCCTCGCCGTCATGTCTATGGCGAGCGGTTGCAGCTCGCACGCGTCCACCAGCATGTAAGTGACGTCGTTGGTGGCATCGTTGCCGTCCTTGTCCATGCCGCCGAACGTCACTGTCTGGTCGATGGATAATGTCTCGAAAAGCTTGTAGATACTCAAGATGGAATTGCCATCATTCACGAAGATGTCCTCGTCCATCTTGAGGATGAAGAGGCTCAAGAGTTCCTTTGCCTTTTCGTAGGTGATGATCCCTGCTTCCTTGTCCTTTTTATAATACGGGTACAGTATCTGGTCGAGTCGCCCGAAGGATAGCGCGTTTTCATAGGTCTCGGTGCAGAGCGCGATTTGCAAAAAGAGCATGCTCTGCAAGGCTTCATGAAATGTGCGGGCGGGGTATTTCGGGACATGCTTGCAGATCTCGGCCATTTCCTCCAGTTCCTTGCGGCGCTCTAGGTTGGACTCGACCTTGCTCATTTCCGTTAGCTTGTCCGCATATCGCTGGGCGAACGTTTCCAATGCTTCGAGGGCGATTATGGCACCGTTATAAAAGTCTTGATTGTTCCCGGGCTTCTCTTTCTGTTTTGCCCGTAATTCCGCTATGAGGCCGGTCGTCCCCAGTTGGAGGATGCGCTCGAAGTTGACGATGAAATGCGCTATCGCGGCCCCGTTGTTGTTAAACCCGGCGTTGAGTTCTGCAATGCGCGCGACCATCTCGATGAACTCCCATAACCTCGGATACACCTTGCCCACGAGGCCGTGCTTGTACCAGAAGGGGAATATTTTGAAATAGAAGTACAGCCGCTCATCGAAAGAACATTGGAAAGGAACTGGCTTTTGCTGGTTTATCCACGGGAGAAACATGATCGCGAGAATCCCGTAATGCTCTTCCCAAACCTGGCCACCAACCCTCTTGGACGTGAAATTACCAACGAGCAACTCATCGGGATAGACTTTAACTGTCTTGTTTTTCAAGACATACGCGAGGCGTTCCGCCCTGTGAATGGGGTTCGGCTTTTTGAAGCCATTTTTCTTGTAATACTCCGTTTTCAGCCTCGCGACTTCGATGCAGAGCGCCCGGGGAGCCTTCCTTATGGCGTTCTGTATGCGTTTCACGCGTTTCGTGAAAGCCGCTTGATGAATGGAAGTGTCCAGTTCCGTGTTCTCGGCCGTGATGCCTTGCTCCCTGAACAGCTCTACTCCTTTCTTTAACGACGCGAGGCTCTGTTCGGGGGTGATGTTCAGCATGGGGATGTCAAGGCCGAGGCGCCTTGCCTTGTTCTCGTACAGGTTGTGGTATTTCATCAGCTCGATCGAGTCGTGCTTGATCTTTTTCAAGAAATCGGCGGTCGCCCGGATGTTGGTCTCGCTATCCGTGTACCCGGGCACCATCACCATGCGGAACTTGATGTTGGCTTTTAGTTCAAGGAGTTTCTTTATGTTGTCGTGGATCAACGTGCTGCCTTGTTTCGTGTATTTCTTGTGAAGGTCTTCGTCACCGACGATCTTGAGATCGACGATGAACAGATCCACGTACGGCGCGATCTTGTTGACGTTTTTCCATGGCACGTTGAGCGTCGTTTCTGCAGAAACGTTGATGTTTTCTTTCTTCAGCTCCTTTAACAAGCGGAATAACATGTCCGGATCTTGCATGAGGGGCTCGCCGCCGCTCAGCGTCACCCCGCCGGTTGTTGGGATGTAATATTGCTTGTCCCTCGATACCACATCCATGATCTCTTCGATCGAATACTCGATATCGGGGGTCTTGTCGCCTTGAAATGACTGCCCTTCCGGGTTCTGGCACCACAAGCATCGCAGGTTGCACCCCTGGAAAAAGATCGTCGTTCGAATTCCCGGGCCGTCATACACGCACGTTCGTTGTATCTTGAAGAGTTTAAGGCTTTGAGATTTTTGGAGGCTCTGGGTTATCTGCATCGTTGTTTCCTCCTGACCAAGCATCAACCGACCCAATCAAGTCTTTGCTTCCTGATAAGACGTCTTGACGCGGCGATTAGACTTACTATGCAATCCTTCGAGCACTTAATAACTTATTACTTTCTCGATATTAACGCGAGCACGGTACGGTTAATCTTAAATAGCCTTTCACGATCAATGCGGCTTTTTCACTATGCATTTTTTTTACGGGACGGGCATAAAACTCTTCCTCATCATTCCCATCATCCAACTATACGACGGCTTGGTGGCATATCCCAAAAAAAGGCTCGATCGGGTTCGGTTTGCTCGGGATGGCGCGGGAAACAAAACAAGGAGGAAATAAACAAAGGAAAGGTGCCGCGATCCAACAACATACCCGATTTCTTGTTCAAATGCTTCCAGGGTGCATTAGAAAGGCAAAAATGAAAAAAACACGATCCTAGAGCCGGATGATCTTGGCATCCATGATGTTCGGAAGCTTCAGCAATTCTGCCATCACGTCTGGCGGCAAGATATCGTCGATGGTGATGATTGCCAGCGCTTTCTCGCCCTTCTGCCGCCGGCCAAGCTGCCAGCCCGCGATGTTGATGTTGTTCTTGCCGAGCAGCGTGCCCACGTTGCCGATCACGCCCGGGCGGTCGTTGTTGATGAGCGCGAGCATGTACTCGGCGGGGGCGATCTCGAGGTAGAGCTCGTTGATCTCGACGATGCGCGGCTTGTCGGAGAACACGGTGCCTGCTATCTCGACGAGATCTCCCTTGTCTGTCTTGACGCTCAGCTTGATGATCGTTTCGTAATTCACCGGCTTGTCGTATCGATCCACGATGACGTTGATGCCGTTGTCCTTGATGATCTTCTCGATGTTCATCAGCGTGACGTTCTCGCTGAAGCGATCCGTGAAGAGTGCATGCAGGATCGTCGACTTGATCGGCTCGAAGTTCGTGAAGATGTCGCCCTTGTACTTGATGCTCACGTCCACGAAGCGGCCAGGCTGGAACTGGCTCACGAACCTGCCGAGCATCACGCTGAGCTCCATGTATGGCTTGTATAGCTCGGCCATTTGCTCGGAAATCTGGAACGGGATGTTGACCGCGTCGACGAAAACCTTCGAGAGGAGCGCCTTGGCCACGTGATCCGCCGCCATCTTGGCGACCTCGATCTGTGCCTCGACCGTGCTCGCGCCGAGGTGCGGCGTGGTGATCACGTTTTCTAGCCCGATGAACGGGAAGTCAGCCTTGCATGCCGGTTCCTTGGAATAAACGTCGATGCACGCGCCCCCTATCCGCTTCTCCAGGAGGGCCTGGTTGAGGGCCTTCTCGTCGATTACCTCGCCCCGCGAGGCGTTGATGATGATGGCTGTTTTTTTCATCTTGGCAAATTGATCCTTCCCGATCAAGTTGCGGGTTTGTTCCGTGAGGGGGGTGTGGATCGTGATGTAATCCGATCGCTGCAACAAATCGTCCAGATCATCCATCAACGTGACGCCCAGCTCTTCTGCGCGCTTTTTCGGGATGAACTTGTCGTACGCGAGCACCTTCATCTCGAACGCCTGGCATCGCTTGGCCACGCCGGCGCCGATTCGGCCAAGTCCGATGATGCCCACGGTCTTGCCCTTGATCTCGGTTCCTCCGAGTTTCTTTTTTTCCCACTTGTCCATGGCCATAGTCTGATTCGCAAGGGAGATGTGGCGTGCTGCATCGAGCATGAGGCCCATGGTGAGCTCGATGACCGCGTTCGAGTTGCCGAGGGGCGTGATGAGCACAACGATGCCCCGCTTGGTGCACGCGTCCGCGTCGATGTTGTCGTAACCCGTGCCTGCCCTTGCAATGACCTTTAGATTCTTCGCGGCGGCGATTACATCTGCCGACAGCTTGGTCGCGCTGCGCACGATGATCGCGTCGTACACGGGCACGATCTGTGCCAGCTCTTCCTTGGTGAGTTTTGGCTTCACGTCGACATTAAACTCCTTGAAACCCTTGAGGATGTCGATGCCTTCTTGCGCGAGCCCGTCGGCGACCAGTATCTTGTATTTTTTATTCTCCATACAACCACGCGAATGTCGTTTTTGAGCCGTTTTTTTTGAACGCTACTCGTCGCATCCTAAAAGGATTCGGCGGTTAATGGATTTCCTCTCGCCGATAGCGATGAAGGCGTATCTCGTGATCGAACATCGAAACAAGCAACGTGCATCTCGTTCGCCGTGAAGCTAGACAACTCAAGATATCACGCGGACGCGGATCGTGCCGGGGGCGGCTTGCAGCTTGTTCAAGGCATCGGCGCTGAACTCGGACTCGACGTCCGTGACTGCATAACCGATGGATTGATTTGTTTGCAAGTATTGGCCGGCGATGTTCACGTGGAGGTTCGAAAAAACGCTGTTAATCGCGGACATGACGCCCGGGATGTTTTTATGGACGTGGAGCACGCGGTGCCTACCCGGCAAGCCGTACAAGGACACCTGGGGGAAGTTCACGGACATGTTCGTCGAGCCGAACTGTACGTAGTTGATGAGCTTCTCGCTGACCTCCTCGCCGATGTGCACTTGCGCCTCTTGCGTATTCCCCGCGATATGCGGCGTGAGGATCACGTTATCCAGGTCCTGGAGCGGCGTGCAGAACTTGTCACCATCGCACGATGGCTCCTCCGGGAACACGTCGATCGCGGCGCCGCTGACCTTGCCACTTTTCAAGGCGTCGGCAAGGGCAGCGATGTTCACGACCGAGCCCCGCGAGGCGTTGATGAAGACGCAGCCGGGCTTCATCATGGCGAATTGCTCCGCGCTGATCATGTTCTTTGTAAATGGGGTCTCGGGAACATGCAACGTCACGACGTCGCATTCCTGGAGCAGCTTCTTGAGGTTGGGCGCGGGGAGGACGTTACCGTGGGGTAGCTTCGGAATGATGTCATAGAAGCAAACGCGCATGCCGACCGCCTCGGCGAGATAGCCGAGCTGCGTCCCGATGTTACCATATCCAATGATGCCGAGCTTTTTTCCGCGCACCTCGTACGAGTTCGGCGAGCCCTTCTGCCACACGGAGCGGTGGAGCTGGGCGTTTTTCTCGGGTACGCCGCGCAGCAGCATGATGATCTCGCCGAGCACCATCTCCGCCACGCTGCGCGTGTTGGAATACGGCCCGTTGAAGACCGGGATGCCCATGTTCGTGGCTGTCTTGAGATCGATCTGATTCGTGCCGATGCAGAACGCGCCGATGACGAGCAGCTCCTTGGCCGAGGGATCGGTGAGCACGCGGTTCGTGATTTGCGTGCGCGACCTGATGCCGAGCACGTCGACATCCGGAAGCCTCTTGATGAGATCCTCCTCGCTCAAGGCACCCTTCGCGGTCTCCACGTTCTTGAAACCGGCCGCTTTGAAGTTTTCCACGGCCGACTCATGAATGCCTTCCAAGAGCAGTATCTTCGTCTCTTCCTTGCGTGCACGGGCATCGAGCATGCGAGCATCACGTTTTCAATGGCAGGGATCTTAGCCATCGTGATCTATAGGGCGCGTCCTGCTGGCTGGTATTTAAAAATGAGAGGAGGGATAAAAGAGCAGTCTTGATCTCCTTCACTTCTGGGCTGATGATAGGTGCCGTTGGCACCGCTTGCGACCGCATCCTTTGTATTATAACTATATTAACCAGGTGCGAATTATTAGCCTTATTCGCTGCAAGGCGAACGCGAAGCACATTCGCTTGATTTTAACAAAGAACACGAAAAGGAGAAGATAATGAGAGCTGCTTTTAAGGTTTTACCCGTCGTTATCGCGTGCGCTATTTTATTAGGTATCTCAAGTGTGTCGGCGCAAGTAAACATGACACCAGGCCCAGAAGTTCCCGGGTTTGAGCAATGGGCAATGTTGCTCGCTTGTGGTATCGGCTTCGCTGTAGTCCTCGGTATCACGTTGAAGAAACTACGCTGAGCGCTATCGTCACGTGCACGAAATCGTGATCAATGCTCTTTTTTTTTTTCGTGAGACGACTCGTCCATTCACGTCAAGATCCAATGATAGTCCATGGATTCACGGAGCTTCTCATCGAAGTTCTTGAATGGCCTTACGTCCCCCTTGAAATCGCGCAATTCGGCCATGTACGTGGAGAGAAAGAAATCCGACAGGAATGCGAGCGCTTCTTTCGCATAAAAGCGTTTTTCATTAGTTTGTATTAAGATGAGGGTTTCGAATTGTGGTGGTCGTAGCGGGAAAAACCGTTCGGATCGGATCAGTTTGTTTCCCATGGCAATCGTGCTAATATAGACCTCTTATAAAAATGTCGGGAGCTGTGCAAGGTTCGTGCGTTCGGAAAGGTTTTATTATGTCACATAGAAAGATATACATTCACGTTAGCGTGAACCACTTTTCGTGCGTGAACCATCTTTCGTGAACTGGTTCACGTGCGTGAACCAGATTTCACCGACAGAAAGGCGAAAAAAATGACCGAAGAACGAAAGGTTCTTAAGAAAAAGATGGAAGCACAAACCGTCCCGGACGAAGTTCTCGAAGCCATGTCGCTCAAGAACCGCTATGCATTCGTGAACAACGCGTTGATGACGATCTTGAACGACAACGAGAAAGGGTTCTTGGACAAGGTGCAGCGTTTTTGCGCGAAATACGAGCGCAAGAACAACGTGGATCACAGTGAAGACGTGTACAAGTGGATCCCCGATTTCGGTGCCGAGGGATACGTGACGAGGATGTCCAATTTTCCCGAGGTTGGCATCGACTTCGGCGAGAAACACGGCATGATGACGGAGTTCATGCGGTGCCTGGCGATCGACATGTTCTCGCCGCAGTTTAACATGGGCATGGGCGCCACGACGCTCTGCATCAACCCGATATTCCACCACCACCAGAACCGCGAACCATGCTTGAAAGCACTCAAGGAACTGGTTTCGGGCCAGGCAGTTGGCTGCATCTGCATCACCGAGCCGACCAAGGGCTCCGAGGCCAACCATCCTGACACGCTTTCCGAGCGCACCGCCGATGGGCTCTATCTCACGGGTGTTAAGTGTTACAACACGAACGCGCCCAAGTCCAAGTACGCGGTCGTCTACGGCACGACCGAGCCCAAGGCCAAGGACTCGGACATGAAGATGACCCAGAGCCTCGTGATCCTCCCCGACCCGACAGTCACGATCGAGCGCACGCTCATCCCGACCGTCCCGAAACTCTGGATCGGGAAGGAGACGTTCAACAGGACATTCGTCCCCAACGAGCGCATCCTCTGCGACGTCGGCAAGGGCAAGGATGGTCTCTTCGAGGGCCTCGTCCCAGAGCGCATGGGCATCGCGATGCTCGACTGCTGCGAGATGTGGGGCGCCTTCGCCTACGCGGCGATCTATGCGAACATCCGCAAGCAGATGGGCCGGGAGATCATCAAGCACCAGGGCGTCGGCTTCTTGCTCGCGGACATGTGGGCCAAGGTTAACAACTTCACGCTCGCCGTCGTCGCGTTCGGCCGCAACTACGACGAGCAGATGAAGAAATACAACAACCACTTGCCAGGCCCGCTCTCCATGGCACTCGTGTCCAGCGCGTCCCAGATGAAATACGAGGGCGCGATGCTCGCCGAGAAGATCTGCTACGAGGCGGCCAACGTCATGGGTGGCGCGGGTGTCAACGACAACACGCTCATGATGGACTACCTCGGGGTCTCCCGGATCCAAGAGGTTGTTGGTGGTTCCCGCCAGATCCAGCAATACGTCATGTCCATGGCCCTGCGCAAGCTCTGGTCCATGAACAAGTAATCGCTTTTCTCTTTCCTTTTTTGATTGGATCTACCTTGTCATTGTAACTTTATATTCTACATCTTTCCATCTTGATCCGGGCTATTCAGAACATGCGTGCAAGTGGTTATCAACGAAGCTGCGTGACTTCGTCAAGAACACGATCGCTAGCTTGCGTGTCAAGATCATCGCTCAAGGGACGACACGCGACGTGAAAGGCAAGGGGAACGTTCCATTACAAGTTTGCACGTTCACAGTAGCAGATGACTCTGGTTGCGTCGATTACTCGGCTTTCGGGCCTGAGATCAGCGAATGGTCGTCGATGATGGGGTCGGTAATCGATCTCGAGATGGCTTGGGTCCGGGAATGGCAAGGGACATTCCAGCTATCCAGGGGCGCCAAGGGGAAGTATACGGTCGTTAACGATCCTGGTTTCACGACATGCACCATGCCCGTGAAGTTCGTGCAGAAAAGTCCCCCTGATCCGAATTCCGTGGCATTGATAAGTCAAGCGGTCGAGAACACTACCATGACGGCCAAGGTTCGCGTGATCTCGGCTGCTGGAAAAACACGCAGCGTGAAGATGGCCAACGGGAAGGATATTCAAGTCTGCAAGTTCCAAATCGCGGACATATCGAGCGTCGCGTATTTCAACGCGTTCGAGGCAGAGATAGCGAGCTGGCATTCGTTTGTCGGGAATGTCGTGTTGTTGAAACAATGTTGGGTGAAGAACTTCCGTGGTTTCTGGGAATTCACGACGGGCAAGAACGGATCTTGGATCATCATTCCTAACGACGACTATCCCCCCGTGGCAAACCCAACAGTAAAGTATCCAAAGTTCGATACGCGGCCGATGAGTCAAGTGCACGACATCCAGCCGAACGCGTATTTCCACGTCGAGATCGCCGGCCTGGCCTACACCCACATGGCTGGATACATCGCCTCCCTTCCGCCCATGACGCCTCTCGAGCTGCGCCCCCACCCGCACAACGCGCACGATCCCAACGCGGTGGGAGTCTGGCACGGGAAGCGGCGCCTTGGTTACTTGCCTCGCGTGGAGAACAAACCATTCTTCAAGGCATTAACCGAAAAGACCATTCCTTTGAAGTGTTTCCTCGGTGCCCATACGCCAAGAGGGCTGCCTGCTGCGAATCCATACTCTTTCTATGCAAACAAGGCGTTCGTTACCATCCACACCTTCTACGAGGGCAGCGAGGTTGAATGGCGGCCCGTGGCGCTGCTGCCAGAGGACACCATGGCTTTGTGAACGACTCGCATCTGGACAATTGGGATGGATCCCGTGCTTTTTGATATTTGGAACAAGAAAAAGCGATAAATCTTGCGAGAAAACTAATTGGATCCTTATATTTCACCGGTACCAGTCGTCGAGCTGCCACACGTCGCACGAGTCCTCGTTCCCGCAATCGTGGCATTTCATGACTGCGAACTCGATGCCCAGCGGCTCCTCGGGCACGTTGGACGACCCGCACTCGGGGCAGCTGGCGTGGATCTCGTCCTTGTAGATAGTCGTGGTTAAGTTAAAAAACGATAAATATTCGTGTCAGCCACTTATACTTGGGAAACGATCCCTTAAGGGGGCCCGATTAAAATGCATATTAGAGACATCCCCGGAATCTCAAAATTGAGCATTCAGGAGAAAATTCTCCTCGTCGAGGATTTGTGGAATAGCATCATTTCGGATGAAACCGCAATCCCGGTTCCCGAAAGCCATAAACAAGAAATACGCAAGAGAATAGCATCGATAGATTCGATCGGAAAGCTCCTCACCCTTGATGAATTAAAAACCCGGATTGATGCGAGGAAATGAAATACATTGTCGTTTTTCACCCGGATGTTGAAAACGACCTGCTTCTTGCATACGACTGGTATGAGACGAAAGTCACTGGGCTTGGCGAAGAATTATTGCGAATATTTTATGCATACACGGATGACATCGTGAGATCGCCTTTTACTTGGCAAAAAGTCGAGGGGGAATGTCGCCGTCGATTATTGCGTCGTTTTCCTTATGCGATTTATTTCATCGTGAGAAATCAACAGGTAATCGTAATTGGGCTCTTTCATACCGCTCGAGATCCAAGCACGATAAAAAAGATCGTGGGAGAGCGTTCATAAAGAAAAAAAGCGAGTCGTATACCTTATCTCACCGGTACCAGTCGTCGAGCTGCCACACGTCGCACGTGTCCTCGTTCCCGCAATCGTGGCATTTCATGACCGCGAACTCGATGCCCAGCGGCTCCTCGGACACGTTGGACGACCCGCACTCGGGGCAGCTGGCCTGGATCTCGTTGCTGTACATGCTCGCGAACAGCCGCCGAATAGATGGAAACGTCGAGCCCTCCTCTTTTTTATTCGCTTCCCGCGCGCTGTTGACGAGCGGTTTCCCCTTGAAGCCCCGGTACTCCTCCAGCACGCGGTCGAGCTCGCCTTGCGAGAGCAGTTTCTCCCGCAAGATCGCGTCGCATGCCTGGTTGATGGCGACGTAAACGTGCGTCTCGCCTTCCTTGGTCTTTTGCCTGAGCAGCAAGTAAGTGAGCAAGTTCCACGTCGCCGTGAACACGAGTCCCACGGGTTCTGGCAAGACGCCGTCCCAATCCGGGTTCGTCAGTGGCTGCATGAACGTGGCCAGGTAGTGCCTCAGCGACGAGCTCGAGGCGAGGTCACGTCCAGAGGCGATCATCTTCTTCAGCTCGTTCACGGCTGCACGTGGCAAGCTGGCGGCGACCTTTGCCAGCCCGCCGAATATCTTGTGTTTTTCGGTAACCAGCGCGTTCACTCTTGCCAGGTCGTCGGGATGCTCCGTCACGTGCTTCTCCCATGTCGGCAGCACGATTTCGATGAGCTGCATGCTCATGGCCACTTGCGCGTGCTCGGGCAAGGATTTGCAGTACTCGTCAAGCATGGCTACGAATCCCCCGCGTGCCGGAGCCCAATCCCGATACGATCCGGCATGGAGCGTGTCACTCTGCTGGTGATCTTATGACGGAGCACGTATTATATCGTATCGAACAAGCAAGGGGCTTCTGCATACCAGAACAATTGATAAAAGACCACCCACCAAGTCAATATCATGTCGTATCTTTCCACGGCCTTGCGGTTACTGTTTTTCCCCACCACCATCGAGCAACCTAGCGATGCCCAGCACGATCCCAGGTACATGCGAATCGGGCTTGTCATGGGCTTGGTCGGTCTCATGGTCCACTCGATTTTCATTTGGCCTGCAGACGAGATCCACGTCCGCGGGGTGCCTATCTCTGTGGAAGTGCTCGTGAACGGCGTTGCCGGTGCTCTCGTCGGGTGCATCCTTTTCTTCCTGCTCCTCTTGCTTGATGCGATCATACTCGGCGCATCTGGTGCCCGCGGGTTCAAGAGCATTCTGTACGGCTCCTACGCCCCGCTTCTTGCCATCCCGCTCGCTTGCATCCCGATCCACGCGATCTTTTCAAACCAGTTGAGTGCCCGCGGCTATGC
Source organism: Candidatus Sigynarchaeum calidifontis (assembly GCA_030587475.1). GTDB lineage: Archaea > Asgardarchaeota > Lokiarchaeia > Sigyniarchaeales > Sigyniarchaeaceae > Sigyniarchaeum > Sigyniarchaeum tengchongense. Next base: position 26,404 of record JAUQYZ010000294.1, read on the forward strand.
TGCCATCGTCTTCGTGTTGATCGTCGTCTTCCTCGCCTGGCACGCCCTTGTCATGGGAATCAATCTCGTGGGCCATTTCCGGGCCCGCTCTCCGGACCTCGCCTTGAAGCGTGCGATCATCACCACAGGCGTGCTTTTTGCCCTGGAATTGATCGGTGCGATCATATTCATGACGCAATTCCCGCTGGTGTTCGATGCGACCTTCAAGACGTTCATGGAGGACTTTTTCTGATGGCAGGAGAAAACCGGCCGGGCAAGAATGCCAGGCAAGGCCGTCATGTCGTCGGGTTCGTCCCCGTCTTCTTGTTGCTCGGTATCTTCGGCGTGAGCGCCGTGATGGCCGTCGTGCCCGGGCTCGGCTCGGAAACCGACAGGTTCAGGGCCGCCGTGTACGACAGCGATCGCACGATCTACACGACCTATTTCTACTGGTATAAAGGTACGGACACGATACAATTCAGCCATCAGATCCTCTATGATCTAGACAGTAACGCCATTTCCACCATCATGGCAAACCTCGCGAGCCCACCTGCCGGCTGGCCTGGTCCGACGAATGCCACGATCAACCAGATCATCTCGTTCAACGCGACCGGCGACGGGCATAACTACACCGAGGCGATCAGTCACCATCCCCTCGCGGCACAGCCGACATACAACGAGAGAGGCGACGTCATCAGCACCCTGGATACCAGCCTGCCCAAGTTCACGACGGACGCGAACGGCATCCTCACCAACATGTCGAGCTGGATCGACTGGAAGAACCCCGACTGGCACGAGTGGGAGCTGCGCTGCATGATGCGGGCCGGTATCGACGTCGCCATGCCGGTCTACTGGTGGACGGGGCTGCCCTCTAACATGAGCGGGTGGGCACGCGAGGGCCTGCTCGTGCTCAACGACACGGTAACGGCGCTCCAGGCAAGGCTTATCGACGAGCACACCGCCGGCAGTGCTTACACGCCGGAAGACGTCCCGAAAATCGCCATGTTCTACGATACATCGCTGATGAAAGGTTTATGGGCTTGGAACATGTCGATGACCACCTATGGTAACGCCAATCACATGAATGAATTCACTGACGGGGCAGATCTCACGGACCCGTACTGGGCAAACCAGTTCTACCTCCGCATCCAGGAGTTCTACGACGTCATCATCAACGGGAGCGCGTGCCACACGGTCACCATAACCTACAATGGTATTCCCGAGGAATATTGCGTCGTGTGGCTCTACAGTGGTAGCTTTTTCGGGAATATCGGCCCGAGCGTGCTCGATTACAGCAAGGGGCAGTTCGAATCGCGTTACGGGAAGAAATTGCTTTTCGTCGGCGGCGGCGAGTGGGGGGAGGCGAACGTCGACGGCGAGTGCGGCTGGGGCGCGTGCTGCGGGTTGCGGACGGCGAAAGGCACGAGGATCCCCGCCGGCGGCTATGGACCCGGGTACTACAACGTCGGCACGCTCATCTGCCAGGAGGCCGCGTACACCCCCCGGGACGTCAACCGGTACAAGCACGGCCTGATGTCGGTCATCGATTCCGGCGCTGTGTGGATCCACGTCGAAACCTGGAACGAGTTACTCGAGGGCACCGACATCTGCTGGACGCAAGAGAACGGCTACGACCACATCGATGCCACGAGGGAGATAGCGGACATCTTCCACGCGATGAGGGGATTACCTCCATTGGAGGAGCGGGTCAATTTATGGCTGGTGATCACGCCGCTTTCATGCTTGATCGCCTTGGCCGGCATCGCGTTAGTGCTCCAGAAGCGACGCCCGACGGAAACGGCAATCCCTCCCAGGTCGCGCTGAGCTGGCGTCGGCCAATAGATCTCGTCACTCTTGGAGAAAAGCAATGGATTTATCTACCAAGACGTCCCATCACCATCCGGTATCGTTCGTGATAATCTGACGATCCAAGGTATCCAAAATGGGCAAGAAAGAAAAATCAGATAAAAAACCAGAAGGCGCGGGAGCGGAAGGCGAAGGGAAAGGGAAGGCGAGTGCGCCTGGCCAGCTCAAGAAGGTGGCCGGCGAGAAATCCGCGAAGCCGCTCGCGCCTGGACAAACCAAGAAAAAATCTGGGTAGGCCCGATCATTTTCATTCATTTTTTTTCATTTTCTTTCACTTGCCGCAATCATCGTGCCACAGTCGACTCGTAGCACCGAATGGCTCCTTCTGGAGCACGGGTGATAGATGCAAATAGATCGAGACCTCTTCAATCAATCATGCCAAGTGGACCAGATTTTGACCGGCTCTTGAAGGTGCTCTGGCGCGAGCGCCCCGATCGCGTCCCGTTCTACGAGCACTTGTTCGACGACGGGGTCATCGAGGCCATCACAGGGCAGCCCATTCCCAAATACCATGAACCGCTCGACGATGGCGATCGCGGCAGCGCGGCTCGTGATCGCCGCCTCAAGCGCAAGGCGGCATACATCGCGCACCTCGCCAGTTTCTGCAAGGGGCTGGGATTCGATTTCGTCCCGATCGAGGTCGGCCCGAAACTCTTCCGGCTCAACGTCGAGACCTCGCACCGCGCGGAGCCGCTCGGCCGGTCGAGCCGCGGGTGGGTCGACAACTACCGTTCGACGATAGCCAATCTGGAGGAACTCGAGGAATACGAGTGGCCAGAACCGGCCGATGCGGTCGACTACGAGCTGCTCGAGTCGGCGAGAGGCACCCTCCCGCCGGGCATGAAGCTCGTCGCCGGGGTCGGGGGCGGGGTCCAGGAGCACGTGCTCTGGCTCGTCGGCCTCCAGCAGCTCAGCATCGAGCTCAAGCGGGAACCGCTCTTCGTCAAGCGCATCTTCGACAAGGTCGGCTCGCTCATCGTGGAGGTCGACAAGGTCATCGCTGCCATGGAACACGTGGGGGCGCTCAAGTCCGGCGACGACATGGGATACAAGAAAGCGACGTTGCTCTCGCCGAAGACGCTGCGGGAGAACGCGTTCCCGTGGCAAGCGCGCATTGCCAAGGCCGCCCACGACAACGGGAAGCCATTCATCTTGCACTCGTGTGGAAACCTCGCGGAGATCATGGAAGACCTCATCCGTACGGTCAAGATCGGCGCGATTCACAGCTTCCAGGACGTCATTTACCCCGTGACCGTGGCCAAGGAGCGGTGGGGCGACAAGATAGCGCTGCTCGGCGGGGTCGATGTCGACGTCCTGGCCCGCGAGACCGTGGACGAGGTCATTGCCTACACGCGCAACGTACTGGCGAAATGTATGCCCGGTGGGGGCTACGCGCTCGGCACGGGCAACTCGGTCACCAACTACGTCAAGATCGTGAATTACAAAGCCATGCTTGATACCGGATGGAAATACGGACTATATCGCTAGATTGAGAAGTAAGTTGGATAGTTCCCGACCGCGGTATGGATAAAAAGCTATGCTTGCATTATGGTATAGACAAGACATCGGGATGCTGACCATGGTAATCACTGTGAAACTTGAAGAGGACAAGGTGATCGAGTCCCCGTTCATTCTCTTCAAGTTAAACGTGAGCGAGGACGAGTTCTGGTCATTCGCGCCCACGAGGATCTCGATTGCGAATTGCTTGATGGGGTGCTTGTCATTCATTCACCGGCAAACCAGGAGCACGAAGACATCTTCGGCTATCTC
>JAUQYZ010000296.1 GCA_030587475.1 Candidatus Sigynarchaeum calidifontis
AGCTGGAGCCCTTGCTTCTCGAAATAATTGTTCTCTGTCATGATAGCCATGATTCGTCCACCTTTAATTCACGGGTTTTAGACAAATATGGGTATCACACGGATATAAACTTCACCCAAAATCGAGACGTTTGCGTTAAAACGGGTCGAGACGGCATTGCACGGGCATGTATCACTTCAGTCGTGACATCAAACGTTGAATAGGCTGAAACAGAAAGGCTTTAGAAGGCATAAAGAACTAGTTATACAGGCTCTTTAAGAATATGACCCTTGTCTTTATGCAATTGATATAGCAGACTCTACTCCTCTCGTAAATAATTCAGTCAACCTTGCACAAATCTCTCTCATTGTTGGATCGGCAAGCATGTTTTCTTGGCAGGATAATGAAAAAAGGAGACGGGAAAGAAAAAGAAGCATGGTAGGTTAATGCTTTCGTCCCCGCTTTACTGCCAGGGCAGCCATCCCGATCGCGAGCACCGCGAGCCCGCCGGAGATGATCCAATACGCCCATTCTGGTAGCAAGGTGCTCGGTGCTTCTTGCCGCGAGAACGTGCACGATGCCCCCGCGATGTTGGTCAGCAGCGTTATGCCAGAAAAGGTATACGTGTGACTCGTCACTTGGCCAGACGCGTCCATGATGTATGACCCGCGATAAATCACCGTGCTGCTGTTGTAGAACCCTGATGCGGAGATGCGTTCAGGCGATTTTCCATCTATAATTGCCGTGAGCCGAAACGCTGATGTTGAAGCGGCTGGCTGTATCGCGTCCGTGAACGAGTCACCGGGGTTCTTCGTACAATCAACGTGATCGACGAACCGGTTGGGCGTCGTAATGAAATTGGATTTCAACAACGAATCATTCGTCGTGTTGATGCCCGCCAGGACATTCCACGTGGCGTTCTTGAACACGAATACTCGTATATTGCCACTATCCATGGTTAACCCGCCAGCAACGACGATTGCATGACGCCCGAGCGTCGTCATGGAGGTTTCCGAGTAAACATGCTTCAAGGTGACCGAAACACCTGCTGCAAGCCGGACGTAGTTGGCCGCCCCGTTCAGGACAAATATGCTATCTTCCGAGGATTGTGCAAGAAGATATATGACGTTTTCAGTTGTATAATTGTATACGTTGAATACGGAGCCGGTGTACCGTACCCCGTTCTTGAAAGAAAGATTCCAGCTGAGATGATACTCGATGGTCGTTCCGGCTTGCGGATACCATTGGATTGGCGCCGCGGATGCGGCTTGGCTTGCCAGAACAAGTGCTATCACGGCCAACACCCCCGCGCATACCTTTGCTCGTGTCATGGTTCGTGCCTCCATATCATCATGCCAGGCGCTTGACCTCTGCGCGCCCGATGATCGCCTCTACGCGGGCGGGACTCAAATAGTTATAAGACACGCGCTATCGGAGCGCATCGATCCATGGGCGATGCCAAGCATTGATGTTTTATACCGCCCATTCCTGTCCCCATAAACCGTTAAATAACTTGTATCACGCTTGTATCGCTGTTTTTTATCCAAATCCGACTTGGAGCATGCCCGGCAGGGAGAACGTGAAAAAAGGTGCAGTCGTACATGTTTTGAACGACCACGAGGACAAGGTGAGTTGCTTGGCTTTCTCGCACGATGGGGAACACATCGCTTGGGGCGAGCTATCGCTCAAACGGAGATTTCCTCGACGTCGTCGATGCCGTCCTTCTCGAACACGACGCGGATGCGCTTGTATCGCTTCCGCTCCGTGTTTTTCACGTCGATGTATTCTTGCTGGAGTACCATGTTTATGTGGTACCGTATCGGGACGGGCACGTTGGTGAGTTCCCGCGTCTTCCGGTTGTAATAGAGGATCTCTTCCTCCGGATCCCATGCGTTCGTCAGGAAGTTCTTGATGTTTATCTTCAACATGTCGGTGATGTTCTTGTGGCGCTCGTGCAAGTGGGTTATCTTCGACGTGTTCAGCTTGATGTGCTTGCGGTACAGGATCACGTTCTCCTGGGAATATTCGTTCTCGATGGACGATGTGCGGTCCTTGTTTCGTATCTCGAGCACCTCGTCGGGTACCTTGTCGATCTTGATGAACTGCATGCTCTCCTTCACGGAGCCGATCGTGTCCTTCTTCTTGAGCGTGTCGACGATGTCATAGACCTTGTCGGGTATCATCTTGTTCGATATCCGCTCGCCAATCGCGTTGAACATGACCTTCGTTCGATCCTTTATGGCATATAAGACGAGCGTTGCCAGGATAAAAGGTATCGAGAATTGGCCGAATCCGAAGAAAAAGAAAGTGAAGAGGACGAACACGGACATCGCTGTCAGAGCGCCGATGGTACCGACGATCTGCATCACCAGCTTGCGCTCCTCGCGCTCTTTTGTTTCCAGGACGAGCACTTGCTTGATGAAAAACTTGAGAAAGCTCTTCCAATAGTGGATTTTTATGTTCTTGCTGGATTTATTTTGTTCGTTCACGTCCGGATCGATGACGAGCGCATATCCCTTGGCTTCCCTCCTCTCCTGGCGACGGACGATGAGATCGTGGATGTCGGTGACGATGGAATCGAAGCACGTGCTGCCTTTCATGGTCTCGAGCAAAAGGGTCATGTAGTGCTCGATGTAATACGAGACGTACTCGTCGGCGGCCGCGTAGGTCTCTCGTGTCTTGCGCGGTACCTGCATCGATTTCAAGTCATTCCCGATCTTGTGGAACCGGTCCTGGATCTTGTTCACGGAACCGAGCAAGTCCCTCGTGATCTCGATGATGGTGTTCGGTGACTCTTGCCGGGAACACATCTCGATGACGACGCCTATCTCGCTCTTCAGATTGCTTCGGACGATCTGCGCGTGCATCTTCAACTCGTACACGAGTTGTTCATTTGTTTCATCGTCTTCGAACTTCCCGTGCACCATGTCTTGCAAGATGGCCTGGATCCGGGTGAGGGGCGATCGCTTGTTCTCGGGGTCGATGTATGACTTCAACGGGAAGTGAGGCGTCTGGAAACGTATCGATGACTGCACGTCGTGGAAGAACATTTGCTTCGTGTACGTGTCTTTCGTGATCTTCAGTTCCGGGGGAATGAAAAAATAGCCCGTGATCGAATATTCCTCTTCCTTGCCCAAGCCCTTGTGAAGCAGGTAGTCGAACGAGACTTCGAGATTGTTGCGATCCTTCGCCTCGAAAGCCGACTCGAGATGCTCGTCCTTGTAGAGCATCCTGTGCGTACCGACGACTTTCCTTGGGCCTTCTACCACGATGTGCTTACCTTTTTCACGGGGCGATGCGAAGTATGAACCTCTTGAAAAATGTAAATTGGCCTATATAAATGTATGGATTTCTATCAAGGGAACGATCTTGCCGTCGCCATTGGATGTTTGATCACCGCGCTATGAGAGGGCGGGCTCGAATCGGGAAGCATTTTTGTCAAGGAATCCATGACCGAGGCGATCTACATCGCGATCCCTGGACGAAGCCTCGAGAAGAACCGTCCCGTTTTCTTCATGTACGTGATATATTCTTCCCCGAAATAGCCGGCGAGAGCCTTTTCTTCGTCGAGTGCTTGTACATACAAACCGATGCAAGAGATCATGCACATTAATAGTAAAAGCCAGTCGACGAAGATTAGGACGAATCCGATGCAGATAATACCGAAAGCATCGTATACAAGATGTCTGACATGCTTGTACGGGCCGTGCTTGACGAGCTTGTGTTTCCCGGTTTTACCATCGAGCGGGTATCCCCAGTACACACCGAGTGCCTTGTAGGCCAGGAACAGAACGATGTCTCCACCGCAAACGAGGGTAAACCCCACGACCTGGACAACGACCGTGCCCACTCCCGTCCAGATGCGTGGGATGGAGGGAAAAAATAGGTACCTGAACGTGAATACCATCACGCAACAAAGGCATATCATTGCATCCAGGACGACGATGCCGACTCTTGCCATCACGCTGTGCATGATGACTAGCGGTGCATTGTTACCGTGCCCGTTCGTCTTGTTGCGTCGCTTGATGATAAGCACGTACATCAGGTCGAACATGAACGCGAAGAAACCGATGCCAGCGAGCAGCTGGACGATGCCAGGTTCCATGATCATGACGATACCCGTGCCAGGCTCTGTCGGAGGGCTTGCCGCGGGGGCCTTCCCGAATCCATCTCGTGAAGGTCCGAGAGCCGCCATTTGAAATCATCGGAAGGGAAAAATAGGTCGTACCAACGCGACCACGCGCTGCATCCCCGCGCGTCGTTTTTATGGCGGAACGAACATTGGTTCTAGCATGGACGTGAGCATCAAGACCCGGGCGTTTCTCGACAAGAAGCGGACGCGGGCCTTCAAGGAGGAGATGGCCAAGAAGTTCGGCGACAAGGTCTCCGATTTCATCACGGAGAACATAGAGGAGGGGGTGCTGGACAACGGCGGCGCGGTCATCTTGATCAAGAAGGTGCCGCGGTTTTTCAAGGAGAATAGGCAAGATGCCGAGTGGATCCCGTTCGTCGACGTCGCGCGGGAGATCAAGATGAAGCGGGTCGTCATCGACCAGCCTGCGGTCCCGTACATCAGCAACGGGGCCGATGTCATGCGCCCCGGCATCGTGAAAGTGGATGATGACATCAAAAAGGACGACTTCGTTGCCATCATCGACCAGAAGAATCAAGTGCCCATTGCGATCGGGAAGGCCATGCATTCCGCGGCGGATATCGTCGCCATGGATAAAGGCAAGGCGATCAAGACCGTCCACCACGCGGGGGACAAGTACTGGTCCTTGAAGCAAAAAGCATGATGCACTGCCGACTGCCTCCGTTATGCCAGGCAAATCAATTTAAAGTTTTAGACAGATTATGGACATGTACGGGCACCCCGCGAAGAACGCGATGGCGGATCCTCGCCGCGATCAAGCCGGACAACAATCATGCGTGCCATATCCGGAAAAAAATGATAATGATGCATCCCCCATGGCATGTTAATGCAGATTTTCACCTTGACCCCCAATAACATCGAAAAGATGAGGCACTTATGAGCCGGGAAGCCGTTTTCAACGAAGCCGAACAGATACTCGCCGAATTTAGTGAGTTTTGGGCTGTTGATGAAAATATCTACCATTTATTCGGAATCGTCCAAAAAACTGGTGTGAAGCAGTACACGGTAGAAATTTACTTCCCAAATGACTTCCCCGCGAGCGCCCCGCAGATCCGGATCTCGAAGGAGATTGCCGAGCTCCTCGGCAAGCAAATCGAGCTCAAAACGTTGTCTAATTGGAGAAAAGGGGAGTCCAGGGTAGTGGATATCTTAAAGGAGCTAAAATTGCTCATCGATAGATCGCTCGAGATGGACATCACCGATCTCAAAATCACCCCCAAGTCAAAGGAGGGCACCCAGAAGGCCTATTCCGAGTTCGCGACGCCCGAGCCGTTCGAGTTCCAGGCATCTGGTAACAAGCCATCAGGCGTGAAGGCAGTCCCCAGGCCTGCCGAGGGCGTCAAGATCAGGGCCGTCGCGGAGCCCGAGGACGAGATCAAGGTCTTCATCCCGGACGGGAAGAAATGGAGCGAGGAAGGCCTCGAGAAGCACAAGGCGGGTCCAGAAGGCAGCTTCGACGAGGCCGCCTGGGAGAGCAGTGGCAGCGGGGGCGTGGACGCGGGAGCCGAGGCAGCCTCCTTGACCGGCGACCCGGAGAAGGACGCCGCGCTCAAGGCCGAGCTGGACAAGCTCATGACCGAGTACTCGATCGACTACACGAACATCGCGGACGTCAACATCTACCTCACGATCTCGGTCGAGAGCACGTTCATCGTCCACATCAACTACCTTGATTTCCCCGAGCGCCCGGTGATCGAGCTCCCGGACGACTTGAAGGGGTTGATCCCGAACCCGAACACCCAGCTCGCGACGCTCCGCGATTGGAACCCCGCGGACCCGCCCTCGATCGTGGACGTGGTGCGGGAGCTCGAGAGCAGCTTATGGTCGCTCAACGAGATCGAGGCCAAGCTCAAGCGCATCTTCGGCGAGTTCGAGGCCTCCTACGTCCCCAACAGCAAGACGGCCGTGCGGGTCACGATCCTCACGTTCGGCTTCCAGGAATTCCACGTCACGATCGACTTGAAAGGTTTCCCGCATCGGCCCGCGGTTCTATATAGCCAAAATCTCGCCGCCCTCATCAAGGTGCCGCCCGAGCAGCTCAAGGTGATGCAGAACTGGGAAAACTCGGAGGAAAAGGAGCCGGTCGCGATCGTCCGCGAGATCAACTGGCTCATCGACAAGGAATCGCGCATGTCCTTCGAGATCGACTTGCTCAAGAGCAACTTGAAGGACGTGGTGTGGGAGCCGCTCGCCAAGACCGTGACCGTGAAGATGAAGGGCACGATGAAGACGCAAGAGGCCTCGTTCGACTTCAAGGCCAGGCTGCCGGAAAACTACCCCGTGAGCCCGCCGACGATCGAGTTGCTCTCGGAACTCGCGGAGGAGTCCATGGAAACCAAGATGAAGGCGTCCCTCAAGGCCATGCTCACGAACTGGAACCCGAACGCATCCTACCTGATCGACGCGTTCAACGCGCTGTCGAAGGCGATCTTCGAGGTATCGGTCATCTCGTGCATCATCTGCCACAAGATCCCGTGCGTCACGTGCGGCAGCTTGCTGGACTCGCCCGACCCGAACGTCGAGACGTGCAAGGCCGAGTGCCCCTACTGCAACCGCGTGTACCACAAGCACTGCTGGGACCAGACCATCGCGTCGTTCGGAAAATGCGGATTCTGCCTTCGGCCGCCACCGAGCACGATGATGCCGTAACATCACTCCACCCGACAAGTCGGTTAATCAACTTCACGATTCGTCTCGTCGTGTTCGTCCGCGAATTCGCCATCGGGGCGAGCGTTAATCGCTCCGGTGCTTTACCCAGCGGCCGGGCCATGGATCCTGCGGTTGCCGCACGGGTATGCACCTGCGCTAAAGTGTCTCGCCCGGATAGGGGCTTCGTTAACGACAAGGCCGGGGATCGTGCGGGGCAGGCCCGTGTCGGCTTCCAGGGCGGCGATGAGGGCGCGAAACTCGGAAGCCCAATACTGCAGGGGCCGGGGGAGCTCGATGACGCCGAGTTCGGCAAGGCGATCGAGGGCGGCGTCGGCTTGCTTGGCACGGTCTGCGAGGGCCTTCGCCTTGAAGGGCAGCACGAAGCCCGGGTGGATGGTCGTTGTCTCCATGATTCTCGCCTCGATCTATCTATGTGTCACACGGCTATATCGTCGTGTGAAACGACGATATCGTCTGGTGAAAAGACTTATAGTTTGAAAAAAAGAAGACTCATTAAGTGAAAAGAGAGATTGAGGGGTAGGACAAGAGAATTTGAGCGTAGATGTGTGGAAAAAACGTTGGGATAGCTTCGCTATCCCAGACGATAATGCATCATTTTTTTACCCCCGAGAGTGTCGTCGATGATCATGCCCAACCTTCGGTGTACCTGTCACCCCGGATGATGCCCATCATCCCGAAGCCATACACAGTACTCGCTCGCGACGAGATTCTTTCCTTGCTCTACCTCATCCTTCTCGTTTCGTGGAGAAGAGTTGCGAGTTGACGTCGGGCACGCGTT
>JAUQYZ010000323.1 GCA_030587475.1 Candidatus Sigynarchaeum calidifontis
CATTTAGGTGGGCTGCGGTCGGCCGAGGCTCTTAGCAAGCGCGTCCATTCCATATTTTTGTTGCGGAACGAGCCGTTATTGAAGTTGCAAATAAAAGATAATCGGCGGCATCGGGCGGGCGTTCACTTCAAGCGGATAGCTGGGGCAAGTTACAAGGCAGATTGCTCGATCTGCAGCATCAAGGTGCAAGCGAAGGCTTAAAAGATGGAAAAATGAGAGGAGGCTGATCATCATTCGGACTTAAAACGAGCCTTATTTGAAGATTGTTCTCGTTCCCGGGAGATCGCCTTGAATGACAGCTATATCACGGATTTGGCCAGATGGCGATCTGGATTGGTCCACGAGTGGAGGTCAAGAACTGGCGTAGATTATGAACGAGCGCAAAGGTATTGACAATGTAATTTTCGATGGACAATTGCAGCCGGGAAATTTTTCGATGATCGTATTGAGTTTGGTTGCAAGATTTCTTGGCAAGAAAATAACAAAATTCAAATTAGCCGGATTCAACATAAATCCAGCGTAGATAGCACGTGCAAGCCATGCATAAGCATTGCCCGGTAAGTGCCTATTCGCAAGTCAATGCTCTTCGGAATGACCAAAACGATTGCGATTTTTTCTTCATAACGGTGGATCTTGTTGAATTGATTGTAGTTTATCGGCAGTGCTGCGGTTTTTTCCGTGTCAATGATGATAATACGGATTACTGCATCTCTTGCACCTGTCGGGGACGAAATCACCGCGCTGAACCTTTTCCGGGCACTGTCGTGGGAAAACGACTCTACTAAAAAGGCAGCAGAAGCTTCGACGATTTTGCCGGTATCCCGGATCTTGAACGTGCCGACGCCGATGAGCTGGTGCTTACTGTTCACGAGGCCCCACGTCGTCCACGTGTCGCGTAACAGCAATCGTAACAACGACCGCATCATTTGGAACAAGGCAGGGAAGAACCGCCTCGCCCCGACGGCTTTCAAGTGTTTCAACATGATGCGGGCCGTGATGGGGCTCGAAGAACCAAGACCCGATAGGATCTTGAGATTGCTAGTGCCCCAGTATTTGTCAACGATGAGGCTGCCGCCCTGGCTCGCGGTGCCATCTGATTCGATCATACTTGCGAAGCGAAGCATGTCCAGTGATATCGTGAAGGACGTAATCTCGAAATTGCAATTCTTGGCTTCCATCGTGAAGAAGTCGCCTTGATACTTGCCGGAGAACGCGTAGACGCTCACCCGTTCCATCGGCACGTAATCCGCGAACTCCTGGACCCCCCACGCGACGAACGATCGCGTCGCCGGGTCGTGGGCAACGATGGTGAACGGGATGACCAGGCTCGCGAAACCGATCTGGTTCAGGCTCGGGATGATGGGTGGCTGGGGGATGGCCATTTTTACGATGTTGAACACCTTCCCGGGAAAAGAGACGATGCTGGCCTTCCCCGGCTCCGGGGCCGCAGCGATTGGTAACAAGGATTCCATCGTTCCGGATCTTCCGCCGTGCCAATATGCCACGCTCACCTTCAAGCTATATGTCATACCCGGTTGCAATACTTCGAGGGGAATGACATTAATCGTGCAGCGGTTACTTTGTAACTCGATTCGACATGTGAATGGCGGCACCGGCTCGACCTTGATGGTGCCAGGATCGATCTCGACAGGCGAGACGCCCGATTCGTCGTGCATCAAGAGGCGGAGGCTCACGGTCGACACGGGGAAGACCGTTACTGGCGGGGCGGTCTCGTCGATAGCAGCGCGCTCGACTTTACCGCCGTGCGTGACGAAATGCCACGAGGGGCAAGGGGATCGGGCAGTGAATAAACTGCCGCGGACGAAGCCCGGGTCCTCTGGGTTGGCCAAGTAATAGTTGTACGGGATCCAGACCACGTCCCCTCCGGCCGACGCGGAAGCAAGCCCGGCGTTGCCCAAGGCGATGGAGGCGTTGATGTTGGGATAGTCAACCTCGCGGGCCTTAGGGAGAATGTCGTACGACCAGCGCAACTTCCCGCCGGGGGTCATGGCATATAGCATGCCATCACCACCCCCGAAATAGACGAGATATGGCTCGGCGCGCTCGGGATCGGGGCCGATAGACGCGGAGCAGCGAATCGCGTCGCCGATATAAAATGACCACTTTTGTGCCCCGGTGGCCGCTTCGATCGCGTGGAACGTGCCCGAGGTGGATCCGACGTAGACGACCCCGTCGGGGGCGACGGCCGGGGACGCGTAGACGTGACCTCCTGTCTGGAACGTCCACTTGAGTTTCCCCTTGCGAGTTCCCTTCCGATTTCCACGGGCGTTTCCTGGATCGATTGCATACACGTTCCCGTTGAATGATGCAACGTAAATCATTCCATCATCATCGACCGCTGCCGACGACACGAGCGAGCCGTGCAAGTCAATTTTCCAGCGGGGCTTGCCAGATTCCATGTCCAGCGCGTGGAAGTCGTGGTCGAAACCGGGCAGGTAAACGCAGCCGTCATCGCTGAACGATGGAGCGCTCCAGACGAGGAAGCCGGTTCGATAGCTCCAGATGATGTGGCCGTCGTCGGGGGATAGCTTGTACAAGTAGAAGTCGTCATTGGCCGCGTAGAGGGATCCATCGGGGCCAAGCACGATGTTAGCCTCGAACCAGTAATTGGAGGAAAGGGAGAACTGATCCTTCGAGCGACCATGGAGGAAATCCTTGCTCCATAGTTCGTGCCCGTCGGTCATGGAGAGTGCGTGGACCTTTCCGTCGCCCCCGGCTATATAAATTATTTTTTTCACGTCATCAATGCACGCGGCGGAATCGATGATGCCTCCGATGTCAGCGTGCCAGATCTCGGTGCAAGTGATAGGATCGAACGCGTAAAACCTGCGATCCGCGCTGCCGACGTAAACCCTTTCCTCTGCATCGATGACAGGCGTGGAGAACACGCCATTACCCGTCTTGAACCGTGAGACGGCCAGCTCTGTGTTCGCGGGTGCCTTCCAATCTAGATCTGCTGCCACTCCGCGGTTGTGCATGTCGCCGCGCATGGATGGCCATGGAGCGCTTGATCGTTTCGCGGCCATGTTCAACGATATAGCTTCCGCATATGGCTTTATGAGCTTGACCAATTTCGTCTCTTGAGATGTGGATTGTGGATGTGGATATTCTTCAATTATGCAGATAGGTTTTATTCACGGGGGCTAATGGAATGTCCATGTTACTGCAAGACTTCGACATCATCGAGTGGCTCGAGGCGCATTCTCACGTGATTTGGGCGGGCATCCTCGGGATGATCGCGCTCAACGCCGGGCTTGCCATCATCACCTTGTTCATCGCGAGGCGCGCGAACGACAGGCAATGGACGTTCTTCGCCGTTGTCTTCCACCTGGGTTTGGTCGGGTTCGTGATCTACCTGCTCCGGTGGCGGAAAAAGCTGCAATCCACTACCTACGCGGGCGTGGTGCTCTCTCGCGTCTCCGTGGGGATATCGATCATCCTGGCATTCATCCTGTACGGGGCGTTCCCGATAGATGTCATCGGATCGGTCTTTATGCACCCGGCGATCAAGACCCGGCTCTTCCACGAGAAGAGACGAAAAGAAATTGAAGGGATCCACTGATTCTAGTTCCTTTTCCTTTGCTTTATACCCTCAACATGTGATGCAGAATGTGCTCTTGGCAGAACTGGGCTGATGTGCGATGTCCCCCCATCATGCGTGGTGGCAATCATTAGTTAGAATTACCACATAATGCTTAAATCACGCTCAAGGGAAGGTCGTATCATCATGTCGAAATACGAACCGAGAAGGGAAAGCCACAAGGGAACCTTGTTCAGGAAGGACGACAAGCTGTTCCTCCGGACGAAATTCATGCACGATGCCGCGGAACTGGAAATCCCCATCGAGGAAATCTTCGAGGACTTCGAGGGGAAGGGCGTCGAAATAGATCTGTATTTGCGAAAGACGGGGAAACCCATTTTCGCGTCGAAAGATTGGACGTTGCTCCCCGAAGAGATGCCGGATCCCGATTACGAGTACTGCTCCGAGCAGGGGTACGAGAAGTTCCTCGACATGAAGTATGGCCTTTTCATGCACTGGGGACAATACAGCGTGCTTGGATTGACAGAAAGCTGGACAGCAAACGCCCAGAATTGTCCCAGGTACTGGTGGGAAACGTACTACACGCTCTACCAATCGTTTAACCCGACCGAGTTCTGCGCGGACGGGTGGGCAGAGATGGCGCAGCGTGCTGGCATGCAGTTCTTCATCCTCACGACCAAGCACCACGATGGTTTTTGCATGTTCGACACGAAAACCAAGACCAAGGCGCTACGGCGTATCGGCCACTTGCACAACGTGGTCGTTGGACCCGTCGAGGAATGCTATATCAACTACAGCATGATGGACACGCCTTACAAGGTCGACATCATCGGCGAGGTCATCCGCGCGTTCCGCAAGAAAAACATGGGTATCGGCCTCTATTTCAGCCACATCGACTGGAACGACCCGAACTTCCGCTGGGATCCGGCCAACCGCTCGTTCGACCCGGATTACAGCCCCGAGAGGAACCCCGACGACTGGAAGGCGTTCATCGAGAGGGAACGGGCGCAACTCGTCGAGCTCTTCACGAATTACGGGCCCCTCGATCAAGTTTTCTTCGATGGCACGTGGTATGGCCTTGCATGGAACGAAATGAAAAAGATCGTCAAGGAACTACGTAAATTGCAACCGCACTGCATGTTGTCGGATCGTGGCATCGGGCCGATGGCAGACTTCACCTCGCCCGAGCGCTGGATCCCCGCGGACAAGGATGACAAGCGCGTCAAGCAGAAGCGCAAGCATCCCCTCGCCTGGCAGGTCTGCGACGTCATCGCAACGCACTGGTCGCACGTTCCCGATGAAAAATACAAGGACAAGAACGACTTGCTTGACATGCTCATCAGCATCACGGCAAAGGGCGGCACGCTCGCGCTCAACGTCCCGCCGATGGCCAACGGCAAGTTCCCCCAGCAGAGCATTGACATCCTGGAGTACATCGGCCGGTGGTTAAAGGTAAACGGCGAGGCTATCTACGCGACCCGCCCCGTCAAGGGCGATTTCAAGCAAGGGGAAAACATTTACTTCACGCGCTCCAAGGACGACAAGATCGTGTATGCGATCCACGTGGGGTGGCCGGTCGAGAAGGTCGAGATCGCCAATTTCCATGCAAAGGAGGGATCAGAAATCAAGATGCTGGGCATCGACGAGCCATTGCCGTGGCAAAACGCTGGGGGGAAGCTCGTCATCACGATCCCGCCCGCGCTGAACAAGAAAATCCCGTGCGAGCACGCGTTTTGCTTCAAGATCGAGCGGGCTTGATCCCGCCCGGCACCACCTTTTTCTCTTATTTTGCAGAAGACTTTGCTAGGAATTTTCTTGTCGAATAATGGCATTCAAAATACGTACCGATAAAGTCTAATGATCCAAGAATATTACTAGGTTTCTGGGGCTAATCGTGGCTGGCAAAAATGCTGCGTGCGGTGAACACGGCTCGTCGCGCCCCGAGATGACGCCCTGGTTTGTAAAAACGGCTTCCATTGTCGTAATATGGCCGACAAAATTGCACTAGCAAAATCCTTGGATCAATTCACTTAATATTTACCAAAATACAAAGGGGTCTGACGTGATTGGTCTTTAATCGCGAGGTCTTTTTTTCCACGTCCTCCTTGTGTCATCCATGAAAGCAGCTGTTCTCGAGGCCGTGCGGAGGCTCGTCGTGAAGGACGTTCCCACGCCCGAGGCGACGGGCAACATGGCCCTCGTTCGGGTGAAAGCATGCGGGATTTGCTTGACCGATTACAAGGCATATTCCGGAGACCGGACGAACGTGACGTTCCCGACCATCTGCGGCCACGAGTTCGCCGGCATCATCGAGCAGGTGGGCGAGGGCGTGCGGTTCTTCAAGCCTGGCGACGAGGTGATCTGCGCGCCCGTGGCAAATTGCGGCGTTTGTAGCGAATGTCGCAAGGGATTCGCCCAGTACTGCAAGAACGGCGCGGTGATCGGCGGGGACGGGATGAAAAACGTGCTCGACGGCGCGTTCGCCGAATACACTCTCGTGCCGGAGGTTGCACTGTTCCACAAGCCGAAGAACATCACCTTCGACGCCGCGGCGCTCACGGAGCCGCTGGCTGGCTCCTACAAGGGACTCATCGAGTACTCGCGGCTCAAGATCACGGAGGATCTCGTCATCATCGGCGCGGGCTCCATGGGCTTGCTCGCGACGATGATCGCCCAACGCGCGGCAAAGTCATTAAGTTAGCATTTCAATCATCTCCGCTTTTTCCGATATAGGTAATGGTTGAGGCGGCGGGTCGGCGTCAGCCGCGCTCGGGGTTTTCGGCGCCTCGGGCGGAATGGGCTCTTGAGCATGAGGATCTCGTCTTGATATGACAGAAGGTGTGCAAGTGCTGCCGAACCGTCCAGGAGAAACAAGCCGACGAGGTGATCCGACAGCATCGTATAAGCGCCGGACTTGTTGACGTGGTACACGTGCTCCAGCTCGTCTTGGATGCTCCTCGCGCGGATCAAGCGGTCTCGTGACTTGCTCATGATGGCCTCGACTACTTGCAAGAAGACGGCCGCGTGGAAGTCTTGCTTGATGTTGTGCACCTTTCCCGAGCTGAAGCACTCGACCTCGAGCTGGTGCTTGAAGCGGTCGAACCCGGTCTCCACGCCCCAGCGCTTGCCGTACAAGGCTTTGAAGTCCGATGGCTTGT
>JAUQYZ010000355.1 GCA_030587475.1 Candidatus Sigynarchaeum calidifontis
GGCACGCCTGGCTCGAGAACCTCTCCTGGACCATAGGCATCATGGCCAGCGCCGTCTTGGCAGTCGTGATCTCGGGCATTGCCATTATCGCGTATTACAAGTCCAAGTTACGCGACCGGGAGATGGACGAGTTCACGAGCGCCTCGGCCCAGGCCGAGAACGATCTCGAAATCATCAAGGCCTTCAAGGATAAATATGCCGATCTCTACGCCGACATCAAGGAAGGGCGCGTCAAGGTCGTCGTGCCGCCGGCGACAACCCCCGCCGCGCAGCCAGCGGTCATCAAGGCAGGCACCACGCTGCCGCCGATTAAAATGCCCCCGAAAATCACGATCGCGCCTCCCGGCTTGGGCGGCTTGCCCGTGCCGACGGGTGCCCCGCCCCCCGTTCCCGGCGAGGATGAGGGCAGGAAGAAAAAACCCTCCGGGCCGATCGAGGGCGAGAAGAAGATTTACGTCCGCTGCGAGCGCTGCAACAAGACGCTCGCCGTGGGCATCCCGCGCAAGCTCGTCCTCGACAACGAGCTCGAGGTCGTGCCCGTCTCCATCGTGCACGGGGAGGGCGATCAAAAGCACATCCTCACGGTCTTCCTCGACCCGGATTTCAAATCCCGCCGGGATCGCGTCAGCGACATGCTAGTGATCCAATAATTACCATTCCTTTTCCCATCATTCGACGAGCGTGCCCTCGGTCATCTTGTCCGAGATCACGCGCGTGATGCGTGCCACGTGTATTTTTTTGTCGTTCACGAGCCGGCCGCAATTCCCGAGCTTGACCTTCGGCCCGCCTTGCAACATGTACGCGATGGCCGCGGATTTATCCCGGAAGTCGTGCTCGGCGATCAAGACCTTCACCGTGGCGTTCAAGTATTTCCTCTTGCCGGCCTCGTTGATGCGCACTGCCTCGCGGACCATGGGCCCGGCTTCGTCCAGCATCGCGCCGGTCACTCGGGATCCCTCGAACGCGGTGCCCGGCAGGGGCTTGAAGCGGTAGATCGTGATTTTCTCGGCCTTGTTGCCCTCCAGCCATCTCATCATGCCGACGCTGTCTTGCACGGTCTGCGCCGTCTGGCCGGGCAAGGAATGGATGAAATACGCGTGGTACCTGATGCCGTGCTTGTTCAAGAGCTCCACGGCGCGCTTGATACCCGCGACAGAAGCCGATTTCCCGATGTTCTTGAGGTGCTCGTCCGATCCCGTCTCGACGCCGATGGAGACCGAGATGGCAGGAAGACGGGCCAGGATTGACAAGGATTCGTCGTCACACAAGCTTGCCTTGATGTTTTCCGCGAGGATCTGAACGATACCGCGCTTCACCGCGTCGAGCCCGAGCAGCTGGTTCACGAGATCGTTCAAGGCATCGTGGTTGGGCGGCGGCGGAGCCGTGGGGCGCGTGCGCCCGGGCTTGAATAGCCGTTCCCGCTGGAACTCGAGCACGTCGCTCCCCCCGAGAACGATCCGGTGGCATCCGAGCTCGATGCATCGCTTGACCTGTTCCACCACGTAGGGGATGCTGAACGAACGGACGGGGCCGGAAACCGCGGCGGTCGAGCAGAACCCGCAGCCAGGCCTGGTGCCGGCCACGCACGGGTTCGGGACGTCGACGCGGAAGTCCCCGCTCACGTCGCAGTACCCGCAGTCCCTGCAAATGCAGTCACCTTTCGGGCCGAGGCGGGCATGCTGCTGGTTGGAGCAACCCCGGAGCAATTCCACGTACACGCGCGCGGCCCAGGCGTTGTCGTAGGCGGGGCCGAGGAGGTCGATCGCCGGGTCGATGCATCGCTCCACCCAGGCAAGGTCCGGCCAGCGCTTGTCTTGTTGGCCGTCGATCTCGAGCGCCAAGGATGACCGCGTGAGAAAGCCGTCGGGCACATTATCGCCGGTGAAGGCCGCCGGCGTGCCATGGGCGGAGAACGCGTCGAACAAGATCCTCTCGGCCTCGCCTTGCACGACCGCGTCGATCTCCCGGTTCCGTAAAAGCGATGCTGGTTCCAAAGATACAGGCCCGCCGACCACGACTGGTTTTTCGGAGCACGCTCGCTTCCATGCCCGGGCGACTGCGATGACCGAGGGCCGGTCCATGATCATGCCGGACACGAGACACGCGTCGTGTAACCCGGCCATGGACCTGCTGGATCGCAAGAAGTCCTCGCCGCGGCAGATGCGGGCCGTGATGCCGCGTGCCCTGAGCGTCGCGGCGACCATACGCGGCCCGGCGCCGATGAAATCACGCGTGAGGCCGCGCTTGCCCTCGCCGAGGGTGAGCGCGTCGACGACTAGCGCTTGCATCGGGTCAATGGGGTCGCCGGGGCGTTAAATATGCTCCGGATGGCGACCCGCGTTCAGTATCGTCCGAGGATCCGTGCATGCCGGACGAACGCGCGCACGTTCCCGATGGGCATCGTGGCGTTGACGACAGACGACGGGCCGATGGCAAAGTGCCGGTTGGCCTTCAGTGCATCCATGAGGTCCTTGACATGTGCCTCGATGCGAGCGCCCGTGCCGAACGGCAGCACCTCGTTCATGTCGCCGAACCCGATGACCGCGAAGTCGGCAAACCGCTCGTTGATGACCCGGGCGTCGCACCCTCCCTCCCAGCCTTGCACGCCCCGGAAGCCGACCTCTTGGAATGCCGGAACCATGTCCGTGACGTCCCCGTCCGTGTGCAGCAGCGGGATGATGCCCGCGTCGCGGGCGATCCCGAGGATCTCCTTGTAGTGCTTGCCGAAGTCCGAGATAAATCTCTCGGGAGGGATCATAGGGCGACCCTTGTAGGCGATGTCGTCTGCGATGAACAGGGCGCCGGCTTTCTTGCCGCCGCCCGCCACGAGGTACTCGATCTCCATCCGCAACAAGTCGGCGCGGAACCGGATCATCTCCCGGTAGAACCGGCTGTTCTTGCGGTAATGGACGGCGAATTCCTTGTATCCCATGGCCAGGAGCACGCGGCTGAAGATGCCGCCCGTCTTGGGCACCAGGAAGATCCGGGAGGCGACCGATTCCCCGCGGTCGATCGTGGCTTGCATGGCACGGGTATCCGTGACAGGCTTGATGGTCGCGCGGATCTCGTCCAGGATCTCTTGCGACGTGAGCAGCCCGCCCTTGTAGAAGCGGGTGCCCTCGTGGTACTCGCGCCCCTCGGTGTTGATCGAGTGCCTCTTCCCGTCGCTGCCAACGACCTCCACGGGCTCGTGGGTGAACGCACTCGGGAAGTCCCCGAAGATGCCGTCGAACCCGAGGACGAGCGCGGCGTCCACCCATGGATTGTTGGTGTAATCGAAGCCATCGTCCGAGAACAAGGCATCCTCGTTCCGCTCGATGAAATCCGGGTTCACAGCTTGCACGAACGTGGGCACGCGGTCGAGCCGGCGCCGCGCGTCGCCGTCGAACAGCGCCAGGAGTCGTTCCTTCGCTTGCATCCTTTCATTATGGTACATAGTCGGGATCCTTATTAGAATGACAACTTTTTTTTGCGCACGGGATAGGTATCTCTCATCTGTGGGATTGCTAGTGTCTGCAAGAAACATGTAGAATATGGAAAAACATCCTAACGAGTTGGAATCACTTGAAAAAAGCCAAAAAACGCGATCTGAAATACCCGCGCGCGGTCAAGGTGGTCACGTTGTTCATGGTGCTGGTCAGCGTCGCCATTGCGGGCCTCGCGACTTACGTGTCGGTGGGCAGCGGGTTCCTGGCGTCGAATCTCGGCACCACCCTCGGGTCCATCATGGGCAGCAGTGGTGGAAATGGGACAAGCCCGTTTCAAATGTCCAACACGACCACGTCGGTCAAGGCCTGGATGCTGTTCCCGATCAACAACACGGGCCCCGTGGGGCTGGACATCAACAACCTCGCCGTGAACGTCAAGCTCACGTATGATGCGAACGGGACCACCCTGGATGCCTTGTCGCTCGTGGGCTCGATACCATTCGGCGAGTCGAAACTGGCAAACATCACGCTGATCGACACGACGCCGTTCATGTTCATGGGTCTGGGGAACTCGTCGATCACGATGGCGATATCGTTTGCGATGGCGATCACGTTGCCGAAATCGTGGGGATTGTTTGCCTTGAAGATATCAGACCTCGAATTCGGTTTTACTATGAACTTGCCCGGAGGTTTCATGCACCCATGAGCAGCAAGAAAATCGTCGGGTACACGATCATCGCCATCTCGTCGCTGGTGGGGACGTACATCTATTTCTGGGCACTAGAATTCGTGAATGCCACCCTTGGCATATCTATGTCTCAGACCGTGGATCAAGAACTCGGGGCATGGCAATTCACCGTGTGGATGATGGCGTGCGTCCTGGCGCTTATCATCGTGTTCAACGGCGCCGCGCGCGACCATTACACGCTCGAACCGATTGCATCAGCGTGTTTCCTGGCGTTCACGATCGCCTCGTTCTTGATCGGCTGCTCGGTGCTCACGCTCAACTTCCCGTTCGATGCCTTCGGCTCCTTGAGCGTGGTCGTGACGGTAGATCCCGCCAAGTTGATGGCGATGTTCGGCGGAGGTGGGGGCGGCGGAGACCCGGCGATCCCCCCGATCACGATCAGCTTGGGCCTGGTGCAGCTACTCATGATCTCCTTGTCGCTGGTGTTCGCGGTGCTGCGCTTCTTGCGGGCGCTGCTCAAGTCGAGGCGGGAGATGGATGAACCGGATCCCTACACCTATAAATCGCCGACATCGCCGGCCTCCAAGAAGGTGACCGGGGATCTCGATTTCATGAAGAACGTGCGGAGGGATTGAACGAGGTGGACATGACATGACGACATCAAAAAACACCAAAAACAGCAAGGCGTCGCTGGTTCTTGCTTTCTTGGCCGGCGTCCTGGTCCTCTCGGCGATTCCCTTCCACCGCGCGGCTGCCACGACGGTTGCTGATGGCGTTACGTGGGGCGTGGACGTCGGGGACGTGTACTTCTGGGACATGACGGCATCGGCGCACCTTAACATGACGGGAGGAGGCCCTCTCAACGCCACGGGCTTGTGGAACACGACGATCACCTGGCTTGGTAATGGCACTCTCGGCCAATTCGGTCCCCCGGAATACGGTCCATACTCGCTCTGCAACGCGACGACGGGCTGGTACAACACCACTGCAGGCCACTGGGATAGCGTTGGTGGAGGTACCATCTCGGCGATCAACATGACCGCGAGGATCGCTGTCCAGGCGGATTCCAACTTCATGCTACTCGTCGCGCCGCTCGCCGGCGGGGTGCCCTCCACGCAGTTGATCGACGAGGCCGTGATCAATTTCTGCAATCTCATCGGCTACACGAGCCCGAGCTTGAACATAGTCACGCCAAATTCCGTTTCGATCGAATTTCCCGATGGAACCGCGTGGAACGCGACCTACGACCCGAACGGCGTCGCGACATCGTATTACTTGTATTATACCAACGCGTTCTTGAATGCGTTTGGATTAAACGGCACCGGGCAGTTTATGGAACGGCGTGCGGTCCGCTGGTGGCCGCTGCCCAGCCCGGTCCTCGCCAGCATCACCCCCAGCAAGAGCAATGATGGCCGCGTCACCCTGAGATGGAGCAGCGTGGCCGGCACGGAGAACTACAGCGTGTACCGTTCTACCAGCGCCATCACGAGCGCGGTGGGACTGGTTCCCGTCGCGACAGGCGTGACCACGACCGTGCATGTTGACAACATCAACGAGAGCGGCACGTATTATTACGCCGTCGTGGCGATCAATGGATCGGGAACCTCGGATGTCTCCAACAGCGAGGCGGTCGTCATAAATCTAAACCCCTTGAACGACTTTGCCACCACGACCATCATCATGGTGATCAGCATCGCCGCCGTGGTCGTCGTCATGATCGCGGCCATCGTGGTGGAGAAGAAACGGGTCGCCTCCAGCCAAGAAGTGAGGCCGAAGGGTAGGCCCGAGGGCCACGAGGAGACCGTCTACGATGGCTTCGCCACCGCCGCGTTCGGCCTCGGCCTCGTGGGACTCGCGACCGCCGTCCTGCTTGTAGCAACGCCAGCCGTCGCGGCGTCATTCGGCTTATACCACAAGTGGCTCGAGGCGATCACGTGGATGACGGGCTTCGGGGGCATCGTGCTGGCCATCGGTGCCTTGTGCCACGGGCGCGCGGGACAGAAGCCTTCCGCCGCGCTCCTCGCCATCGCCGCCGCCATGGGGCTCGTCCTCGTGATCTACGTCGATTTTCTCCGGCCAGACCTTGCGACCCCCGGCCTGTTCGACGACGTCGCGCAGTTCGAGGCGTTCAGGATGGTCGTCGGGGCCATGGAAGCGTGCGTCATCGGCTTGGCGCTCCTCGGCATCATTCTGACCGCGGCGAGGATCAAGAAAGAAGGGCTGTGAACCGGCACATCATTCTTTTTCCATCTTTTTCATTTCCTTCAAGACGAGCGAGTCGACCGTGCTCGTCGGGAGCACGCGGAGTAGCTTGTATTCCATCTTGTTCTCGGCAACGATGTACCGCGCCTTCGGCCGCTCCAAGGTGAGCGCGCGGTGCACGGCCTTCGCCACTTCAACCGGCGGTATCCCCTTCTTGTTGCCGCTATCGATGGCGTGCCGCCCCACCTTCTTGGCGAGGGACACGAGCGGGGACTTGAACTCGCGCGCGAGCAGAGCTTCTCCCTTGTTCCAGATCGGCGTGGCGATGCGCCCGGGCTCGATGATGACGACCTTAACGTCGAGCAAGGCCATCTCCCGCCGCAAGCTGTCGGCATATCCTTCCACCGCGTGCTTCGACGCGCAGTACGGGCCGAAGATCGGCGTGGCAAAAAAGCCAGAGTCGCTGCTCATCATCACGACGCGGCCCTTGCTCGCGACAACGAGGGGCAGGAACGCCCTGGTGACGCGGTGAATGCCGATCACGTTCACGTCGAATTGCTCGATCATGTCCTCCACCGGCACGTCCATGAGCGGCCCGGCCTTGACGATGCCCGCGTTGTTGACGATGCCGAACAAGCCCGTTCCCGCCTTCGACACCGCGTCGAACGACGCCTGGACATCCGCGTCCCGCTGCACGTCGAGCTTGACGGGCACGACGCCTTGCAACGCGCCCAGGGAAGCGAGGTCAGCCTCCTTCCGCGCCCCCGCGTAGACGCCGAACCCGTGCGCCGCCAGGTATTCGGCCGTGGCGCGGCCGATGCCCGTGCTCGCCCCGGTGACGAGCACCCACTTTTTCGATTGTGCCATGGATCACGGATCGACGTCGCCCTTCTAATGCTTGCGCTCGGGCACCGGGCGCATTCGCGGTCGCGGGACGGAATGATAGCCTTATTTTTCCCGCGCACGAGGTTTTGAATGCGATCTTGGAGTTGCTCGCGAAAAAGGGCATGGATGCACCCGAAACAGGATCAGGGAGCAGATGACGGCATGGCGTTCAAGAAAAAGGGAAAAACCGCGGAACAAATCGAGGCAGAGAAAGCAAAGGACCAGGAAATCATGGATAAACTCGATCTCGACAAGAAATACCCGGAATTCAAGGGTTGGGAGATGATCGGTTTCCACCGGCAGCTCGGGAGCGAATTTTGGTCAATACTGCTCAATCTCATCAGCACGGGACTCGCAGTGGTCATGGCCGCCTACCTCGTGCCGCTCGTTTCCCCGTACCCCGAGATCGGCGGGTATGCCGGGATCGCCGGTGGCCTGTTCTCGGTCATATTCCTTGTATTCGATGTCCCGACGAACTTTGGCATCGGAAACTTCATCGCGGAGAACCGCGTGAAGGATAAGGAGAAAATGCTCCAGTATATTCGCTTCTTTATATGGTACCAAATGTTCAGCGGCCTGATTCAGGTTTCTGCCTTGTCCTTTTTTACCTTCCAGACTATCGTCCAAGGTAATTACGCATATCTAACTTGGTTGCTGCTGTTGAACTTGCAGCGGCAATGGCCATCGATGCTCGGCATTTATCGCGGATGCATCGACGGATTCCAGCATTTCGATAAATCCAACATCATCAACTTCCTGTCGGGCACCGTCGTCGGCCAGATCATGAACATCGCGATCATGTTGTATGGACGGTATTATGGAATGACGCATCCAGAAGTCGGCGAGATCATGGCGATGGCCATCGCGGGCAACATCGGCGGGTACATCAACGACATCTTGTTTTTCTTCGTGTCGGCCTATTTTTTCAACAAGATCGTGAAAAACATGGGCCTTTCTGCCCGGGACGCATGGCGGTTCAAGTTCGGGCGGGATGTCGTGAAGCGGAGCTTGTCCTACGGCATCCAATCATCGATCGTTCCCCTGGTATCCGGCGGGACCGGCCTGCTCTTCCTGCTCTGGAAAACGGCACAAATTCCAGGATTCGTGACCTGGTCGGCCCTGGTCGGCACGGCGTCCGGCATGACCGGCATGGTGGGCTCCTACGGGAATTACAACTTGTCCGCCGCGCTGGCCGAAGCGTACCCGAATGGGAAGAAAGTCCTCGCGTCGTTCTACGTGTCATACGCCATGATGTTCCGCCTCATGTTCGTGACCGTGTTCGCGATAAGCTTGGCCGCGATCTACCCGTTCTTCAGCGACATCTACCACGGGGTCGGCGGGTTGGTCTACTGGGTGCCCGCCCTCATCTTCTACTACCCGACCTTGATCCGCAAGCTCTTCGACCCGTTCATCTGGCTGCCCGATAGCATCATGGGGGGCACGTTCAAGATACCCCAATGGGCACTCGCTCGCGTCGTCGAGGAGGGCATAAAAGTCTTGAACTTGTACCTTGCCCTGTTCGTCTTCAACATTCAAGACATGGGCCTTTTCGGGGTCAACTTTCTCATCACGTTCGACATGATCATCCCGATCATGATCAAGACTGCCTATTGCATCGTCTATTGCCAGGTAAAGCTGTTCAAGATCAAGATCTACTGGATGAAGTCCGTGGTCTTGCCGGCCATCGCGGCCCTCCCGATCGTCCCGTTCGCGCTGTTGTGGTACAATTACGGCTTCCTGCCGCTGACCGCGTCCATCGGCGTCATCCTCTCGGCGACCTTGTCGATCATCCTCGCGTTCTTGTTGATGCTGTTCGTCATCTTTTTTCCCTTGTTGGCATTAATTGGTGGATTTGATGATTACCAGCTCTACGTTTTCACGAAGGCCGTCGAGCTCAGTGGACCATCAAAACCCATGACCCGGGTCATTTTACGGATTGTCGTGAAGTGTTGCAAGGCGAGCAAGAAGATCGGGACGTACGGGAAGTTTAAAATCCCCCACGAGGAAGCCCACAAGGAAATCGAGGAGCTGATGCAGCTCAAGAAAGAAGGGAAGTTCGTCGTCTTGAAAAAATAGCACGTGGGAATGAAAAAAAACATCAACTCCACAACTCATCTACAACCATCCTGGTAAAGACCCGGCTCGTCGTATCGCCCGGCAGATACGCCGGGGCTTAGATCACGTCTGGAGCCAATGAAAAAAATAATAGGCGGGAATGGCAATGTGAACGTGAGGCGAACGTGAAATGGCGCGACTCGCGGTCCTGCCCGACATCTTCGAGCGGGCGGGGCTCGTCCCGCACGAGAACATCCACTGGCGATGGACGGTGACAGCGGCCGACCAGCCTCGACGCCACGACAAGCCACCCGCAGCCATCAAGTCCCCGCCCAAGCCGTGCGGGGTATGCGGGTCGCAGGACACGCGGTGCGTCTACTTCCATCAAGAGACCGGCAAGGAACCGAGGACGACGTACGAGTACGCGTGCGACGCGTGTGGCAACTACACGACGTATCTCTGGGAGGGCTGGTGACTCGCACTTGCAAGGAACATCGTTGATGGTCGTTGAAAGGCAGCGCGTTCTCGTTTTCCCCTCTTCCCCGAATGCGCGAATATAAGATCCGATGGAAAAGCATCATTGTTCGCGATCGATCCCGCGAAAGACGACGAACGTGATGCTCATGGCCGAGAAAGGAGCGGACCCAGCCCGACAGCTGGAGCAAGACATACGAGATCAAGAAGCACGACTTCAAGATTTGCGAAACGAGTACCTGAAACTCACCGGACACATGCCGGTGAAGTTGAATGATTTTGAATGGAAGTGGTCGGTGTTCATGGGCATCGGTTTCGCCTGGATAACCATGATCGTCTACCTCCTCGGCATCGCAAAGGCAGGGAAGGGCTCGTTCGGTATCCCGTCATTCTTCTTCGGCATCGATATCGAGTATTTCGGTATCTTGACCATGTTCGGCCTGCTCATGGTCATGATGCCGCAAGCGCGGAAGTTCACGGGGCTGCAAACAATGTCATACATCCTGGGGTTCTGGTGCTCGCAGTGGCTCTTTTATGATTGGGGATGGTATGCCTACTTGATAGGAATCCACTCGATCATCCCCGGTGATGCGTTCTGGTGGAGCCCGTTCGGCCGCGATTTCCTCATCGTTGCACCGCCGATGTGGCTCTTCTTGGCGCTGGCCATCGTCGGCGCGTGCATCGGCATCGGGTATACTTTCACTTTCCCGCGTCGCCGCCGGGAACTGCTCCCGCCCATGCTGTGGATAATCGGCGTCTACTTTTTACCGACCATTCTCCATCAAATCATCGGCATGAGCGCCGACGTGGTGTTGATCGTCTCTATTTGTATCGCGTGTGGTGTCTTCGCGCTTATCGCGATCTTCGTTGGCCAGCGCGTCCACCAGCGCTTGCCCGAGTGGCGATCGACGTGGCGGGAGAAAAGGTTGAAAATGAAGTTTTCCGTGGATCCCCTGGGCTTCCCGTTCATGATACCCATGGTCGGGCTGGTGGCGACCGTCCATTTATTCCTCGTGGTATTTCCGGTTGCTGGGCTGTTCGTCGGGCTGGCCGTTTGGTACGTCGTACCGATCTATTACCTCCTGGTACACTCGACCGGCATCGCGAAGAAGAAAATTGGCGTGAAGATCGCCGTCGCTGTCCTCCTCGCAAACGCGTTGTTTTGGTTCATTTTTTTCGCCAGCATCCTCCCGCTTGGCGAATGGGGTGGCTGATCTTTCTCGAAAAAATCGTATCATGCTTTCCTTTCTAACCCGTCCCCGATCGCCGCCCCTCCCATGTATGCCCGGATCCAGAGTGCCACGTTGAACGCGTAAAGAGCGGTCATCGTGACGAATTCCGGGACGCCCATGCCGTCCCAGGCCCCTGCCGCGTAGGGAATCCATGCTATTGTGCCTATCGCGATGACCAGGGCCCCGGCGATGCCCCACCATAGTTCTTTTCGCCACCTGAAGAATTCAACCATGATGAATATCACGCCAAGCGTTTCACCCGCGATCCAGACGATCGCGACCGCGTCGTGCGTCCCCCGCCACGGTCGCGTCGGGAAAGCGCCGACCAGGATGATGGCCACCCGCGCGACGAGCTGGAACACGAACCCGAGGAGTGCGAACGGCTGGGTCCGAGCCTTCCCGCTCGCGATAATTTCCCGGCCGAAGACCACCACGACCGGGAACTCGAGCGCCCCCGACAGCGCCAGCCCGACCGAGAGGATCCCCGCCCCGTAGTTCCCCTCCACGATAGCTCCGACCTCGCTATACGAGTCGTGCAATAGGGAGAACGGGTAGGGATAGAGGGCCATGGCCACGAAACCGCCCACGTTGAACAGCGCGAAGCCGACGAACGCGACGATCACGGCATACCTCGTGAAAAAATCCGCTCGCATTTCCACCAATACCACCACTTGATGCGTGGAATAAATCCATTTTTACCAGGGCATGCACCAGCGCGTGTGCACGCGCTGCAGCGGCCACGAGCCATAGAATACTCACTTTAAGAACATGAACCTCTATCAAAGGACGAGCTCGACGCGCTTGAACGGGATCGGGTACGCCGTGATCCACGCCTCGACGAACATGGGGCGGGGATTTCCCTTCACGCCGAGCACGAACGCGTCGATCGGCTTCCCTCTATATTCCTGGCGGAGCGGGAAGTAGTACGTGTAGTTGCCCGTGGCCGACTTGACCAAGTGCTCCCACGGGTGCGCCTGGTAGGAGAGTGCCCTGTCTGGCGCTCCGACGGGCTTGCCGCCGACCTTCAACGCGGCAAAGGCTCCCTCCTCGCCGTGTTCGCCGAAGATCGCGACGCAGACATAGCTCCCGTCGGGGATCTCGTCGAGCACGAACGACGCGTGGTAGGCCTTGTCGAAGGATTGCCGCTGGAGCCGCTCGAAAAGGAAGTTCAAATGCCATTTCGACCGGTCGTGGATCCACATGCCGGCCCTTCGGCCCGCGATCTTGAACACGTGGGCGGGCACGTCGTGGACGCGGAAATAGCGTGCTGACTTCCCCGGCACGTCTATTTCGACGAATCTTTGCTTGCCAACGGGTAGCGGGAAGCGCGACTCACCGAAAAAACTCGGGTCGCTCCGCGGGTCGAACGGCGCATCCTCCGGCTCGGGCGTTATCGTGAACAAGGGGTCATCCTTGCTGCTTGCCAGCGCCGGCTTGCAATCGTGCACCCGGGCGGTCACGGTCGTCCACGTCGCCAGGTCCGTGCTGATGTCGATCGTGATCTCGTCCCTCAAGAAACCGTCTCCGGCGCCCTTGATCGCGAGCGTGTCAATGGCCACGACGTCGCCGAGATCGACGCGGAGCCCCGCCTCGGGGTAAGCGGCCGTGAACATCCTGGTCGATGCATCGCTATCGAAGACGAACTTGTCCCACGGGGCACGTGCCTTGAAGATCGGCTGGTCGAAGAACGCGTCCCGAGCGGCTTGAACCTCGGGAATGAGGGTCGGCCCGGAGCGGGTCATGCACCTGGCTTCCAAGCAGTTATTGTCGGCCGCGAAGCATGTTGCCTCGTAGAGTGTTTCTGCATCGGCCGGGACGTCGCACGGGGCGAGTTCCGCGAGCTTCCGGTGCCAAGGCTGCTTCAGCGATAGCCCCGGGAATGTAACCTCCATCTCCTTGCCTCGCGGGAGCGAGACGCGGGCGACCGTGCCGGGCATGCCGAGCAACGCGACCTTCACGGGCCTGCCCGGGACGTCCCGGACGACCTCGTAATCGGTGCCCGTGATCGTGACCTCTTGCTTGTTGACGGGCGCGTCCTTCGCGGCGGCGATGATCAGGCACGAGCGGAAGGCCAGCACCTCGACCTCCACGGTGGCACCGTGGGGGAATTCCCCGATCACTCGCTCCGTCGGGTGGAATTGCCGCACGATGATGGGCGACGACGTGGATTTCAAGCCGATCTCCTCGTTCAGCGTGATCCAGCGCGTTTCGGGCTCCCATTCCAAGTTCCTCATCGTGACGAACCGGGTCGCGTCGTCCCCGCGGCTTACAGCAAGCGGCCCGTACTTGTTGGTATCTTTCAAGACCAGGGCGTCGACCAGGATGTCGCGGTACCGCCGGTGCAAGTTGAAGATGCGCGCGAGCCTCGGGAACTCGCCATCACGCAAGAACCACGGGTTGCCATACAGCTCGGGCGCGAGGATCAAGCATCGATTGAACGCCTGGAGCACAAAATCGTCGTCCCAAAAATCGAGGCAAGACGAGAGACAGACCCCGTGGTCTTCTTGCATGCGGCTCATGCCGACCGGGAGCTCGCGGGACAGTGCTCCCGCCCGGTGGTGCGTGGCGGGGAACAAGTTCCACATGAGAACGTCGATATAGGTCTCCGCGCCACCGAGGAGTGACGTGGTCGCGTACGGCATGCCCTTCCCGAGGTCGAGCCGGTGGTTGAGCAATATGAGGTCGGGCGAGTATTTCCGGCACTCTTGCATCATCTTGACGAAGTAATCCTGCTTCTCCTTGCGCAGCGTGCCGCACACGCCGTCGAACTTGAAGAGCGCCCACTCGTAGTTCTTGCACAAGCCCGCCATGAGGTCGATGCGCGCACGTGCATCGGCTTCCGTTTCTCCGAAGCCATCGGGGCCACCCCACACGCCGAGCCTCGTGCCCATGGCCTTCGCTTTCTTGTAGATCGGGTCGAACCCGCGGGGGAACTGCCTTTTAAACTTCTCCGAGTCGAGCCGTCCATAGCCATTGCCCGGCCCGTCTATGGCACCCGCGTCGAACGCGTAGATATCGAGCTGCATGCCGTATTCCCGCCGCAACCAGTCGAAAAACTCGAGGTTGACGAGGGTTTGTCCTTCCGTGGCACCCTCGTTCGTGTTGTTTATCCACGAGAAGTACTGCGCACGGGAGGGCGTCTTCTCGCCGGCGCCGGGGAACACCTTTTCCGGGGCTGCTTCATTTGCAATGGTTTTCTTTTCCATGGCCTCACTTGCCTGTCATGTTCTTGCCCGCGACCGTGAACGTGTACGTGCCCGAGCCAACCGCCTGTACATTGCCATCGGGCAGCGTGATCTCCGCGGTCGTGTTTGGTGGCACGTGGATCGTAAACGTCGTGCCATCCTCCACCTTTTTCCAGCTCGACTGGATGGTGCCGTAGCACGTGTCGAGCTTCGCTTGCACCCACGACAGGTCGCCGACCACCGCAGGCCGCACTGCGAATTTTTTGAATCCCGGCTCGAGTGCCTGGATGCCGGCGAGGTATTCGTAGAAAAAGGACACGACGCAACCCTGCACCGGGTGTGCCAGGGAAGCCGCGCCGGTCCAGTCCTCCCAGATGGTTTTGCTAGGAACAGGTGTCTTCTCGTTGACACGGGTGAGCATGTGCTCGAAGCCGGGGTAGCCTTTCGCCGTGATGGCCCGGTACGCGAGATCGGGCCTGCCACCCTGGCCGAGCGCCTTGTAGAGGAACCACGTGCCAACGATGCCCGTGGACAAGTGGCCGCCGCGCACGTCGACCAGGTTCGTCACGAGCTGCTGGAACACCTTCTCTTCCATGCCGGGCGGTACCATGCCGAGCACGAGCGCCATCGCGTGCGCGCTCTGGCTATCCTTTGCTAGCAAGCCCGTTGCCTTGTCGAAATATTCCTCGTTGAACGCGGCGGCGATCTTCCCGGCGAGATCCTTGTATGCCTTTTCATCATCTGGCTTTCCCAGCAGCGCGGCGGCCTTCGCGACGACGTCCGCGCAGCGGTAGAAGGCTTGCGTGCACGTGAGCACGCGCGGCGTCCTGTTCGCGGAGCCACCGGAGCCGACCTCCAGCCATTCACCGAGCATCGTGGCCCAGTTGATCATGTAGTCGAAATCGTTCGGCCCGTACTGGGTCGTGCGCTTCAAGAAATCGACGTAGCGCTTCATGCCGGGGTATGCTTTCTCCACGATGCGCACGTCGCCGTAGTGCTCGTAGATCTTCCACGGGAGCATGACCAGCGCGCCGCCCCACCAGGGATCCGCCATGATCCCGAGTTGTTCGGGCAAAAAGGACGTGTAATCCGATGGATCCTTCCGCTTCGTCGGCATTCCCCAGCCTGGCGACGGGACGATGTCCGGCACCTGGCCTGAGGGCGTCTGCGAATCATTCAAGTCCTGGCTCCATTTCTCGTACGCCAGGAGCGCGTTAAAATTATACACGCTGCCGTGCGCGGAAAGCAACGCGTCCTCCGTCCATCCTGCCTTTTCCCGCTGCGGGCAGTCCTGCGGATAGGAGTGGAAACCGTTCCGGAACGTGCGCTTGCACGCGTCGTTGATCTCGTTGATCAGGATGTTCGAGCAAAAGAACTCGCCCGCGGGCTCGAAACTCGTGCAGACTTGTTTCGCGAGGATCGAGACGATCTCGTCCGGCTTCGCGCCGGACACCTGGACGTATTGGAACCCGGCATAGCAGAAGCGCGGCTGCCACGTCTCGATGCCGTCGCCCTTGCAAGTGTACTCGCACGTCTGGTACCGGCCGTGCGTGTGCCCGCTGTGCGTGTGCATGTCCACGTGGCCATCCGGCTCGAGTACCTCGTTGAGCTCGATCATGATCGTCTGCCCGGGCCGCCCGCGCACGGCGATCTCGACCCAGCCCGCGTTGTTCTTCGGGAACCAGTAGACGACCTTGCCGTCGGGCAGGACCTTGCGGTTGCACGGCGCGAACGTGTCTTGCACCTTGATCGGCGGGATGAACTGGGAGCGCATGATTCCTTTCGGCGCCGTCAAGATCTTCGCGGCCTGCCAGCGATTGTCCGCCTCGGCTACGCCGCCCGTGGCACTCCACGAGCCGAGTTCCTTGCGGGCATCGTATACCTCGCCCGATCTGATGCAATTGAACGTGATCGGCCCATCCTCCGTAAATGACCAAGTCGAATCGGTGCACACGAACTCGCTGGCCTCGCCGGCGCGGGCGAGCTCGAGCTCCAACCGGCAGCGGGGCGGGGCGGCCCAGGGCGCCTTCTCGAACCCGAACAGGTCCGGGGTGCCGACCCAGTACCAGCCATTGCCCAGGATCACGCCGATGCAGTTGATTCCGTCTCGGAGCATCGAGGTCACGTCGTGGCTAACGTAGAGGATTGTCTTGTCGTATTGCGTCGCGCCAGGATCCAGCACGTTGTCTCCTGCTTTCTGGCCATTCACGTAGACCTCGTGGTACCCGACGCCCGCGACCCGCACGATGGCACGCGATGGCGCCTTTATTACGGCGAACTCCTTTCGCAAGTACACGGCCTTGGCGTATTCGTTCTCCGGGCCTGGCCCGTGGGGATGCTCGCGGCGCGCGGCGGCCTTGATCCACTCGGGGCAGTTATCGAGCTCTTTCGTTATAGGGAAGCGGTCGTCCAGGGACACGTTCTCCCGCGCGCCGATCCACTCGCCCTTCCAGTCTGATGGGAACACGCCCATGGTCCACGAGGCCGCGTCGCTCCACGCCAATTCGGTTCCTTGCTCGTCCCAGGCCTTGACCTTCCAGTAACAGGTCATCCGGGAACGCAATTCCTTCCCCGCGTATTCGACGTGTGCCGACTTGTCAGACACCACCTTCCCGGAATCCCACAAATCGCCCTTGTCATTTTCCAAATTTCCCTCTGACGACGCCACGAGTATTCGATAAGCAGATTGCAGAACCCCGCGCCGGTCCTTTTCGGCCGGCTCGATATCGAGCATCCAGCCGAGCCGCGGGCGCGCGGTATCCACGCCTATCGGCATCGCTAGGAACTCGCAAGTGAGATTGGTGACCTTCATGCTAGTCACGGATCCTCCGCGCGACCATCTAATCCTTTAGTGATGGATGCTAGTTTCGCCCATGAAGGCTGTAGTTCTCATTGACGGGTACGTCGACGAGCCCGGATGCCTGGGAGTTCCCCCGTATCTTTCTCCCTATGCCCGCTACATATACGGGGCGCTGAAGCGTTCAAACATGTTCCAGGTTATCAAGTACATCACCGTGGATCAATTCCGTCTAGAGATCAAGCAAAAACCGATAGAAGCCAAGGAACGGCGGGAAAACGTTGGGAAGCGACGAAAAAGCGCGATCATGTTAGATGCCCGGTGGCAAGTGTACGACGTGGTCGTCACGCTATCGGGTGTCTCGGTGCCGGGCAATTATCTCGGTGGCAAGCCGGTAAAATTCTCGGAGCTCGTCACCTTTGCCAAACTCTTCCCGCGAGCGGTTAAGATCCTCTGCGGCCCCGCGGCGAGGTTCGGCATCGGGGAGGAGGGGGGAAAACCAAGCATCCCCGCGGACAAGCTCGAGGGGGTCTACGACGCGATCATCCGGGGCGATGCCGAGGTCGTCCTGCCAAACCTCTTGCAAGCGCTGGACGAGGGCGCGGGCATGGACGGCGATCGGGTACAAGTATTACTAAAAATGGAACGGTCCAGCATGGACCAGATCACGGACGTGGCCATCGCCGGCGCCGAGCTGGTGCTCCAGCACCCGAATTTCCGGCGCGAGACGGGTGGCAATCTCGTGTGCGAGCTGGAAACGTTTCGCGGCTGCCCCCGGTACGAGTCCGGCTGCTCGTTTTGCGTCGAGCCGAGCAAAGGGCCGACTATGCATCGATCGGTTGAGGCAATCGTGCGGGAAATCAAGGCCCTCTATGACCTGGGCGTGCGACACTTTCGACTGGGCAACCAGTCTGATCTCTACGCTTATCAGCACCGCGGTTACGACAACCCGCGATACCCCCGCCCGAATCCCCAGGCCATCAAGAATTTGCTCGGGTCCATCAAGAAAGCCTGCCCCGGGCTCAAGACCTTCCACATCGACAACGTGAACGCGCTGAACTTTGCCTTGTACCCGGAGGAAGCACGCGCCATCACGCGCCTCATCGTCGAACACTGCACCCCGGGCAACATCGCCGCGCTCGGCGTGGAATCCGTCGACCCCGTGGTCATCGACCGGAACAACCTCAAGGCGAGCCGGGAGGAGATAATGGCCGCCGTGCGCGTTATCAACGAGATAGGATCCAAGCGCGGCGAAAATGGAAATCCTTGCTTCTTGCCGGGCTTGAATTTCATCCTGGGCCTGCCGGGGGAGACCCCCAGGACGCTCGACCTGGACCTCGAGTTCTTGAAGGAAATCCTCGATAGCGGGTTGATGGTACGGCGGATCAACATCCGCAAGCTCCTGGTAACCACGGCATCGAAAAAGGGATGTTCGGTTTCGGAACTCGCCGATGGCCTGGATCGCGATGAGAAGCTCTTTGCGCCCTGGAAGGATCTCGTCCGGGAGACGGTCGACCGGCCCATGCTCCGCCGCGTGTTCCCGCCGGGAACCGTGCTCACGGGAGCCTACGCTGAACAGCACGAGGGCCATGGAACCTATTGCCGCCAGCCCGGCACGTACCCGATCCTCTGCTACGTCCCGCGCAACCTGCAACTGAACCAAGAATATTCCCTGGTCGTGGTGGATCACGGGTACAGGTCATTGACTTGTTTCACGAGCCCGGTCGATGTTTCGCGGTTAACTTTGAAGGAATTGGAAGCCATCCCCGGCATCGGGGAAAAGCGAGCGAGAAAAATATTCGTGGTGCAGCCAAGGACAAGAGCAGCTTGGCTGGAGATCGTGACCCGGGAAACCTGGGAATTGCTCGTCATGCTGGATCCTTGCTTGGAAAATGCCAAATAATCAAGTACCATTCATGGCACGTCGTTGATCCGAGTAGAGATTTCGATTTTGAATTCTTTAAAAAATAAATTGTAGAAAGAGACCGATAACGACCAGGTTGACCGCAATACGTGCATTCTTGCGTAACCCGTCTAACTGGTTGGTGGTCAATCCCTTTCCATTCAACCGGTGCGATACAACATAGAGAACGAGGCACGCCGGCACGATGAGGTAGGTATAAAACGCGTAATTCCAGACGCCCGTGAAAATCGGAACCACCAGACAACCGATCGCGATCAAAAAGGCATATCTGCTCAATCGCAATGATTTCGATACGCCCAAGATGCTTGCAAGTGACGAGTTCACTGCTGGCGATTGAGATCCGGGCCGTGATTGCGAAGCATTCGAGGATCGGGGCCTCGATAGAGAAGATCCCTTGAACCTCCGGTAGGAACGGGACGGGAGGATAATGTCTCCATTCCTTGCCCTTTGCTGGATGCATTCTTTCACCATTGCACGACCGAGAATGGTGAAGAAGAATCCTGCCATGACGAAGCAGGCATGGATTGGTATCTCGTACGCGTTCATGAGCATGCCATATAAGAGCCCGCCCGAATAGGTTGAAGTAGTCATCGTCACATTAATCCACGCGTCACGAGTAATCTTGTTTAACGTAACCGGGATAATTATCCACGCGCTGCAGAACACCGCAGTCAACGTGATGGCAGGCATTTCCTGCTCGATCGTGATGCCATACCATGTCGAAAGCCCGATGCTCCCTCCGATAGCAATCGTGCACGCGATCCGGGCAATCTTTGTCAAATTGCTATCCGGATCTGGTTGCACGTGCATCACGTGCACCGACAGCATGCCGGCTATCGCAACACACACATAGATGAATGGGACAAACACGAGGTTCTGCTGGAACCTACCGATGCCAACTAGCATCCGGGTATTCAACAATCCGAGAATCGCTAAAAGCCCCCCCTTGATGCAATGACCAAAGCTCACGGCGTGCAAAACGCGCTTGATGGGCAATAAAATACTCCTTTTACGATTCACGTTCCCCATCATGACGCTTTCCTCTTCTTCATACAGTCGAGTTGAACACGCGTTCTAGCGTGTCAAAATCAAGCACGAGGGACTGGTTCCCGCACGTGATCACGGTACGCCGCGTGCCGAAGGGCTGGTGGCAGTACTCGTTGTCGAACCGGTCGTATGGCCCCAAGTTGACTATCACGCCGTTCACTACCATAGGAGCATCCCAATTTACGGTCACGAGACCGCGGGACGGTGAAACATATTTGACATCGTAGCCCATGGGGGTCGACCGGATATCGACTTTGGCCCTGGAGATTTGTTCCTTGAACTGCGCAAACGTTCCCGATTCGCCGGCACTACCAAGCTCGACGATGTAGGCGTTCTTTCTTGCTGCCTGCACGGCGAACTCTATGTCCGATTTCCATTCCGATGATTCCTTGGAATACAAGGCGATGTACGCATCACCCTTGCGGCCAAAGAGCCACGTGCCGCGGTTGCCGGCGACGGCATCTATGCCCTTGATAGTACCTGTCACCGTGCCCGTGCCAGCATTCGTGCCCGCGGCGACGATAGCATCCACCTCGTCAAACGCCCACCGTGGGAAGTATGCATGGATTGGGGGGTATAAGGTGCCGCTACCGTCCTCCACGTGCGTGAAATAATCGTATGTGAGCAAGAAAAGCTCCAGTTCTAGCGGTAACGTGGCCCGGTCATATTGGATCACCCCGATGTTCTTATATACCGTGGCGCGTGGTTTCCACCCCCCGACAAATTTCCCACCCTTGAAGCTAAGCAATCCGTCCCAATTGGTCCAGACATTAGCGAATCCACCCAGGGATGCTTGCCACACGTGCTCTTGCATGCAGTTGGTTCCTTTCTGGGAATCCTGCATCGCTGCCAGCTGGTAGTGGGGGGTTCGATAGACGTATCGGTTCTGGGCTTCCAGCGCAACGCCGCGCGTCAGCTGGTAGATCTTCGACGCGTAGGTGCCGACGGGCACCCCGTGCACGCCGGCGTTGAACTTGATGAAATCGATGAGTAATTGTGGTCCGAGGATGTCCTCGGGGTTGAGGTGGTATTTTTCAATGACCTTGAAGCTTGTTTCAATGACGGGGCCGGCGACCGGTGCGGACATGTGCCACCAGAACATAAGATCGTCCTCCCCGTGTCCGATGCTGAACTTGTCCGCCTCCTCTATGTAGATGCCGTTCCGATCCCGGTGCTCGTGGGACAACCTCGTGGCGTTGGCGACCATCTCGATCACCGGGGGCGTGACGTACGCGTCGCTCGTTGCCAGGGACAAGCAATCGCCGTTCGTCCGGGAAGAAGTGGCATGATATCCCAGTCCCGTCATGATCCACGTGGCCTCGGCGATGTCATCGCGATCCGGCGTGTTGGATGGTGTTCCAACCCGGTCTCTATTGTAGAGCCGGCCGTTTGCCGTTGCATAGCTCCCGTTGAAAAAATGGTTGGCCAGGTCGAATGCGATGAGGTCGAGCACCATCGCGGAGCGGTTCGAGATGATCGAGTCTTCGGAGAAGTCGACAAGGTTGACCAGCGCGGGAATGTCGATGGTGAAGTAGGTCGGAGACGTCTCGGTAAAGCCAATGTTGGCCTTCCAATCGAGCCAGTCATATATCATGCTTCGTGCGTGCGTCATATGCTGCGTTCCTATCATGCCCGAGTTGGCGAACGTCTCGTTGGGATATAACTGCCCAGCGAGGAGTTCGCACGCGTGCATCTGTATCATGTGGTTCTCCGTGTAGATGATCTGGTCTTGGGTCGGTAACAACTGGGGCTCGGTGAACCAGTAGTCGAAATTCAATAACCCCTGCTTGATCGTGGCAAGCGTGGCGGGGCTGAGCAACGAAACACCCTCGTTGAGATAGACCATACGCAGCAAGAGGGTGAGGCTAAACTCGTTAGTGTAGGTCAGGTCTTCATATCTTTTGGCGACGTTCACGATGCTCGACTCATCGGGTGCGATGCCACGGTAGAGCCTGGCGATTTGCGCCGCAAACGAGGTGCTCGTAATGGCGCCGTTGATGTATGCTTCTTTCCTATCGGACGCGGACATCGGATTCCAGATGTCACTGGGGGAGATGGCGGTCCCAGGGTCGAAGAAATAGGCTTTCTCGTCGTAGAAGGACGACCGTCTGGTCGTGGTGGTGAACTCGACGGTCACGAGGAGCAGCACGGATGCCGCGATCGTAATCACGCCCCATGCACGCCGATTGCGAGCTCGAACGTGATGATCCTTGATTCGCAGCTGTCCCGGGAAGAGAGCGGCGAGGACTCGACAAATCGTGTCCAGCAGGGGATTCGGGGAATCGTGGTGCATGCGAGACCAGCGCTCGTAGAATAGATAAAACATTCGATTTGGCCCAAAAGGGACTCAATAATCATGTTATCTCTAATATAAAAGATCATTGATGGCTTTCAAGCGCTGTAAATCGCCTTTTGGCCTTCGATCGAAGGTAACGAACCCATTCATCTCCTGGTACTGGTCGGAGAATTCCGTATATACGTGGCCGCAGATCCAAGCTTTGCGAGCGACAAAAGCCTTGATCGTCCTCTCGTAAAGGTTCAAGACCTCATCGAAGGTCTTGTAGAGGATGCCCTGGTACCCCCAGCACTTGTACTGGTCAGGCTTGGCGTTCGGGTCATCGAGGTTCATGCCCCAGCCGCCCCACTCGCTGATGATGACCGGCTCGCCGTGGTACTTCCCGCCCGTCATGTACCACTTCGTGCACCACGCGAAGTCGGCCGGATCCTTCACCTTCGGGTATTTCTCGGGGATGTTGTTCACGATTTCCCCGGGCTGCTGGTAGATGTGCACCGAGAAGAGGTCGGTGGCGCCGTCTATCAACGAGTAGCCGTCGTTCGCGTTCACCGGGCGCGTCGGGTCCTCGCCCTTCGTGAGGCGGTAAAGTGCCCTCGCGAATTCTTGCTCGTCCGGCAAGCTCTTGTTGGCCAGGCCCCATGTCTCGTTGATGGGGATCCAGGCGATGATGGACGGGTGGTTCCGGTCGCGCCGGACGACCGCCGGCCACTCGTGGAGGAGCAGCTCCCGCGATCGACCTGTAAAGCGGCGCGAGTTGGCCATCTCTCCCCAGAGTAAAACGCCCATCTTGTCCGCCCAGTACAAGAAGCGGGGATCCTCGACGATCTGGTGGATGCGGGCGCCGTTGAACCCCATCTCGAGCAATAGTTCCAGGTCCTTCTTCATTGCATCGTCGGATGGCGGGGTCCACAGGCTTTCCGGGAAATATCCCTGGTACAGGGCGAACTTCAGGTAGATCGGTTCCTTGTTGAGCAAGATCTTGTTTCCCTCGATGGAAACCTCGCGGAACGCGAACGTGCAGCGTAACTCATCGAGCACCGTCTCGTCGTCGGAATTGCCGTCGATCAACCGGAACCGCGCCTCGTACAGCTTCGGGGTGCGTGGGGTCCAGCGCTGGATGGCCAGCGGATCGACATCGAGCTCGATCCGTTGTTCCTCGAACCTCGGGACGATCATCGCGAAATACCCTGTCTTGGAGACCTGCTTGTCGCCGTCGAAGATCGCGCATTCCACCACGAGGCTTTTCTTGTTGGGGGCCACGCCGGCGATGTTCATGAAGCCAGTGACGTGGCCACTCCATGCCGCACGGAGGTAAAAATCCGAGCGGTCGAGGTAGTACGGCTGCCCCACGTACTCTAGCCAGACGGTTTGCCATATCCCGGTCACCTTCTCGTAGTCGCAGCCCGAAAACCGCTCGACCATGCTCTGCTTCCCGCGCGGGAGCTGCTCGTCGAACTGTAAGTCGTGGACGTGCACGACCAGCAACTGAGCGGCGGCCTTGTCTTCGGTCAAGTAGGGCGTGATGTCGAAGGTAAAAGACGTGGACCCGCCGTAGTGGCTACCCACGAGCGATCCATTGACGAACACGTCGCACTCGTAGTCCACGGCCCCGAAGTTCAACAAGATCGTGTTTGTTATCCTGGCTTTCGGGATGGAGAACGTCCGGGCGTACCAGACGTGGTCGATGAAGTGCTGGTCGTCGATGCCAGACATCTTGCTCTGGTAGACGAAGGGCACGGTGATCTTGCGAGAAAAATTCGGCTGCTCGTACCAGCGCTCCCTCATGCCCTTGTTATCGGGATCGAACTCGAAATCCCACTCGCCATTCAAGCATGTCCACGAATCCGGGGCGCGAGCGGCGTCCGGCCGCGGGTATTCCGGCCTTGGTATCGTGTTTGCCATGGTCTTCCAATTGCCCCCGTCGTTGATAATCCTATTGTGGAAATCGATCGATCGACGATGACGAGTAAAAAACCCATGTTGTCGATCTTGTTGTGAACGCCGATGGAAATGGATGCCGGCGCTTTGCTTTCTGGTCATCGGGATTTCGTTACATCAAATACCTTGACGAGCTTGACCGATTCAGGCTCGAGATGGAGCTGCATCGTGAATTGCACGTCGTCTTGCAGGGCTTCTCCATG
This sequence comes from Candidatus Sigynarchaeum calidifontis, assembly GCA_030587475.1. Lineage (GTDB taxonomy): Archaea > Asgardarchaeota > Lokiarchaeia > Sigyniarchaeales > Sigyniarchaeaceae > Sigyniarchaeum > Sigyniarchaeum tengchongense. The sequence goes on from JAUQYZ010000355.1 coordinate 24,355, forward strand.
CTCCGTCTCTTCCTCGTCGATCTCGGCGACCTGCCGGAGGTCCTCGATTTGCTCGATCGTGGGATTGCGGGGCGAGCCCATGGCCTTCCACGCTTCGAACGCGTTGGCACGTGCCTTGCTCGTCTCCCAGATGGTGAAATCGAGATCTTTCCCCGTGAACGATCCTTTCTTGTCGATCCGGATCGCCAGGTCGAGCGGCTGTGGCACCGTCGCCCGGGGCTCAACGAAATACCAGGCTAGCAAGCGCAGCTCGTTGCCAGCACGCGTGGCGAGCAGGCCAACGCCTGGTGGTAATCGTGCACCCTCCTCTTCCACCTTGCAGATCTCGGGACCCAGCTGCTTCAAGAAGTAGAACGCGGTGAAGGATGGCTTGCGGATGCCGTTGATCGTGATCAAGCCGAAGCCGCCATGGAAGGCCTTGTCGGGCAGCCCCATCTCCTCGAACACATCCGAGACGGTCCAGTACGAAAAGGAATCGACGAGGCCGTTAACGGAGCCAATCGCTTTGCAAATGAACGCCGCTTGACCGGACGTGTCGTGGAATGGATCAAAGGGATTCGACGTCGAGCCCCATTCAGTGAAGTGGAGCTCAATACCGGGGAAATGGCTCCTCGCGATTTCACCCCGGACGCGGTCGACGACGTCGCGAACGTAGTTTCCCGAGACGAATTTCTTGCCCTGGAAGCCTTGGTCGCTCTGGTAAACGTGGGTGCTGACGAAGTCGACGGGAATGCCATTGTCGTGGCAAAACTCGAGAAAAGGCGTTATCCAGTTGCCGTCAGAAGACGCGGGCCCGCCAACCTTGAGCCTCGGGTCGATGGCCTTGACGGCCTTGACGGCGTGGTCGTACAGCTTGAAATATTCTGCTTGCGTCCCGGTCCAGAAATTCTTCAAGTTTGGTTCGTTCCATATCTCGAAATACCAGTCGAGTAACTCATCGATGCCATACCGCTCCTTCCAGTGCAAGACGAGCTGGGAGACGAGCGATTCCCACAGCTCGTAGCTGTGCGGGGGCGTCACGTTCGACGGGTACTTGAACACTTGCGTGTCGCCGCTTGCCAGGTATTTCGGCATGAACCCGAGCTCGACGAAGGGCTTGATGCCGAGATCGAGGAGCGTGTCATAGATCGCGTCGACGTTGATGAAGTTCAAGCATTCCGGGTCGATCTCCTTGTCCCCCCTATCAGCGAACTGCACGAGGCCGACATCGTCGGACAAGGTGCCGTGGAAGCGCAGGTACTCGAAACCAATCACGTCTTGCGCCATCTCCACCTGGTCGATCAAGTCTTTCCGGGTGAGCAGGAATGCACTGCCAATCCCGAAGACTTTTTTCCAGAAGGGCTTGAACTCGCCCGCCTTCACGGCCGGGTCGATCCGTACTTGCGTGGCTGCCATGGACCTGCGTTCACCTCGATCAGCTCGGGCTCAACGTGATAGATCAAGGGGATCCATTACTGATAAGTACCGCGGATTCTTGCCTCGCGGAGATGCTGACGAGCTTCCGAATCGAATTGGCGCCGTTCTCGGTTGCCGGCCATTTTTCAAGAAAGATCTCGTCATCGGTCTCGAGCGGGGTGATCGAGAGCCGGGCGCCCGACTCGAGAATACGTGGTGCCCAGCGCTTGATGCCCACGATCCACGGCACCCCGGAGTAGAAATCATCGGCCACGTCCTTGCCATCGACGTGTAGCGTCGCGGTGTTCCCGATGTACTCGATCGAGAGGAATAGGTCCTGGCCGTCATCCAGAGCGTGTTTCGGGATCTCGATCTGCCAGCTGCCCGGGTCGTGCTTGACTGGAACGACCTTGATGGGAAACCTGGTAGCCTTCTTCTGACGTGCCAGCACGAACCGAGCGAACGCGCCATCCTTGGCGGGATCCAGGGCATTGCCGTCAGCCGAGAGCGCGAGGCCGCTCGACGGGAAGACCGAGAAGGTGGCACCACCAGCATCTTCCCCGTACAGCACGACCTCGTTGCTGGCAAAGTATAGGTTCGTCGAGGAGATGATCGCCCGTTCCTGGCCCCACGCCTTGCCCTTCCAGAAGTGCTCAGCGTCGCTTGCGTCCAGGAGCATGACGTTCAGTATAGGCATGTTCGGGGTGACGGCCGAGATCTGCACGTCCCGGCCCGGCTTGATGCCCGTCACGATGACCTGGCCACCGGCCCGCTCGATCTTGGCCTTGCTGCCTGCTGGAAGGCGCACGGAATCCACCGTGCTTTCGACAAAGGCGAATTCGGGGTCCATCCCGTCCAGCTGGAAAAAAAAAAGGGTACACTCCTTCTCGTTCCCGATCGTCGTGATGGGCTGCGCGGTTGTATGGTGCAACACGACCCCGTTAATGTCGAGGTTGAATGGCAAGATGCCGTACTTGCCCTTCTTGAACGCGACCGGCCGGGCAGGGAACGCGATCGTCTCGCCCGGGAGGCTGATCTTGAACAAGATCCCCGGGATGTCGTGCATCCGGGGGTTGAACCGGTCGTGGTTATTATAGAAGACGAAGCCCGCGTTGCCACGCACCCGGGCCCCCGACCTCGGCGTGTCAGCGTCATCGAGGTCCATCGGGCGCGCGTCGGGCAGGACCGGGATCATCGGGGCGAGCCGGCTGCCGAACGCTGCGAGGAACAAGTGCAGCAGCCGGAAGTGATGGTAGGACGGGCGCACCTGCCCGAACTCGCCAATCGGGGCCTGGAAATCGTAGCTGAAGGTGGGATAAATGAGCATGCCCGGCCGTCCAAGGGTTTCCTCCATGGTCGAGAGCTTGCCGACGGGGTGCGTCCCGCCGTGGAACACGTAGTAGCCGATCATGTTCGCGCCGCTGGCCAACTTGACAAGGGCCAAGGACAGCATGTCCGCGGGTTGGATGACGGGGCGGCGGTGATACGTGACCTGGATGCCGGGACCGACCTCGCACGTGAGATACGGGTGCTTGTACTTGCTACGCTCCACGTCGTTGACGACGGCCTTGTTATCGATGAACCCGTCGTCCCGCTCTGGCGTGAAAAAGAAACCTTTTGAATGATCCGTTTTGTACGGCTTGAAATTCATGTCCCATGGGCTTTCCGTGTACCCGCCGAACGTGGGAATTAGTTCTGCTGGCGGTATCGATGCGTTCCCCCAGCCCGTCGCCGTGTATATCGGGACGTCGAAACCAGCATCGACGGCGATGCGCTTCAAGGCTTGCATGTAGGGGATGCCCTTCTCGCCTTCACACATCTCGTTCTCGAGCTGGATCATGAACACGGGACCGCCATCCTTGAAAAGGAGGCCATCGACTTGCTTGGCGATCTCGCGGTAGAGCACGCGCGTGCGTTCCAGGAACGCGGGGTCGGCCGTCCGCTTGGTCTCGGACTTCCACATCCAGTCCGGGATGCCCCCGTTCCTGCATTCGCCGTGGCAAAAGGGACCGAGGCGCAAGAACACGAGCAAGCCGTGTTTAGCGCAGAGCTGGACGAACTTGCGGAGATCCCTGTCGCCCGTCCAGTCGAACTCGTCCTTCACTTCCTCGTGGTGGATCCAGAAGATGTACGTCGCGATGATCGTGATGCCGCACGCCTTCATCTTGAGCAGCTCCTCCTCCCAGAACTGGTGCGGGTAGCGGCTGAACTGCATCTCCCCAGAGACAGGGAGAACGGGCTTGCCGTCGATAGCGATGTACTGGCTGGTGACGTCGATGCTTGTGCCATCTGGCCTCGTGCCAGTCATGCCCAGATGGTGCGAAATGACCTTCCGTATGCCAATCGGTACCTTGAAGTTCACTACATTCGAGGCAGTCATACAGCTTTGTTTTCGCCATCAGGCTTCAAAAATCCGTCAGGAACGGACTCCAGGTCCTCTTTCATTTCCCTCAAAGCCGAGATCGTTTTCGATTTCAAGATAGCTATGGCTGAAAGAACGATGATGATTGCGAAAGCACCACCGGGTCTGAACGCGGGACGCTCTTGCTTAGAGGAGGAACAAGAGCAAGAATGAAAGCCCGTAAATCGAAATAAACAGCACGCCGGACTTTTTATCTACCTTCTGCCTGGCGGTCGTGACGAGAATGACGACGAACGAAGCCGCGATCGCGTACAACAAGGTGGGGATAGCGCGGGCCGTATCCACGGCTTGCGGGAACAATGCTTGCCCGATGGCCATGGAAATCGTCGCGTCGACGATGCAGCTGCCGATGATATCGCCGATGGCGATCCCGTAATCCTTTTTGCGCAAGGCCGTGAGATCGACGGCGAGCTCGGGGAGGGACGTGCCGACCGACAGGATGAAGAAGCTGATGATGTACTCCGAGACGCCCAGGGCCTGGGACAGCGTGATGACCGACTGCACGAGGATGATGGAGCTGATCGCCACCCCACCAAAAGCAAGGAAGGCGAACGTCGCGTGGTACTTTTTACTCTTGCGAGGCTTGCTCTTGTTGGCGTCGTCATCGGTCAGCATCAAGTCGACGGTCTCGAGCTTATCGCTCTTCGTGACGTTCCACGTTATGAGGCTATAGAAGAAAAAGCTGGCGATCAGGAAGATCGCGTTCAAGTTTGTGAAATAGCCCTTCTCGATCACGGAATAGATCATGATGAGCGAGATGACCAGGCACGCGCCGATGATGAATATCTCCTTTCGCTTGACCTGGAACGCCCTATACATTCCGAGGATGCCGAACACGAGCGTGATCTGGTTTAATATCGCGCCGAGAGAATCGCCAACGTCGATGTTGCCGTGGCCAAGGCTGCAAGAGATGATCGAGGTGAATATCTCGGGGATGTCAGTGCCGATGGAGACGATCGTGACGCCGATGATAAGGTTCGACACGCCAAACAGCGATGCAAGCGTCGAAGCGTGCGTGACAGCGAGGTCGCTGCATATAGCGATGAAAATGATGCCCCCGACGATGCCGAGGACGGCGAGGACGATATCAAGCATGCGGTCTGTGCTCCTCTCGTGTGGTCATCTCCGAAAGCAAATGTGTGTAATTTGTCGGGAGCTCTTTATAAATCCCTCCCCCCGACTTCCCTTGCTCCCAAGTGCTGCTTCCCGTCCCCCTACGACCTAAACGAAGATAAGCAATGGCGGTGCTGGTAGGACCATGGCGGGCAAACCAGGCTTGCGTGAGGCCCAGGCAGCGGTAGACGCCGGGAGCGCGGCCGCGCGGCAAGACCCGAACCGGCCGATCTATCACGCGATGTGCCCGGCGAATTGGATGAACGACCCGAATGGCCCCATCCTCGTCGAAGACGAGGTGCACGTGTTCTACCAACACCACCCGTTCAAGGCTGATTGGGGGCCGATGTACTGGGGCCACGTGAAGAGCAAGGACCTCGTTCACTGGTCCCACCAGCCCATCGCGTTCGGGCCGTCGTGGGACCAGGGCGAGGACGGGTGCTGGTCGGGCTCGTGCATCCACGGGCCCGGCGGGTTGCCGCATGCCCTGTACACGAGCGTCGGGAAGGACAGGCCAGCGCTCGACAAGTCCGAGCAATGGCTCGTCGTGGGCTCGAAGGACATGGCGCGGTGGGAGAAATCCCCCGCCAACCCGGTCATGACCCACGTGCTGCACGGAAAAGTGCGCATCGAAGACTGGCGAGACCCGTTCGTTTGGCATGCTGGAGAAGGAATATATTACTGCGTCATAGGCGGACATCTCGTCCAGGACGGGAAGCCAAAGCACAACCCCGCCGCGTTTCTTTACAAGTCGCCCGACATGGTGCACTGGACATTCCTTGGGCCGATGTACTCGCGCTTCAAGGGAGGGGTCGATGCGCGCGTCGGGCCGGGCGTGAACCTCGGCACGAACTGGGAATGCCCGCTGTTCTTCCCGCTCGGCGACAAGCACGTGCTCGCGGTCTCGGTCAACGGCACGGCATACACGATCGGCACGTTCAAGGACGAGAAGTTCGCGGCACAAGGGAACTGGTACCCGCTGGATTACAGTGACATGTTCTACGCCCCGCACGCGTTCGCGGATGCGAAAGGCCGTCGCATCGTCATTGGCTGGATCCGGACGGAAAAGCACCCCCACTGGAGTGGCTGCTTCAGCTTGCCTCGCGTCGTGACCGATCGTGGCGATGAAACGCTCGGCATCGTGCCGGTGCCCGAGCTCGACGTGTTACATGGCAAGCACGTCCACGTGGACGGCGTCGCGATCCAGGCGGGCTCGGCACGGCCCATGATCTCGAGCAAGCCGTTCGCGGCGGTCTCGGGGGGCCGGGCCATCGAGCTGCGCTTCACGATGCCCCTTGCCGGGTCGGCCAGTGGCGAGCTCGTCCCGCCCCCGTTCGAGCTGGCGCTCTACGAGCCCATCGCGGGCAAGCAATCGTTCATCGGCTGTATCGGGTTCGAGCCGGAGGAGTCGCTGATCTTCATCGGGAACAAGAGCGGCGTGTTGCACGCGGGAGAGGGCGAGAATGTCCTCGAAGCGAGGCTGTTCATCGACCAGGGGATAGTGGAGCTGTTCATCAACGGCCGGTGGGCACTCACCAATGAGATCCCGGTCGAGCCAACGACCAGGCTCGCGATCGTTGCGAAGGCCGCCGAAGGTGCCGCCGTCGAGTTCGAGGAGATCGAGTGCTGGGAAATGAAATCGATCTGGGGATGATTGTTCTCCGGCGGTCCATCTGTTGATTAATCGAACGTTGACTGCTGGTCTCAAACAAGGGTCATCAAGGACGCCCAGGAACTCCTGGTCATCAAGCGCGCCAACCGGGAAAAGCTTCGGGAGAAGATTACCAGGGATCAAGCAGCGAAAGCGATGTAACTTCTTGTTTTTCATCAATTACCCATCATTTCGGGTAAACAGGGGGGAATTCAACGTTTCCACCGCGCGGCGACGACCACCACCAGCGACGCGATCGCGAAGGGAATGGCCCGCAGCAGCTGGATCCACCTTTGGTACGCGGCATGCCCCCCGTCCCGCAGCAGCTGGATGTACGACGTGGTCATCTTCCAATACATGAAGGGATCCATGTTCCCGGCCGCGTCGATCCACGGCTCGGTCGCTCCCGAGACGAGGCTGGTGTCGGCCGGCGCGACCGCAGTCTCCTCGGCATACTCGTTGAACGAGTTGATGATCAAAACGCGTGGCAGCCGCGGCGTGGCCAAAACGATGTTCCAGGACTGCACCGCGTAGAAAGACCCGTGCTGGCGGGACACCGGCTTGGCGCCCTTGTTATTGTTCCAGCCAGGCATCACGATCATGACCTCCTCGCCCGGGATGGTGTATTCGCGGATCTCCCACCCGTAATTGTTTGCCGCCGCGGGACTGTGAGCCCACCGCAAGTTGAACTTGTCCACGTTCGTCTTCGATCCGGTATACGCCTGCCACGAGTCCTGGTCGGAAAACGAGCAATAGTTGACGAGCAATGGCTTCCCGTTCACGTGGTAATAGTTTTCCTCGCCACCATCTGTCGTGTTGACGAATTGTCACCAGACCTCGCCCGCCTCCCATTCCAAGCTGGCCGGGTCGTGGGAAAACTGGTTCGAGCCGATGGCGAGGGCATACCGGATCGGCCGGTGCGAAGCGTTGCCATTCCACGCGTCGATGCGCGAGGCCAGGGCCTTGGCGCGGAGGTAGATGTATCCCTCCTCGACGTAGAGGTTGTTCGTCTCGTCGAGCAGCAAGAAGTCGATACCGGCCGCGGCGATGGTGGCCAGGTGCTCGTCGATGACCGATGCATTGCTGCTGTCGTATGTCTGGAAGGCGCCAAGCGTCCACGGGCGATACTTTATGCCCCACGCGTCCCACGTGTCGTAGATGATGCGCTTGATGTATAAATAGGGCTGGACATGCCACGTGCCGTTGGCGCTGTAGAAGGCGACCGATGCGCTCCACCCCCTCGCGTCGCCCGTCACGTTCCCGAGAAACTGCTGGTCCGAGCCTGAACCGAGCCCCGTGTTCATGCACCCCCGGCCACCGGCGTACCAATCCCCGGGCAGGCCGTCGCCGTTCACGTCGCCGTGGAAGAAGACGAAGGCTTCCGGGAAGACCGTGGTCATGAACAAGTCGGGCCGGGTGGCGACCAATTGGCTCGCCGATCCCACGCCATGACCGTTGAACCAAGTATATGGGTTCACGAACGCCGTGCCGTTGGACTTGCTCACGCGCCACTGCCCGCTAGGCTTAAAGAAGGCGATCGCGTCGTCCTGGCCGTCTTTGTCGATGTCTTTGACTATCTGGTTATCGGAATCGTTCCCGAAGCCATGGATCCAGGCGGATCCCGTCGTGTTGAGGAACGAGGTGCCGTCCGACGTGGCTACCCACCACGCGCCGACTGCGTTGTATATCGCGATGGCGTCCCCCCGCCCGTCGCCGTCCGCGTCGCCGACCAGCTGGCAGGTCGATCCGAGGCCGAACGTGGCGATCCACGGGGTGTCCGGATCGAAGCCCGTGCCGTTGTTGATGCCAACGCGCCACGTCCCGTTGGGGAAATAGAAGACCGCGTCCGGGCGGCTATCCGCGTTGACGTCGGCGAGGAACTGGGTGGTTGAATTCACGCCTAGCCCACGTCCCCATGATATTGCTGGATCGAAGCCCGCCTTGTTCGATATAGCGACGAGGAGCGACCCGTTCCCCGCATAGAACACCGCGGCATCGTCGACGCCGTCCAGGTTCACGTCGGCAACGAATTGCTTTGTCGAGCCAGCGCCGAAGCCGGCGATCCACGTCCGCGGGACAGGCGGGATCTTCGCGTACCAGGTGCTGTACCAGATGCCGATGTCGGGCACGTCTTGGCCTGCCGGGGTTTGACAGGCTAGCTCGATGGCCGGGACGAGATACACGAGGTTGAACAAGACCAGGAACAGGCCGACCCCGAGCTTCCGGGCACCACGTCTACTTATGGGATGTTACCACGCGAGCGTTTTTTCCCTATAATGAAGTTCTACTTGTCGGCCGGCTTCACCACGGTCGTCGACACGCGAGTCGCCCGCGTCCGATGCGCTTTCTCGTATGCGATGGCACTGTCTATGTCCGCGAGGGTCTGCTTGCGCATTTCCTCGACCCGCCGGTCGATGTCGGCTTTCGCTTTCTTCGGATCGTGACCATAGCTGGCGATGCCAAGTTTTTCCCTTGCCTTTTTCTTGGCCTTTGCCAGCTCATCGACGTCTTTGAAGCCTAGTGCCCCTGCCATTTCGAAGGCGCGCAGCGCGAGGCCGGGCTCGTTGCCGAGCATGAACGCGGCGCCGAGGTCGTTCCACGCGGATGGCTCTTGCGTGTTGAACGCGACCGCCACGAGGTTATACGTGACGCATTCATCGGGATCGTCGGGCCTGCGCAACAAGACATACCTGCCCGTGATCGCGAGCACCCTGGAAAACTTGGAATCGCTCGGATCCATGGGCATCAAGCCCCCGATCTTGTGCAAGCAATCTTCCGCGTCATCGAGCTCGTTGACCTGGAGATAGAGATCCCCGAGCTCGTACCACGCGTCGAAATTGTTGGGCTGTTCGTCGGTAACACGCCTCAGTTCCTCGATGGCACGTCTTTCTTTTGTACTCTTGACGGAGGATCCCGGTATGGCCTGCCGCAAGATGCGCACGACGGCTTCCGGGTCGAGGAGCTTGGAGATGAATTCGCGCACGCTGTCGGGGTCCTGGGTCTTGAGCTTGATGCCGCCATCCATCGGCTCGGCTTGGAAATCCAAGCCGGCAGTGCCGGGCATCAACATCCTCAGCCCGGCGAGCCGTTGCGGGCTGAACGGATTGGCCATGTCTTGATCCTGGACCATCGCGGTGTCCATGAACCGCACGGCCACGCCATCAGGTTCCTTGGTGATCTGCACCTTGTCCTTGAGCTCGGCGAACTTCTCGACGAGTTTTTCGATGATGGAGTCCACGCTATACATGAGGTTTCCCATTGATGGCGTGAGGGCCGGGCACCAGAAGAAAGAGATGACGAGAAGGTTAAAAAAGGCATGGCGAGTTCGGCGGGTTGTTCTATGCACGCTATCCTGTTAGAAGTTCCCTTTTATAATTTAGCAACGCAATCCCCATCTCTTCTGCTTTTAACGCGACGCAAAGACTTGCTAGTTCGTCCAATAGATTTTCCGATCTTTTCCATGCTTCCTTGCTCGGGGCCTTGCATTCCCACGAGAATACCATTTTTAAAATTAATGCCTCGACTTCTATCGAATTATCGCTATTGCCGGTGGAGATCAACGTATACCCGAGATTTCGCAACGTGTATGCCGTCCCTGGATGCCGCCACCCGAGATGCCTCAAGGCCAGCCAGAGGGCATGCCGCAAAGGCCCCATGGCTTCCAACAAGTCGTTCGAATTGAACGAATCGTTTGCTTCCTGGTTCAACTGCAAGATCGCGTCCCGTGCTTGGTCAAAATCATAGTTGTCCTCCGGGCTCCCCGTGTCGAAGTTCTCGTAACCGGTTTCAAACGCGACGGGCAGTTTCATCGCGCCGGGGACATGGCGACTGAACTTGAATTGCCTTCTATCGGCCTCGTCCCTCGCATGACCCGCGAGGCCGTGGCGATCGTCTAGGGGATACACGAGCGTGAGATCGGAATCTATTTCGATATTTGACGACTTTGCTTGTTCGAGCACGCTTTTCACGGCCTCGGGGATGTTCTTGCAGCCCTCCGCCTTGAGTAACCCGGCACGGTCTTCCTTCCCCGGCTCGCAGTAGGCAAGGACTGCCCGCATCTTGTTTGCATCCTTGCTGTACGGCACGTCGAGCCGCAGCCACAATCCTTTGGGCATGGAAACCATCACGCGTTGTTTGCTAATAAAATCATTATGCTCTTTTTCGTTTCCCGGGACATTCAGCAACTTAATACACGTGGATAAATCGCTCTCCAAAATGCCTCTTTCTCGATACGGGTGAACATGTTGAAAAAACCAAAAGAACGCGTTCTGAAAAAAGCCGAGGCGATCCAGGGCACGACCTTTCAACCTGGCACCTCGATCCGGTTTGATGACGAGGGCAATTTGGAGCGTGTGGAATTGGGTGCCGATCAAAAGGTGGCTGACGTGAATTTCGCCGCCTCCATGCCATGGGTCTTTAAAAAAGGCACCACGCTGCAGTACCAGGGAATCATCTTCAAGGCGCCCCGGGTCCCGAGCAAGATCACGATCCACGAGCCCATGACCTTGTGGGGAATCGATTTTCCGGCCGAAACCTGCTTCGAGCCAGCGTCGGCGGCGGGATCCATCGGAGATGAGGGCGTGAACGTCATCATGTTCATGCAAGCACAGCTGGGCGAGGCAACCACCATCAAGGGTAAAGAGTTCCCGGCCCACGAGTACATCCAATTCTATGCCGACGGCAAGGTGATTTACCGGGAAAATGGCGAGGAAAAAGAGCGGTAGGTTCGTCCCCCGCTGCCAACACCACGCCAGTTCACCGCGTCGTCGTTTTTCCATGCTCACGAAATCCACTATTATTTTTTTACACCCCCGCGACATGCCCAAATCATGCCAAAAAAGAAGAAGACGATCGCCATCTGTGGCTATGGCGGGATGGGCCACGGGTGGGGCAGGGACATCAAGAACCACCCGGACTACGAACTGCGCGGGATCATCGACACGGACACGGAATTGCTCGAGAACATACCGAAGATGAAACTGGGGCTCGATGAAGACCAGGGCTACATTAGTCTCGAGGACATGGTGCGGTTCGGCGAGAAACCAGATGTCGTGGTCATCGCGACGCCGATCCCCACGCACTCGGGCCTCGTGCGGGAGGCGATGGACCTCGGGGTGAACGTGATTTGCGAGAAGAACATGGCGTCCGATTTGCAGCAAGCCAAGCAGATGGTCCAGAAAGCGAAGGATCACCCGGAGCTGTGCACCGCGGTCGGCACGCAGTATCGCTATAGTCCCCAGAACTGGGCTGCCAAAAAGTTTTTCGAGTTGAATCCAAATCCACTAGGCAAGCTCGGGATGATCCTCTGGGAAGATTGGGGGTGGCGGGGGGAGAAGCGTTGGTCCTGGCGCCGATTCTTGCCCGATATTTATCTTGAAGATATGGCCGTCCATTGGTTCGACACGCTCCGGTATATAACCGGGATGGACATAGTACAAGTCAAGGCTGATAATTTCATGCCAAACTACAGCGGCTGGTTCGGCAGTTCGACCGTGTTCGCGAACCTCGCGCTGGCCAAACCTGAACACTGGGGCGACCGGCACGAGTGGACATGGACGCGCTTCGCTGGCGACTGGCAGAGAGGACCGATTCGTAGCGACCAATCCAGCCGCCAGGAGTTCTATTGCGAAAAAGGATTCGCCAAGCTCAGCCAATGGGGCGTCGAGACGTTCAAATACAAGCAATTGGATGTCCAGAGCAGCGATTTCGAGGAGGACGGGTTCCTCCTCGCCGACGCCGGTCCCATGGAAGGCATCGGCGACTTCCACGGCGACAGCATGATCCTCGAGATGATGAGCCGCGGCATCGACAGCGGCGGCCAGAAGCAGCCAGGCACGAACTTCAAGGAGGCCTTCAAGTCCTTCGTCGTCAGCGTCGCGTGCAAGGAAAGCTCGTTCCAGGGCACGTCGGTCTGGGTGCCCAAGTACTGGAAGGATTTCCTCGATTGAACGGGTGAACATGGTGACAACGTTTCCCAAGTACATGGTCAAGCGCCTTGTCCCCGAGGACGCGGTCAAGCTCGTGGGCGACGAGATCCAGGTCACCATCGTGAACGTGCTCGCCACGATCCCGTTCGATCGCATGCCCGAGAATTTCATCAAGTCCATCGTCGTCAAAGTCGACAACGAGGTCGTCGCGAGTGCCGACAAGCCAGACCTCATATCCCGGACCAAGCTTACCATCAAGGGCAAGACCTTCCAGTTCGACAAGATCAACGGCGTCGAGATCGGCGAGCTCCCGCCCGGCGAGTCCATGATCGTCGCCATCCCGAACGTGAAAGGCTTCAAGAAGGGCGAGACGCACGCGTTCGAGGTGACCATGCAATATCGCCCGAAGAAGCATGACCTCTTGACCATCGCGTTCGAGCGCAAGATCAACTAAATCAAGCCATCTTTGCGAGTTTTTCCATTTCTTTCGTTACATTTTCCTTTCTGCTCGCGTGGACGAGCCGGCCGGGGCATTACCGGCCGCCGCATCATTGTCGCGGCGCTTGCGCCCGCGGATAAAAGCTAGAGTCTTAACTTGTTGATGAGATCCCCGGCAATTTTCCCCGTGTACTCGTCGATTTCAGGCGTGATGGGACATTCTATGCCACTCTTGCTGATGATCTCGAGCAACTCGTCTGGCTGGATGCCGGTTAACAAGAGAATTTTTTTAATTCCTATTTTCCCTTGCTCGTAATCTTTCAGCAAAATAGGAAGTATTTTTTCCCTGAGATTTTCCAGGAGAAGTTTTTTAACGTAAACGGCCTTCGGTATGGCCATCCGTTCGGACATGTACTTGAACAGTTCGTCGAGTTCCTTCTCAACTCGGATGTTTATCTGGCTCGTCATGATCGAGTAGTCAAAGTAGTAAAATATATTTAAATGGATTGGTAATATTAGTATCGGGTATACCATGAAGTTCTTCGTAGACACGTTTTCGTGGAAAAAAATCGACATTTTGCAAGAATCGGGCCTCGTTGACATCGATTCTGTATATGCAAGGGTTAAAATTTGCATCACCCACGCCGTGCTTGGTGAAATAAAGCATTTTCAATTGAAGTCTTGCCAAGTGGAAAAAACAGAGATCTTGCCCCCTCGATCCAACAAGATATATGAGGCGGCTTTAGCGCTCCAGTTCGATGATGCTGACGCGAGCATGTTGAGCCATGGCTTTGATGATGACGACACGTATATAATATCAGAAGATCGGCCGTTACTAACGTATGGGAAGATCTTTGGGATCAAGATCGTTCAGCTGGTTGACTTCATGCAAGTGTTAACTGTATTGAACGCGATATCGAAGAACAGCTTGTACCAGGTCAACAAGAAACTGCGAGAACTGAAAAACATTTCAAAAAAGAAGGAAGATACCGTGAAAGAATGGTTGAGGACCTTCAAAGGGACAACATAATGCGCGTTCGATGTTGTCCATTTAATCCACGGACTCACCTGGCTTTTTGGAAGAGCAGCGTTCCGGCGCGTCCTTGTTGAAGAAGCACTTCGGGTCGGATGCGTTTATGTCCCCGGCGTAGAGGTACGCGTTCGCCCGGCACCCGATGCAGTAGACATTGAACCGGCACGCAGCGCAGGGCCCCTTGACCGCGCGCTTCAGCAACAAGTCCTTCTTCGACCGCTTGATGATCTTCCCGACGTCTTCCTCGTAGATGTTGCCCGCGGGGAAGTCCCTCAAGAACAAGCAAGGCACGACGTCCCCGCTTGCCGTGATCGCCACGTGCCCCTGGCACGCGTACTTCCCGTCGCAGCTTCCCACGGCCAGCACGTGTTTCCCCTCGACCCGAGCCCGGTGGTAGAAAACGCGCTTCACCTGGGACAGTGCTGGCTCCCACGTCGCGGCATCGCCCCTGGAGAGCCCCAGCGGCTTGAACACGACCGGGGCGACGTGCTTCACGCCCTTCCCGTAGAACCAGTCCATGAGCGGTATCATGGTACCGGCCGTCTGGCGCGTGAGGGTCGGGCAGCCGAACACGTGGTCGGCCGGGAACCCCGCGTCCAGCAGCGCCTGGAAGCCGTCCAGCCGCTCCTTGAGCGCCACGGGCGAGGCGTTGACCCGGTCGTGCACGGCCTGGTCCAGCGTGTCGACGTGGATGCCGGCGAACAGCTCCACGCCCGCCGACCTCGCCCGCGCGTGCGCGGCCGCGAGCCACGCGGCGTCGCTCCTCGGGATCCGCCCCGAGAGCGGCATGACCACGTGGATGCCCTCGTCGATCGCCCGGGACACCATGGCCTCGAAGCCAGGGTGCAGCAGCTGGTCGCCGCCGTAGAGGTAGACCACCCTCACCCCGGCCTTCTTCAAGCGAAGGATCTCCTCGAACTTCTCGACGGGAAGCGATCGTTCGGCCTGGCCGGCACCCACGGGCGAAACATAGCAGTACTTGCACCCGCCGGCGCAGCGCTGGTTGATCTCGACGTTGATGCAGACAGGGTCGCCGCGGAGGTACACGTCGAGCAATTCCTTGCGCGACCAGATGTCGATGATCGGGTTCTCTCGCGGCGGCTTGGGTCGTGCGGGCAAGTCGGGGGCCTCGCATTATCTTCGGTACGATCTCGATCTTCGCGTCCTTTTACCATGAATCATCTTGTTCCATGGTTCTTCAAGCAGATGCCCCTTGATTAGCGATGGAAATAGAAGGAAGGTGCAAGTTATTTCGATTTTTTCGACTTCTGCTTTGCTCTGGCCTTGGCGAGGGCTGCCTCTACCTTGTCGATGCCGGCGGCTTCGATCACCCTGTCGATGCCGATCTCCTCGATCATCTCCTCGAGTCCGACGGCCTCTATCGCGTGCTTCATGCTTTCTCGTACCTTTGGCGGCAGCAAATCGTCCATCTCGGTCATGTCTTTCACCTCGTCGTAGTAGAAAAGATAAATCAAGCTTATAATCGTTTCCATGGCATGGCGCAGTTCGGGACCCGCACGAGCAAGGTGGCGGATCGCGGCTTTAATGGCTTCCCCCGAGCCAAGCAAGAGCAGGGGGATATTCGCATCGTTCACGGCCACCTCGTCGCACACCACCACGCGGCACGGGCAAGGGAACACGTCCTTCACCTCGTAAATCCCAGGCTCGCCTGCCGGCATGATCATGTTGGCTTGAACCAGCGTGTCGATAAACCTGGGACGCTTGGCGGTGATATACCACGCGGTGAGCCGGGCACGTATCTCGTCAATCCCGATATCGTGTTGGTCGCAATACAACCCGACATACCCGAGCAACTTAGACAAGTTTTCTTTGCGACGTTTATCGACGCTGCTCTTGTATTCAAGAATGTTCTCTTTTGAAAACGAGCGTTCCAGCAGCGGGATCATCATGGCCTTCGGCGGGCCAGCTTTGCACCGCGCGACCGCGTCGATCTTCAACGGAAGATCCCCCACCTCCTCGGGCTTGGAATCGCAAGAGGGGAGCATCTCTCGCATGATGCGTTTGAACAAATAGTCGAAGGCCATGTAATCACGTGCACGAACAATGTTAAAGATTTAGGTGACAAGGATTCAAGAAGTAAAAGGAGCCTTGAATTTCTGAAAAAAGCGCCCTTTCATGCATCGGCTCGGAACATGTCGAAGGTGCGGATCATTTTTCACGGATCCACCCCCGGGGGTTTTTCTTCAAGGAGGCGTTGAACCGCGCCAGCTCGCCTGCCAGCTCATCGGCGACGCCCGGGTGGTTCTTGAGCTGGTTGTAGGACTCTTGCGGGTCTGTCTCCAGGTCGAACAAGAACGGCCCGGGGTGCAGCATGAAGTACGCGGCGTTGTCGGACGCGTGGCGCACGTGGTACTTCCATTTCCCCCTCCGGATGGCTTGCATGCGTCTCAGTACGAGATAATGGAAGGGATGTTCGCCGGTTCGATGACTCGGGTTTGCCAACAGCCCGGCGATGTCGCGGCCGTCGATCACGCGGTCTGCCGGCAGTGGAATCCCTAGAAGCGATAGGATCGTTGGGAACAGGTCAAGGTGGCTGCATTGTGCATCTGACATCGTGCCCTGGGGGATCCGGGCGGGCCAGCACGCGATCATCGGGATCCGGGAGCCTCCCTCGAACGGCAAGTACTTCCTGCCACGCTGGTAACCGGGGTTCCCCTCGTGCCAGGGACCGTTATCGCTGGTGAACACGAAGAGCGTGTTCTCGTAGATGCCATGCCGCTTGAGCGCGGCGACGACCTCGCCCACGCTCCAGTCGAGTTCTTCCACGGCGTCGCCGTACAACCCGGCCCTCGATTTCCCGCGAAACGCGTCCGACGCGTGCAGCGGGTTGTGCGGGAACGGCTGGGCATAATAGAGAAAGAACGGCGAGCCGCTTTGCACGCTGGAGTCGATAAAGGCGACCGCCTCCCTCGTAAGGTGCTGGGTGAGCACGTCCTGGTCGGCCGGAGCGGGGATCTCGACCTCATCGTTCCGGTAGATGCGATACGGTTTCATGTCATTGCTGAAGTGCGCCCCGTAGAAGAGATCGAAACCGAAGTCGCTTGGCAAGTGCGGGTGGCGATCGCCAAGGTGCCACTTCCCGACCATCCCCGTCCGGTACCCCGCCTCGCGCAAGACCTCGGCGAGCGTGATCTCGTCGGGCGCGAGGCCCTTCATTCCCCGTGAGTAGAAGAGCGGACTCATGGCGAGCGAGAGGATCCCGCTCGGGAAGAATACCCCGGCGACGTGCCCCCGGATGCCGTACCGGCCCGTGAGCAAGCCTGCCCGCGAGGGCGAGCAGATGGGTGCAGATGCGTAGCAGCTCGTGAGTTTCATCCCCTGGCGGGCGAGCTCGTCGACGTTCGGGGTCTTGATCGCGGTGGCACCGAAACAGCCGATGTCCGCGTAGCCGAGGTCATCGCATAGGACGATGACGATGTTGGGCGGGCGTTCGACCGCCGGCTTGGGTACCTGGGCCAGGAAAGCCGCCTTCCCGGCTTTCTTGATGTCCCGCTTCTTGATCTGCCAGCCCTTCAAGGCGGCGATCGCGCCCGCGATGCCCCCGATGACGAGGCTTGATTCGAGTAACATAGAAAAAGGGATTGGTTTGCTCCTTAATAGGCCGTTCGATCGATGTCGCGGAGATCCATGTGCCACGCCACCAGCGAAACCGGGGCTTGCGACGCTGTTGCCATCCATGCCATCTCGCCCGAGGGCCACATGGCCAGCGACCATTGCACGAGGAGCTGATCGTTGAGGTACAATTCCACGAAGCCGAGGCGCTGGAGCAGGTGAATCTTGTTGTCCGGCACGAGAGGAAATTCCAGATCGACGTGATCCTCAAAATCGTAAGGCACTTCCCCTTCGTCAAGGTCGATGACCCCGATTTCCACGCTGCCATCGGAACCGATCAAAAACACTTCATACAACGAGGCGATGTCGAAGGGATTGGTGAGCTTGATCGCGAGGCCGACTTTTTGACCTGGCCGAGGGATCGTGAATTGCGCTTCGACAACAACGCCTTTTCGGACGTCATAACCTGGTGATATCGGTTGGAGGATCCATCCCGTGTGCACGACTTCCGGTCCCAGCCGCATCTCGAGTGGCACATGCTTCAATAAATCGTTACCCTGCCACCACCACGCCCGCAAGATGCCCTCCGCGTCGACCCTTGCGAGTTTCAACGGCGTCGTGTAGACGGGATGCGGCTCTTTCCCGTGGGCTCTTGGCTTGGCAATCGCATGGATGTTGAAAAATGTATCGCCGCTCCTCGAAAAGAAAAACCGGGCATAGTAAACCGGTGAATGCTTGTCTGGTCCTTTCGGTGCTGGCATGAAATTAAAATTTTTTACTTGGCTCGTGAACGGGCCTTCGGGCTTGTCCGCCCACATGATGCCCATCCCGAAATGCGAGTCCGAGATGATCATGGCATATCGATTGCCAAACCTGGCGATGCCCCCTATCTCGAGCCCTCGCTCACGATGCATCAGCGCGGCGTGCTCGCGCTTCGACCAGATCATCTCGGGCGCTGGCAAGCATCGCCAATGAATGCCGTCCTCGGATTCGACAAGGCCCGGTCCGTGGAGAATGTCCTTGGGATTGGCGGTCAAGTACCCGTACAATCCTCCTCCGGGTTTTTTTAGTTCATGAATCGTGTCCCAGCGACTCATGCCTCCTTCATTCAAGCGGTAATATCTTGGATCCGGCGTTGATGCCAGCTCGTCCGGTAGATGGGTCCAATGAAGCAAGTCATCCGATTCGCAGAAGTAAATTTTCTGCTGTCCTGGATGGTCGGGGCTATCAAACCACTCGCTAAAATTGAGGTAATACTTGGAAACGCCAGGCACGGGGGAACGCCATGTATACCCGGTTCCCATCCAGGTGGCATCCGCGTGCTTCTGCTTGACGATTGGGCCATGATATTTCCAGTGGATCGCGTCGATAGACGTCGCGAGTCCGAAGGCATTCCATGGCCCCTCCTCGAGTCCCATCAAGAAAAACAAGTAGTATTGATCCTCCTGGAACAGCCAATTATCCCACATGTGTGCTGGTGGTTGTACACGGAAGAGCATGGTTTTTGATTTGAACAGATGCCTAAAAAAAGTATCATCGCCAGAAACGTACCCGGACCGGCGCGTCTCGGGCAAAAACACGCGTCTTGCATCGTCCTACATCATAACCGGGCCTTGAGGAACGCGAGCACGGCGTCGACGACCTCGCGCTCGCGGCCGCGCGTGTCGTGCCCGCCGCTCTCGAGCACGAGGCATTGCTCCTGGGGAACGTGCAAGCGATCCCTAAGCTCCAAGAACTTGGAGAATTTCACGAACTTGTCGTCCTTCGCGTGGACGAGAAACAAGCGCTGGACTAGTGTTACATCATCTGTACCTGGCGGGAAACCCTGGATGGAGGGCGGATCCGGGCCTTCGTCCTGCATCTGCCGCAAGATGCCCGTCACCCGCATGAACCACCTGGCGAGCCGCCCGCTGGCCGTGGCGGGGTTCTTGGAGAAATCGAGCGGCATCGCGTCGAGGCAGGACACCCCGACGACTGCCTTGACGCGCGCGTCCGGGTAGGCACGCAGCAAGGCGATGGTTCCCCCGAGCGAGATACCCATGAACCCGATCCGCGTCGTGTCCACGGCCGCGAGTTGTCCCGCGAACGCGATGACGCGCTGGACGTCGTTGAGGGTCCGGTTGTACTGCAACTTGCTACCCGGGCTCTTGCCATGACCCCGGCAATCGTATAGCAGCGCCGCGCACGGGAAGCCAACGGCGATGGCTGCCGCATAAGGGAGCAAGTTCCCCTTATCAATGTTGTCGCCATACCCGTGGTGAAAAATCACGACGGGCAGGCGCTCCAGCGGGTCGCCGTTCGCATCGATCACGCCGCGGGGGAGCAAGAGTTTCGCGTTGATCTCGATGTCTCCCGCGGGGATCCTTGTCTCCTTGACGAGGATCTCCCCTGGATCAACGGCAGAAAAGGACCGATCTCGCCTGGTAATGGCTATCACCGGTCAAGGCGGCAGGAGCTTCTGCTGCTCTGCCGAACGGAAGACATTCAAGAACGACTGCACGAACATCCCGATGCCCGTCTTGGCCATGTGCTTGTTCAAGTGCGCCTGGAGCTCGTCGTTGGTCTTGTACTCGCCGATCTCGCGCTTCTGGTTGTCCCGCGTCTGCTTCACGACCCGCTTCATCAAGGCGGAATACTCGTCGAGGGCATTTGTCCCGTTCTTGTCCGCCTTCAGGATTGCCTTCGCGACCAGGCGGCCGGACAGCGCGGCCGCGTCCATGCCCACGCCGCGTACCGTGTCGATAAGCCCGGCAGCGTCGCCCGTGGCGAGCACCCGCTCCCTGCCGAGCCAGACGCGGTCCTTGGAGAGCAGGTCTATCGTGACCGTGTACCCCTCTTTCTTCACGATTTCGCCTTCAACGTGAAACTTCTCCTTGACGTGCTTGTAGAAGGCTTCCTGTCTTTCCTTGATGTTGGAATCATTGCAGCCCGTGCCGACCACCCAGTAATCCTTCCCGTCGTCCAACGTCTTGTTGTATGCCCATGCAAACATGGTGTTGTTCCATTCGATGTTCCAGAATTGGTAAAGCGTTCGGGGATTCAAGTCGGCGGTGCCGTTGATGTAATAGTTGAGCGCGCCGCCCGTGTACTTGGCCGAGAAATCGCACGGGCGTATAATCTTCCGGATGGCCGGCATCAAGCCCGTCGCCTCGACCAGGTACCGCGCCTTGACCTGCTCGTCGTTCTCCGGCTTCCCGCCGGTTCGCACCGTGACGACGACGTGGTCGGATGTCTCATCATGGCGCACGTATTCGCATTCATCCCTGAATTCCGCGCCGTATTCCTTCGCGATGGTGTTAAGCCAGTCGTCAAACGGCTTCCGCATAAAATTGAGCATCGCGAAGGGCGCCGTCACGTGTCGCCCGTTCGGGAAGTGCATCTCGATGCGGTCGAGCTGGTTGTTGCACAAGCGCGAAGGGGGGACCTTCTCGCCGATGATCTTCTCGAGATAATTGAACTGGATGCCCGAGCATGGCTTGTTCCTTGGCGTCTTCTTCTTTTCAATGAAAAGCGTCTTCAAGCCCCCTTTCGCGGCGAACTTCGCCGCGACGGAACCCGCGACGCCGCCTCCTACTATCAACACGTCGTATTCTTTCATGGCAATCCACGATCCCGTGCTGGCTGGCCATCCGGCAGCTATCAAGGATCCTTACGACGTCTTGCTTATTCAACGCTCTTGGCGAGTCTAGCTTATTCAATGCCGGGGGTATGATAGCATCTGATCATGGCAGATGAGGACGACAAGCCAATAGAGGATCCAGAACCAGAACTCGCGTTCATCGCCGGTATCATCAAGAAAGTCGGACCCCGCCTCCCGGGATCGGCCGAGGAGCGCCATGCGGCGGAGATCTTGAAGGAAGACATCTCGAGGGTCGCCGGGGCGCCGGCCGTGATCGAGGAATTCACGTGCGCGACCAAGGCGTCGATCGGGTTCATCCCCGTTCTCGGCTATTCCTTGCTATTCGTCGTCGGCCCGCTATCGTTCGTGTTTCCCTTGATCACGGGGCTGGCCATCGGTTTCTTCTTGTTCTTCGCCCTCGTCCAGATCTTCAAGTATTTGGCCTGGTTTGACGTGATCTTCCCGAAATCCAGGTCGCAGAACGTCATCACCACGGTGGAACCGCGATCTGGCAAAGTCAAGTCCACGATCGTCCTGTGCGCGCACATCGATAGCTCGTGGCACTCGTCCCTCATTTACAAGACGCCCGGGCAAGCGAGGCCCAAGCTGATCACCGGGATCATCTCCGCCGCCGTCTTCGGCTTGATCCAGCTCGTGCGCGGCATCATGGAGTTTCCCGCGCTCATTGCCAGTGGTTGGAACTGGTGGAACCTCGCGGTCATTCCTTTCTTGCCCGGTTTCTATTTCATCTTCCAGTACCTCTCGTGGAACAAGAAGGTCGCCTCGCCAGGGGCCATGGACGACCTCGCGGGCATCGCCATCGCCAGGTGGCTGGCCGGGCATTTCCGGGCACATCCGGAACTAGCACCCGCGGATTGCCGGCTCGTGTATGCTTTCGTGGGCTGCGAGGAGGCCGGTCTCAAGGGGTCACAAGCATTCGTGGCCAAGCACCGCGACGGGTTGCTCGCCGGTAATTGCAGCGTCATCATCCTGGACGGCATTTCCGATTTCGACTACTTCCACGTCGTCAAGGGTGATGCATGGCTCGGCACGAACTACGATCCGCGCCTCGTGGCCATGGCAGATGAGGTAATGACATCCTTGGGCATCAAGCACGACGTGATCAAGAATCCCGAGGGCTCGACCGACGGCGCATCGTTCAGTCGCGCCGGCATCAGGGTCGTGGGCATTGCCGCCCAGGATCCAGGCCCGGCGAGTAATTACCACACGATGGGTGACGTGCCCGAACGCATCGACAAGCGCGTGGTCGTGCTGATGAAAAAAATCGTGCTCGAGCTGGTCAATCGAATCGCGGCGGCGAACGATTCCACTGCATGATAGAAAATCTTATGTTGCTTTGCGTCTAGACGATCATGTTGCTTGTGTCTAGATGATGTTGCATGTCAAAAAATGACAAGGACAAGAACACCGTCTACAACCTGCGATTCCACGGGCGCGGGGGTCAAGGTGCCGTCACGGCCGCGCAGCTCTCGGTCATGGCGTACGATGGCCCGGCGAAATGCTTCCCGGTCTTCGGCGCCGAGCGCATGGGGGCACCTACTGCCGCGTTTGCCCGCTTGTCGCAGAATGCAGACATGATACAGACCAACGAGCAGGTCTACGTGCCGCGTTACGTGTGCGTCCTCGATGATACGCTGCTACGCGACGTGTGCATCACGAGCGGCACGGGGCCCGGCGCGTGGGTCATACTGAACACGAACCTGAGCTTCGACGAGATCAACAAGAAGCTCGGCCCCAACAAGCTGAACCTCGCCAAGGTCGACGCCACGGACCTGGCCATGAAGGTGTTGGGCCGCCCGATCACGAACACCGCCATCCTCGGCGCACTCGTCAAGGTGTCGGGCCTGTTCACGATCGACCAGCTCAACGCGGCGATCAATGACCAGTTCCGCGGGGCGGTGGCGCAGAAAAACATCGACCTCGTCAAGCAGGTCTACGACAAGGTCGAAACGACGTCCCCCGTCATCCCCTACGACGAGAACGCGGCGAAGAAGCTCGAGTGGGGTCACATCGAGCCGCAATACGCCGGTGCGAAGGAAACTTCCACAGGAGCCGCATGGTACACGCCTGGCGGTTCGGCAAAAGTGAATACGGGCGGATGGGGCGTCTACCGGATCGACTTCAAGTTCGAAAACTGCAGCCAGTGTTCGAATTGCGTCTACATGTGCCCGGACCAGTGCATCATCCGCGAAAAACGCGCCGACGGCATGTGGTATGTCGTCGGCACTGACGACTTCCATTGTAAGGGATGTCGCGTGTGCGTCGAGGTGTGCCCCGGCAAGAAGGGCGTGAAAGCCCGCGTCGCGGTCTTGAAGGAGTAGGAGGAGGCGAAAAAACATGTCAGTCAAACCAATGGGCCCGTTCTTCGAGCCAATCGCAAAGAAAACCATGCTCACCATGACCGGGAACTACGCGGTCGCGGGAGCGGTCAAGCAAACCGATCCAGACGTGATCTGCGCGTTCCCCATCACCCCGCAAACGCAATCGGTCGAGGGCCTCTCCGACGTCGTGTACGAGGGCGCATTGAAAGCTGCCTTCGTCAACACCGAGTCCGAGCTCGCGGCAATGTCATATTCCGTCGCGGCAGCGCTCACGGGGGCTCGCGTCTTCACGGCCACCGCGAGCCAGGGCTACCTGCTCATGCAAGAGGCCTTGCCCATGGCTGTCGGCTGGCGGCTCCCGATATCGATGCTGATCTCGGCACGAGCGTGGAACGCCCCGAACCTCAACATCTGGAACTCGTGGGAATTCACCCTCGCCGACTACGGCTGGAACGCCATCATCTCCGAGAACGTGCAAGAATCCTATGACAGCGCGATAATGGCCGTCATGATCGCGGAGAAGTCACTATTCCCCACCATGTTCGTCCACGACGGGTTCATCACCTCGCACGCCGTGCACAAGTACTGGGTGCTGCCCGACGAGGAGGTGCTCAAGCTCGTGCCCAAGAAAAAACGCCACTTCGTCGACGTGGACAACCCGGCGACGTGGGGCGGCCTCGTGACCCCCGAGTACTTGATGGAGCAGCGGTACGCGACCGTGGAGGCCAAGAAAGACACGCTCGCGCAGATCGACGAGGTGTTCGCCGCGTACGGCAAGGCCAGCGGCCGCCAGTACAAGCAAGTCGAGACCCGCAACATCGAGGGCAAGAAGACCGCGTTCCTCACGATGGGATCCATGTGCGGCAACATTGCCAGCTGGCAACTCGACAACCCGGACATCGGCCTCATCAAGCTCCGCACGTGGCGCCCGTTCCCCGCCGATTACCTGCGCAAGGTCGTCGAGCAAAACAAGATCGAGCGCATCGCCGTGATCGAGAAGGATGACGCGCCCGGGGCCATGCTCCCGCAAGTGTCCCAGAGCGTCTACGAGGCGCTGGGCGAGTACAGCGTCGCCATCCGGGGATACACGGTTGGTCTCGGTGGTCGCGACGTCACGGCTGACGAGTTCAACTTCATCAAGTCGGACGTCGCGAAAATCAGCGGCAAGCGGGCGAGCTTCAAGTATGTCGGCTTGCGCGAGTCCAAGAACAAGGTACTTGGCGTCGACAAGGCGCTGGATTTCGGCACCCACGCACCGGGCGGAGGGAACTGAGATGGCAGAACAAGAAGAGAAACGGATATCGCTGGAGGAGATGCTGGCCCGGCCGACGAACAACTACTTCCTCTGCATCAACTACGACAACGAGGCGTTTATGAACACGGGGATCCAGGAGAGCAGCGCCACGCCGCCCTTCGCGTCGACCACGACCGGCCCCGACGGCAAGAAGATCCCCGGCAAGCTGGGCGTGAAGCAAGACATCATGACCGGCATGGCGTTCCTCGGCGTGCGCAGCGGCTTCTTCGCGACTGCCAACCCGTACTACTACAAGGATTTCATCGGCAAGGTCGTCGACGCGCTCAAGACTCCCGGGTCGGCGTTCATCCAGGTCCTCTCGTCGTGCCAGCGCGGCTGGCGCCACCCGGAAAACAAGGGCCCGGAGCTGCACCGGCTGGCCACCGAGTCGGGCTACTGGCCGCTGTACTCGATCCGCGTCAAGGACGGCAAGCCCGCGTACGCGTTCCAGCGCAAGCCCACGTTCGACGAGGACAAGCTCATGCAATTCGTGAAGGGCCAGGGCAAGTTCGCGCATGTTTTCAAGCGCCCCGACGTGGAGAAGACAACCCACTTCTTGATCGAGGCCACGCGCCAGCGGTACGACAACATCCTGAACCTCGCCAAGTCGTTCCCCGCGACGCCCCTGATGGAGTCCTACAAGATCGACATGCGGAAGGTTCCCAACCAGGAGCACGTGGCCCCCGGCCACGGCCTGTGCGCCGGCTGCGGCGAGGGCGAGATCCTCACCCAGCTCGCCACGGGCGTCCAGCTCGTCGCGGGCAAGAACGTGGTCTATTGCAACGCCACGAGCTGCACGGAGGTGTCCACGAGCAAGGACAACTTTCCCTCGTGGAAGGTGCCGTGGGTGCACATGCTCTACGAGAACGTCGGCACGGTCGCCGATGCGGTCTCGACCGGCTTCAGGATCCTCAAGACAAAGGGGCTCTACGACAAGCCCATCCCGCGGGTCATTGCGCTTGGCGGTGACGGCGGCCTCTACGACATCGGCTTCCAGTTCCTCAAGGCCGCGATATTCCGCGCCGGCACGTGGGGCGTCTTGAACGAGGACGTCAAGCAAGACTCCGGCATCTAGCCCGGGACACGCGGCCCTGTTCTTCCCTTTTTACCACATTCTTTTTGTACACCTGATGCGATTGTGCAAGCGCAATGAAGCACTACGCCTACAGCAAGGTCGCTGCCGCGGCAGTGACCAACTACAACTCCACGGGCACGACGATACGCGTGCTCATCCCCAAGGACGAGGCACCGCACTTCATCATGCGGCGGTTCGAGGTGGCCCCGGGCGGTTCCATCGGCGTGCACTCGCATCCCGAGGAGCACGAGATCTACGTGCTCGAGGGCGAGCTCCTTCTGGTCGACGGGACAGGAAAGAAAGAGAAAGTGGCCGCGAACGAGTTCGTGTTCGTCCCGTCCGGCGAGCCGCACGGCTATGCCAACGAGGGCACGAAGCCCGCGGCGTTCATCTGCGTGATTCCCAAGTAGGTTTCTGGGGTGCTTTTTTTACCATGAAGGAGAACACGATAAAGATACTCGTCATCGGTTCCAGGTACACGGGCAAGGGACAGATCGGCCGCGCGTGGGGAAAGACCGATGCCGACCTGCCGACCCTGCAGCCCGTCATCCTCTACGAGCGCAAGTTCATCAATGATACAGTATCTTTCCGGGTCGTTACCTGGGTTTTATCATATGACCCGGAATTCGCGGATCTTCGACGTGCTTTTTTTCCTGGGGCTCACGGCGTCATGTTCACGTATGACATCACCGAGGATCCCACGAGCAGCTTGTCGGCCCTTGACACGTACGAGCGCGAGTTAAAGCGCGTGCTGGTAAGCCACCCGCCATCCATCCTCGTCGGGGTTCGTCTGGACAGCGCCAAGGATGTTTCCCCGGCAGCGCGTGCAAGGGGACTTGCATGGGCGAAGGATCGCGGCATGCAGATGGTGGAGGCAGACCTTGTCGACAAGCAGCAATTCGCAAGCGCCGTGGACAAGGCAATCACGCTCTTGATCAAGGCCATATCGGATAAAAGCAAGTACGGGAACGATCTCGTAAACCCGTTCAAGATGATCTAAACAAAGCCAGATCACGACCCGAAAAAAGGAAAGGTTAGTGGTACCCGTTTGACCGGGAAATTGCTTGCCGTTCACGCGATCTTGAGAAAGTCCATCATGACCTTGGCCCGCGACCGCAGCGTGACCTCCGTGATGCCGATCACGTGGGCGATCTCTTGCTGGCTTCGCGTCTCGCCGAGCTGGCGTGCCGAGATGTAGATCGCGGCCGCGCAGAGGCCCTTGGGATCCTTGCCGGCGATGAAGCGCTCGTTCTTGACCTGGCGCAAGATCTCGACCACTCGCTTCTCCACGGCGCTGGACACGTGTAGCTCGCTCGTGTACTTGGCCACGAGGGCGCTCGGGTCGAGCGACGGGACCTTGAGGCCGAGTTCCTTGATCAGCGTGCGGTACGCCTTGCGCAGCTCCTTGCCATCGACCGTGGACTGGTCGAGGATCTCCTGCATCGTGCGGGGGATCTTGCTCGCGCGGCACGCGTAGTAGATGCACGCGGCGACCATGGCCTTGATCGAGCGGCCCCGTAGCAGCTTCTTGTTGAACGCCTTCTTGTAGATCTGCGCCGAGGTTTCCTTGACGTCCTGGGGCAGGTTCAAGATGCCGCCGATGCGCTTGATCTCGGTCGTGGCGATGAGGATGTTGCGCTTCGACCACGGCAGGCGGTTCTGCCACTTGACCGCGCGGTAGAGCCGCTGGTTCTGCGGGCTGGGCGTGTCGATGATGGTCGTGAGCCCCATGTCCGGCAGGAGGTTCGTGACCGGGCTGCCCGTGCGCATGCGCTTGGCCTTTTCCTCGGTCGTGAACGCGCGGCGCTCCTGTTCGGAGTTCATGGCACGATCCTGGAGTACCAGGCCGCAGCTCGCGCACACCGATTCGCCACGCTGCGCGTCGGAGATGATCTCGTGCTTCCCGCACTCGGGGCAGGTGTTCGGATTGTCCTCGAAATCGTATGGTTGGTCTGGCTTGATGATTTTTGATTCGCGTGATGGGATGATCGTCTTGCTCATGGGCATCGTGCCTCCTTGAAATTTCATCGTTGTCGTGATCTGGTTGTTTTTTGCCATTCGGAGCCCCAACTGACTCGCAATTCAAGGGCTTCCGACCGGACGGCTCGATATGAATGTAACCCGAAGTCACCTAGTCATCGTGACTCCGCAACTCGTCTGCTGAATCCTATTAATTGTACGCCCGAGTATTTAAATATTTTCCTATTATATTTCAAAAGAAACTAATGGGAAATCGCACCCACGCGCTCGATCACGCGCGGGCGATCCGCTGCTCGCCGCGGGCACGCGGCATGTGTTGGTTTGCTGCCAACTAATGCAACCATGCATGCAAGTCCTTTTAAAGCTATCGAGCCGGGTGACATAGGCACATCCTAGGGCTGCTCCCGTCCATCGCGGGTAGAACGAGGTGCCGAAGGATCGCGCGACGCATGAAATCGCATCGGCCGGGATTTCCGGCATGGCATCAAGAGCCTGTATAACTAGTTCTTTATGCCTTCTAAAGCCTTTCTGTTTCAGCCTATTCAACGTTTGATGTCACGACTGAAGTGATACATGCCCGTGCAATGCCGTCTCGACCCGTTTTAACGCAAACGTCTCGATTTTGGGTGAAGTTTATATCCGTGTGATACCCATATTTGTCTAAAACCCGTGAATTAAAGGTGGACGAATCATGGCTATCATGACAGAGAACAATTATTTCGAGAAGCAAGGGCTCCAGCT